>CAYJAD010000056.1:0-15904 GCA_964368075.1 uncultured Desulfovibrionaceae bacterium | reverse complement strand
AAAAGTGAATTTTTAGCCAATATGAGCCATGAAATTCGCACACCCATGAATGGCATTTTGGGGCTATTGCACTTACTTGAACAAACTCCCTTAGAGAGTGAACAAATAAGCTATTTACAAAAAACTCTTTTTTCAGCTAATAATTTATTGCGCATCATTAATGATATACTAGATTTTTCTAAAATTGAAGCTGGGAAATTGGAGATAGAAGAAATTCCATTTACATTGCATCAATTGTGCTGTGAAATAGAAGATTTGTACTTGCCTGTTATTGAGCAAAAAGGTCTAAATCTTATTATGGAAATGGGCAATCATGCGCAAACCGTATTGCTTGGTGACGCCTTACGTTTAAAACAAGTGTTTTTTAACTTGGTAAGTAATGCCATTAAGTTTACACCCACAGGCTCCATACATGTAAAAGTTTCTTGCACTCCCATGGAAGAAGATAAGGTTCTTTGTGTCTTTTCTGTAAAAGATACGGGCATTGGCCTTTCAGAAGAGCAGATAAGTCGTTTATTCGTTGCTTTTTCTCAAGCGGATACATCTGTAACGCGTAAATATGGGGGAACAGGCCTTGGCTTGACCATATCTCGATCTTTGGTTGAGATAATGGGCGGAAAAATTTGGGTGGAAAGTAAAGAATGTGAAGGGTCTACGTTCTTCTTTGACGCAGTTTTTGCCCTTGGAAAAGATGGAATGCTTTATGAGGGCTTAGGCGATGATACCAGTGATGAGACATCGTTTTATAAAGGAACAGGGTCAATACTTCTCGTTGAAGATAATGAAATTAATCAACTTATTGCAGTAGAACTGTTGGTAAAGGTAGGCTATAGCATAGATATTGCCAATAATGGGCAAGAAGCTATAGAAATGATACATCAAAAAGATTACGATTTGGTGCTCATGGACATTCAAATGCCTATTATGGATGGCCTTACTGCCACTAAGAAAATCCGTCAGCAAGAAAAATTTGCAAATCTCCCCATTGTGGCCATGTCTGCTCATGCTATGACAGGCGACAAAGAAATTTCTCTGGCTCATGGTATGAACGATCATATCACCAAGCCTATTTCACCTCCTGTTTTATATAAAAGCCTACAATATTGGCTAAAAAAATCACAGCAAAATAACAATTAGATACTTTATACTGATGAGGCTTATATGGCATTTGCGGCATTGATATTGGCAGCGGGGAAAGGAACGCGTATGCATTCCGATAAACCCAAAGTTTTACAAAATGTTCTGGAGCAGTCTTTATTGTCGCACGTATTCAGAGCTTTGCGTGGGCATTTTAAAGAAAATATTTGGACAGTTATAGGGCATGGCGCTGAAAAAGTGCGTGAGGCTTTTGCCAAAGAAAATATACATTTTGTTGAACAAACAGAGCAAAAAGGTACAGGGCATGCGGTGCAGCAGGCTTTGCCTATTTTACACGAAAATACAATAGAGTATGTGCTGGTAGTCAACGGAGACACACCTTTGCTAACGGAAGATACTGTACAACATTTTTTAGAAAGCGTGCGTGCGGCAGATTATCCCCCCGTAGCTTTTGCCAGTATACATGTTCCCTATGCGAATGCTTATGGTAGAGTAGTGCGTGATGCCTCCAAGGCGGTGGTGGGCATTGTGGAAGCAAAAGATTATGATGAAAACATGCATGGTGTTCCCACCGGCGAAGTCAATGCTGGTGTATACCTGCTGCATGTGCCTACTTTAGCTACGTTACTTCCCTTGCTTTCAGCAGAAAATAAAAGCGGTGAATATTATCTCACTGATGTAGTGCAATTGGCCGTACAGTATGGACACAGCGTACATGGCGTACTTTGCGGAGAAGATGCGCAATTGCTTGGGGTGAACTCGCCACAAGAGTTAATTCATGCAGAAGAATTACTAAGAGCTGCCTTGGTGCACAAGGCATTACTTGCTGGAGTCTTGGTACATAATCCACTAAATGTACGTCTGGGAACAGAGGTGCAACTAGAACCCGGCGCAGAAATTTTTGGCCCTTGCGAAATATATGGTACATCGCGTGTAGCCAGAGGTGCCGTTGTGCGTTCTCATTGTGTGTTGCACAATGCCACAGTGGAGGCAGGGGCGCAGGTGTTATCTTTTAGCCATTTGCAAGACGCCTATGTGGGGCAAAATGCACAAGTGGGGCCTTATGCTCGGTTACGTCCTGGCGCAAGGCTTGAAGAAAAAAGCAAAATTGGTAATTTTGTAGAAGTAAAAAAAGCCACTGTGCATAAAGGGGCTAAGGTTAGTCATTTAAGCTATATAGGTGATGCCAGCGTAGGCGAAGGCGCTAATATTGGTGCCGGTACCATTACTTGCAATTATGATGGTAAAAATAAGTTTCATACAGATATTGGTGCAGGAGCTTTTATTGGTAGTAATACGGCCTTGGTGGCGCCTGTTCGCGTGGGAGAAGGGGCTCTTGTGGGGGCTGGTTCTGTTATTACCAAAGAGGTGCCGGCAAAGGGGCTTGGTATAGCCCGCGCACGCCAAAAAAATTTGGATTTAAAGAAATAAAAAAATCTACAATATATTGTTTTCATATATTAAAATAAAAAAAACTCTTTAAACACAAAAGAAAGGCTTAAAGCATCTTGCCATTGGCAGAAGGAAGTGTTATTTTTAGGTCATGGAAATACTCAATTTGCTCGAAGAAAATGTGCACCGACTCGTTCAAGAAGTGGAGCGTGTGCGCGAGGATAATAGGCGGATCCTTCAAGAAAATAGCACTCAAGTTACAGAGCTACAAGAGCAGTTGCACGTTTTGAAGGAAGAAAACCAATCACTTAAAGACTTACTTTCACAAGAAAGGCAAGTAAAAGACGATGTCGCATTACGTATTGACGTTTTGCTTGAACGTATGAAGAGTTTGGACTAACCTTTAGTGGATACCATGCAAGAATATAAGCTGACTTTACTTGGTCAAGATATTATCTTTAAGGCCGGAGTGGATGCTGAACGAGTGGAATTAGCTCGTTTGCTGGTGGAAGAGCGATATGAAAAGTTGAGGCTTCACGGAGGACGTAATAGTAAGGAATTATTACTTACTTTCCTAGTGTTGGGGCTTGCAGACGACTTATTACAAGCTAATTTGCAACTGAACGAAGCGCAAGAACGTTTAGATGCTATGCTTGCCAAAATAGAAGAATTGATGTGAAATATATAAAAATCCCTGAAGGGTTTGTGATTGTTGAGCCGTTGCTGACCTTACAAGCTTAAAAATTGGGAGTCAAGATTTTTGCTGTGAGCATGCCCCCTAGTTGGGGAAGCCTAATGCAAGAGCCAAGGCGCCCCCCTGAGAAATCAGGTTCTGCAATGCGTTCCTCACACGGCTATTCGGGGATTTGATTTATTCTTTCGTGGGCTTCGAGCCTACATTGTCGTTGTGCAAAATATGACAGTACACGATATGGAGCAGTGCCATATGGAGTTTTCCGTATGGCACAAATATGTCGTGTCTTTGTAACTCCTTCCTTTTTATTGTCCTTCATAGTGTTAAGATCTCTGCGCAATATATTGCGTAAAGTCTTTCAAATGTTGACGAAGTCAACGTGACCAAAAATTAAGAATAGGCGAAGCTTTTCTTTGTTGCTCAGTACTTGATTTTTGAGTCTTTGCCTTTGCGCGAAACAATTCTTAAAAAAAGAAACGTATATTTTTATTTGAGAAGGTATGTGTAAAAAGTAATTGTGCAGAGGTCCCGTGTTTATTTTGTTGCTACGAAACAGTAAGGCTGTGTTTTTATGTGTAAACATAAAATAAAGTTCAATGTTTCGATGCTTGTCGGGTTATGACCTGTTTCTATAGGAGGAGTTTATTCATGGAGACCATGACTTGGAGTATATTGGTGGTAGATGCCATCATTTTTCTGGGTATTGGTATGTTTGTACAGCGTTTAATTATTTCTAAACGTTTGGGTGATGCAAAAATGCTTGCCAAACGTATTGTAGATGAAGCGCGAAAAGAAGCACAAGCACAGAAAAAAGAAATGTTGTTACAAGGTCAAGATGATCTTTTCCAACAAAAGCGCGAAATGGAAGGCGATTTCAAAGAACGTGAGCGAGAGTTAAAGGCTCGTGAGCGTAAAATGGATGAAATGAGTGGACGTTTAGAAGAGAAGCTTGAAATTGCTACCACACGTGAAAGAGATTTATTAGGCATAGAAAAAGAACTTGCAAAAAAAGAACGTGCCTTGGCTGAAACGGAAGAGTATTTACAAATTCGTGTCGATGAGCAAGAAAAATGTTTGCAAGAAATTTCAGGACTTACGGCCGAAGAAGCGAAGAATCGTCTTTTTGAAGAAGTGGAGTCTCGCACCCGTCACGAAGCGGCGCGCATGATTCGTCTTATCGAAACAGAAGCTAAAGAAACAGCTGATCGTAAAGCCAAAGAAGTTTTGTGCAATGCTATTCAACGCTATGCAGGTGATTATGTTTGTGAACAAACAGTGACCGCCGTTACTTTGCCCAGCGAAGATATGAAAGGGCGCATTATTGGTAGAGAAGGGCGCAATATTCGTGCGCTGGAAGCAGCCACTGGCGTTGATTTGATTATTGATGATACACCGGAGACGGTTATTTTATCGGCATATAGCCCTTTGCGCCGCCAAGTGGCGCGCATGGCTCTTGAGCGTCTTATTCAAGATGGGCGTATTCACCCTGCACGTATCGAAGATATAGTGGAAAAATGTGAACAAGAATTGGATGTTCAAGTACGGGAAGTGGGTGAACAAGCCACCTTTGACGCTGGTGTGCATGGCATTCATCCCGAAATTGTGCGCCTTTTAGGGCAATTGCGCTATCGTACTTCTTTTACACAGAACGTACTTAAACACTCTCTTGAAGTGTCTGCCTTGTGCGGTATGATGGCTGCTGAATTGGGTATGGATATTAAAAAAGCTAAGCGTGCAGGATTATTGCACGATATAGGCAAAGCGGTGGACCATGAAGTAGAAGGGTCGCACGCGCTTATCGGTGCAGATATTGCTAAAAAATACGGCGAAGGCAAAGATATTATTCATGCCATTGCTGCGCACCACGAAGATGTTCGCCCCTCTACAGCACTGGCTGTATTGGTGCAAGCCGCGGACTCTCTGTCTGGTGCGCGTCCCGGTGCTCGTAAAGAGTTATTAGAGAATTATGTGAAACGCCTTGAAGATTTAGAAAATATCGCTACATCTTTTGATGGAGTTGCTAAAGCTTATGCCATTCAAGCCGGACGAGAAATTAGGGTTATGGTTAATTCAGAAAATGTGGATGATGATACCACCTATGTATTGTGTAAAGATATAGCAGATAAGATTGAAAAAAATATGACTTATCCGGGGCAAATTCGCGTAACGGTAATACGTGAACGTCGCGCAGTAGGATTTGCCAAGTAGTCGTCACTGAAAAAAAATACTAATAATTAAAATAAAAAAGAATAGGAGGAGCTTTTGCTTTTCCTATTCTTTTTTTGGGCTCAATTTTTAAGGCTGTTGCACAATTTATTGCACAACAGCCTTATTATTTGGAAGAGTAAGACAATCTTTTACAAAAATGCTTCCCTTACTTTCTAGTTTATAAAAAAATATCTACATTTTATAAATAGCTTTGATATAGAGCGTTAGCACGGCTATGGCACTTTGCCACACGTTCTTTTAAGCTTTGGCGGTAAGCATCCATATCGGCAATGGGACGTGTTGCAATGCCGGAATCCATGGCGGCTTGTGCCACAGCAAGGGTTTCCCACTCAAGAATGCGTGGGTCCAAAGGCTTAGGAATGACATAGTCTATGCCATAACTAAAGTCTTGACCATCATAGGCATCTTTAACCTCTTGTGGCACAGGCTCTTTTGCCAGTGCTGCAAGAGCTTTAGCAGCGGCAATTTTCATAGCTTCGTTAATTTGGCTTGCTCCTGTGTCTAATGCACCGCGGAAGAGGAAAGGAAAGCCAGATACGTTGTTAATTTGGTTAGGATAGTCAGAACGGCCAGTTGCCATAATGCAATCGGGCACGGCTTCTTTGGCAGCCGCATAGGTAATTTCTGGGTCAGGATTGGCACAAGCAAATAAAATAGGCTGCTTGGTCATGCTCTTTACCATGTCTTGACTAAGAAGGTCTTTAACAGAAAGTCCTAAGAAAACATCAGCGCCGGTGAGGGCTTCTTCCAAGGTGCAACTTTCTTTTTGGGCATAAGCCTCTTTGTATTTATTTAAATCTGTACGGCCTGCGTGTACAAGGCCACGAGAATCAAACATAAAGATGTTATCGCGTTTTACGCCCATCTCCACATAAAGATTGGCAGAAGCAATGGCCGCAGCTCCAGCACCAGAGATGACCACTTTGCATTCTTCCATTTTACGGTTTGTAATTTCACAAGCATTGATGAGACCAGCGGCAGAGATTACCGCGGTGCCGTGCTGGTCATCATGAAATACAGGAATATTCATTTCTTCGCGTAAGGTTTCTTCGATGAAGAAGCACTCAGGGGCTTTAATGTCCTCTAAGTTAATGCCGCCAAAAGTGGGCTCCATGGCTTTAACAATGTCGCAAAGCTTGCGAGGATCGTTTTCCGCCAAGTTAATGTCAAAGACATCAATATCAGCAAACATCTTGAACAGAATTCCTTTGCCTTCCATAACAGGTTTGCCGGCCTTGGGGCCAATGTTGCCAAGGCCAAGTACGGCGGTACCATTGGAAACCACAGCCACAAGGTTGGCGCGTCCTGTATAAACATCCACTAAGGATTCGTCGGCATGAATAGCTTTGCACGCTTCAGCTACGCCGGGGGAATATGCCAAAGTTAAATCTTTTTGGCTAGCGCAAGATTTAGTGGGCAATACTTCTACTTTGCCGGGGCGTGGGCTGGTATGGTATTCCAGTGCTTCTTCTTTTGTGTATAAGGCCATGATTTTTTCCTTATTTAGGGTGACAATTGCCTTTGCAGGACATAAGGTGACGCAATTTTTCAGGCACAATGCCTCTTACCGATTCAGTCACAAGCATACGGCGCATAATGCCTAATTGATCTTGTAATGGTAATCCTTTAGGGCATACATCATGACAAGCCAAGAGGCCCATGCAACCAAACACGCCTTGATCATTACCGATAAGCTCATAAAAATCTCTTTCGCTACGATTATCACGCGGATCCACATAAAAGCGGGCCATACGGTTAATACTGGTGGCGCCAAGAAAATCTTCACGCATACGTGCAGTGCCGCAAGCAGCAATACAGCATCCGCATTCAATGCAACGATCCAATTCAAAAATATGCGTGGCCAATGCATTGGTCATGGTGTCTTCAACGGCATTTTCATCAAAAGGTTTTTGACTGTGAATCCAAGTTTCTAGCTTGGCACCCACATTGCGGAACCATGTGCCGGTATCTACTGAAAGGTCACCAATGAGCTTAAACACAGGCAATGGATGCAAGACAATGTGCTCTGGCAAATCACGTGTTTGTGTGGAGCACGCAAGGCCGGGTCTGCCATTGATGACCATGCCACAAGATCCGCAAATGCCTGCACGGCAGCAAAAGTCAAATTGCAAGCTGGCATCTTGGGTTTCGCGCAATATGCTTAAAGCCACAAACAATGTCATGCTTGGGTGTTCGTCTAAATAGAAGGATTGTAAATGCGGCCTGCTCTGTGGGTCCAGAGGGTTGTAGCGCATAATTTCGAAATGCAATTTACGTCCCATGTGTATTTCTCCCGAGTATTCGTAATGTTATGTTTTTGTAAGTGTTCACTGTTTACTGTGTAAACGTTACCGAACACTACCAAGGGGGCGAATTTTATCAGCTGCAATTTCAGCAGTGATAGTTTTACCGCCACCATAGCCACGATCACCGGGAGGTATTTCAAACCAAGGTGTCGTTTCTTCATAGGAAAGAGTGGGCAAACTATCGCCTTCTTTCCAAGTAGCCAAGGTGCGGTTAAGCCATTCTTGGTCATTACGTTCAGGGAAATCCTCACGGGTGTGGGCACCACGACTTTCTGTGCGCATAAGCGCGCCATAGGCAGAGCAGAGGCCCAATTTAATCATACCGCGGATGCGTAAAGCCATGGAAAGTTCAGGATTAAAGCCGCAATTTCTCCCTTGCAAGGCAATGTTTTCGCTACGCTTAAGCAATTCTTGCAATTCATCACAAGCTTTTTGTAAATCAGGGCCATTACGGAATATGCCTACATTGTCCATCATGGTTTTATGCATAAGGGCACGCAGCTCGTAGCAATTTTCTTTGCCTTTACGTCCGTGCACCATGTCGGCTATGCGTTCTGCCACTTGCTTGGCAGCTTCGGCGCCGGCGGCAGTGCCATAACTGGTTTCATAGCCTTGAAGATATTCTACGATTTTTTTACCTACAATGCGTCCTGCCACTACGGTTTCTGCTAAAGAGTTGCCACCAAGGCGGTTAAAGCCGTGCATATCCCAACAAGCGGCTTCGCCGGCAGAGAATAAGCCTTTAAGGCCATAAACAGCACCGTCTTTATTGGTACGCACACCACCCATGCTGTAGTGATGTGTGGGGCGCACAGGAATAAGTTGGTTAATGGGGTTAACACCTAAGAATTTAGTTGAAATATCATATACTTCACGCAAGTTCGTAGTAATGTGTTTTTCACCGAGATGACGAATATCTAACCAAAGGTGTTCCCCATAGGGGCTTTGTACGCCATAGCCTTTGCGAATATGTTCTACCATACGGCGAGAAACAACGTCACGTGAGGCTAATTCAGCTTTTTCTGGTTCATAGTCGGGCATAAAGCGGTATTCATTAACATCTAAGAGAGTGCCACCATCACCGCGACAGCCTTCTGTCACTAAAATATCTGTGGGCACAGTACCTGTGGGGTGGAATTGGATGGCTTCCATATTTCCCATGGGCACACAGCCTGTTTCAAGAGCAGTAATTTGACCGCCACCATCGCAAATGATGGCGTTGGTGGTAGCAGGGTAAATACGCCCAAAGCCACCGGTGGCAATAAGTGTTACTTTGGCTCTATACATGACCAATTCACCAGTACGCAAACAACGACAAATACAGCCTGTGCAGGTTTCGCCATCATGAATAAGGGCTTCAGCTTGCATGCGGTCGTGCACGGTTACGCCTAATTGTAAAAGGCGGTTGTCGAGGGTGAAAAGCACAGAGTGACCGGTACCGTCTGAAGTGTAGCAGGTACGCCATTTGGCAGTACCGCCAAAAGCACGAGAGTGAATAAGCCCACGCTTTGACTCCAATTCTTCGGCTTCAAAAGGCTTGCCACCTTTATAATATGTATGCACACCGGGCTCTACACGGCTCCACGGCACACCCATCCAAGCCATTTCACGCATGGCAATGGGGGCAGTATTGGCAAAAAGGCGGGCTACTTCTTGGTCACAGCCCCAGTCAGACCCTTTAACGGTATCTGCAAAGTGTACATCAGGGGAGTCCCCTTGACTCATGGCAGAGTTGGCAAGGGCTGCTTGCATGCCGCCCATGGCTGCAGAAGAGTGCGAGCGTTTGGGGGGAACTACAGAAAGACAGATAACATCAAAACCGGCTTGAGCAGCTTCCACGGCCACACGTTCACCTGCAAGCCCAGCACCCATGCACAAAAGATCAGTTGTAAAAGTACGCATGTAATCTCCTTGGCTTATACAGCTACGTTAATGAAATGGAAGCGAATCATGGTTAAAATACCTAAGGCCACATAGGCGGCAATAAGACACCATGTGCGCTTTACCCATACAGGACGGGTAGCTTCGGTAATATAGCCATATTTCACGCCAACGCGGAAAAGGCCAATGCCAAGGTGAATGCCAACACATACAAGCAAAACGAAGTAGAAGGGGGTCCAACCACTTTGCTCGCGAAGGGCAGATGTTTGAGCGGTAATGGGCAGAGTGTCTAAAATAACATATACATGTATGCTGACCATAACTAAAACAACAATGGCTGTAACTACTTGTGCCAGCCATAGCCAAGTATCACAGTGTTTCATGCTTTTGGCATGACGGAAAAACACCGGCAATGTGCCCACTTGAAAAGGCATCTTACGTGCGGCAATGACAAAATGTGCCACCATAATAAGTAAGATAATTGGGCCACCCACTTGTGCCAGATACAACTCTTCAAGAACCCAGCCAAGACCATCCATGACACTGGGGCTTAAAAGTACCGTGCTGACAAAAATAAGGTGCATCAAGGTGAACAAAGCCAAAACAACGCCCGTCACTGCTTGTGCAAAATCCATACGGCCGGACAAAGGGGTCTTTGATAAAGAACCCACAGAAACAGTCCCGTCCATACTCGCTCCTTTGGTTTGAACACAGCCAAGTATACCATACATTGCCCCCAGCTTAGCCATGTCACTTATATATATGAAGAGGGCATATAAAACGAAGTGAAGATAAAGTATTTTTAATTGGCATGTCAATTAATGCAAAAAAAAATCACAAGGAAGTATTTTTTTTATATTCATAGTAAATTGCATCAGATTTGTTCATGAAACGTTGATTGAAGAAACAATCATGCTTTTTTTTGCAAAATGCTATTTTAAATCTAAAATAAAAAAAAACGATTTTTTTTTGTATACAATAGAAAAATTATCTTTTTATGGATGAAAGGGAACTTTTTTGGGCTAAAGTGCTGTGCGTGGCTTTCAATTTTGTATACAAAGTAAGGAAAATGAAGGGTGATGGAAAGGAAGAATTCTAGCAGTGTATGGATAAGTTACGAGTGGTAAACAGTGCCTTTTAAATGTACGTTTTTTTGGCTATGCCTAAAATTTGGGCACCGTTTTTTTGGCAGAGTCAATAAGTTATTTTTTTCTGAGGGAAGCTTTTGCTAGCGCCCAAAAGTTTTCCCCAGACCCTTTTCAAAATGCGCTCATTATCCTTCTTATGGTAAAAAAAGTATTTTTTAGGGATAATGTATTGATGTAATGAGTCTATATGGTTGTTATGGCGCGTTTTGAGGGGATGGGGGGAGTTTGAAGGGGGGAAGGGGCAACTTTTTGGCGCTAGCAAAAGTGCCCCTTCCCCTCTCAACATCTATTTAAGAAAATGTAAAATTATTATGAAAATGAGGAAATTTGTAGAAAAAGACTGTGTTAGCTTAGAAAATGCTTATAAAAAACGAAAAGGGCGATGCCTCCATCGCCCTCTTAGCCTGCAAACCTTCCAACTTTTGCAAACCTCTTAATGCACTTTTTTAATAAAGCAACGTCTATGCCAAGGCATAAAGTTTTTTTACTAAGGGTGACACCTCCATCACCCACATTTGCAAACCTTCCAACTTTTGCAAACCGTGTATTAAATATACTTCTCTTATAGCAAGTAGTGTGCCAATGTTAGGGGTGGTTATGCACAGTACAAGCTCTTTGTATTTTTGCAAGCAAGGTAAGAGAGAAATATCTGTCTTGTCACCTTTTAAAATTCGATATTACCTGGCGTTCTTGGAAAAGGAATAACGTCTCGAATATTGCTTATGCCTGTTAACAGCATGAGTAGGCGCTCAAAACCGAGGCCAAAGCCTGCATGAGGTACTGTACCAAAGCGGCGTAAATCTAAATACCACCAAAAATCTGCTAGGTCTTGCCCCATGTCTGTAATACGTTTTTCTAATACGTCGAGGCGGTCTTCGCGCTGTGAACCGCCAATAAGCTCACCAATACGTGGTACCAATACATCCATGGCCGCCACAGTTTCGTTGTCATCGTTGAGGCGCATGTAAAATGCTTTGATAGATTTGGGGTAATCATACACTATAACAGGGTGCTCGAAATGCTCTTCGGCTAAATAGCGCTCATGTTCGGTTTGCAAATCTGTCCCAAAAGATACAGGAAATTCAAATTCTTTGCCACATTTTTGCAATATGTCCACACTTTCTCTATAAGAAACACGAGCAAAAGGTTTTGAAATTATGTTTTTTAGGCGTTGTACCAATTCTGTATCCACAAATTTATTAAAAAGCGCTATGTCGTCAGAGCATTTTTGCAAAATATGCTCAATAACGTAACAGGTTAATCCTTCGCCTAAATCCATATTATCATGCAAGTCAGCAAAAGCCATTTCTGGCTCAATCATCCAAAATTCCGCCGCATGGCGCGGGGTGTTAGAATTTTCTGCACGAAAGGTGGGGCCAAAGGTATACACTTTGCCTAGTCCCAGAGCTAAAGCTTCGGCTTCTAATTGTCCGGATACAGTAAGGTTAGCTTCTTTGCCAAAAAAATCCTTACTGAGATCTTTTTCCCCCAAGGGCAAAGTGCTTACGCGAAACATTTCGCCGGCTCCTTCACAATCGGAGCCTGTCAAGATAGGGGTGTGTACATTGTAAAAACCTTCTTTGCGAAAGTAGTCGTGTACGGCCATGGCAGCTTCAGAACGTATCCGCAAGGCAGCTCCATATTTATTGGTGCGTGCGCGCAGATGTGCAATGGTGCGTAAAAATTCGTCTGAATGGCGTTTCTTTTGTAAAGGAAAACTTTCTTGGTCGGCAAGACCATAGACATGAAGGTCTTTTGCTCTCACTTCAAAACTTTGCCCCTTGCCTAGAGATGCCACCAAATCACCTTCTATTCGCACGGCAGCACCGGTGTTTACATGGGTCATGGCTTCAAAAGCTGCTGTCCCTTCATCTACAATGCATTGAATGTTAGCAAGGCAAGAGCCGTCATTAAGTTCTAAAAAGCTGAAACCTTTGGCATCGCGACGGGTACGCACCCAACCGCAAAGGGTGATGTTTTCCATGGCTTCTTTAGCAGAAAGAGCTGTATTTATACGTAGACGTTGCATGATGACTACCTCATAATATAAAAGTGAAAAAGAGCCTTAGCAGGCAAATAGTTAGTAAACAAGGTGAAGTTTAACAAAGGGAATGGTAGATTAGTAAAAATAGTACCATTCAATATATACAAGGGTTCTGAATAATTACTTTTCTAACCACTTTTCTACGCGTTGCGTATATTCTTCGGCTGCATAGCGTACAGTGTCGTACATACCTAGGGCATCTCTTTGGCGCGACGCTTCCGAAAGCAGCACAGCCGCTGCCACCGAAACGTTAAAGCTTTGAATCATGCCCCGCATGGGAATATATACTTCCCCATCAATGTCTTCTGCCAATTCTGGTGCAACGCCGCTATGTTCATTACCCATAATAATGGCTGTGGGTTTGCTAAAATCCCATTCTCGCAAAGGTTTCGCTGTAGGGGAGCAAGCCGTAGCAATAATTTGCATATTTTTTGCCCGCAAGGCAGAAAAAAGACTTTCTTTATCGCTGTGACGTACAGAATCTACCCATTTACGCGCAGAAGCAGAAGTTTTTTTGGCAAGTACGGGGAAGGGGGTATCTGTGTAATACAGATGCACTTCCGGCACGCCAAAAGCATCGCAAGAGCGATAAATGGCCGAAACATTATGTGGGTCATGAATATTTGCTAGCACAAGGGTTAAATCCGGCTGACGCTGACAGAGCACTTCTTCAACGCGAGCGCGACGAGCGTCGGTGGGGTTTTTGGGCATAATTAAGTACTCCTTAGTAGTGCATTGAAAACTGCCATTTGCAGTTCGTAAGAGTTGTGGCAAAAAATGAGCCGAAAGGCAAGGCTTTGTTTTTCTGTAATTTCAATATTTTGGCATGTTCAATCAAAATAACAAAAAATAAATTCCTCTATTATAATACATTTTATGCACAATTTACTTGCCAAAACGCCAAGTTACAGATAACAAGTTATTGGTTCATCAACTATTTTTGTATGGAGGAAAATATGACAAAAATGATTGCCATGCTCTTTGCATGCTTAACAACTCTTTTGCCCTCGCTGGTCTTTGCCGCGGAGGGCGCTCCGCACATTCCTGGTGCAGAGCTTTCAGCTGTGTGGGTTATTCCCTTTGCCTGCATGCTTTTATCCATTGCTATTTTTCCCATAGCAGCTCCGCATTTTTGGCACCATAATTTTGGTAAAATATCGGTATTTTGGGGACTAGCCTTCTTGGTACCCTGCGGCATAGTGTATGGCTTTTCTATTACCTTATATGAATTTTTGCATACCATGCTTTTAGAATATATTTCTTTCTTGGTTTTGCTCTTCTCACTCTTTACCGTGGCAGGCGGTGTACGCCTTAAAGGTTCTCTTGTAGGAACGCCCATGGTTAACACTATGATTTTGCTTGTGGGCACTGTGCTTGCTAGCTGGATGGGAACCACCGGCGCGGCAATGTTGCTTATTCGTCCGCTGCTTCGTGCCAATGAACACCGCAAATATAAAGTGCACTCTGTGGTCTTTTTCATTTTTCTTGTGGCCAATATTGGTGGTTCTTTAACACCACTTGGTGATCCACCGCTTTTCCTTGGCTTCCTTAAGGGCGTAAGCTTTTTCTGGACTACAAGCGCACTCTTTACTCAAATGGTTTTCCTTTCTGTAATACTCCTTGCTTTGTATTTTGTTATTGACACTGTCCTCTTTAAAAAAGAAGGAAGCCCCGTACCAGCCAATGCTGGCACCGGTGAAAAACTCGGCCTTGACGGTAAAATTAACTTAATCTTCCTTGTAGGTGTAGTGCTTGGTGTGCTTGCTTCCGGTTATGTAAAATGGGAAGGTGTTACCATTTATCATGTGGTTGTTGAAGGTCAAAACATCGCTCGCGATTTAGTCTTATTACTCTTTGCCGGACTTTCTTTAAAGTTCACCACCAAGGAAAATCGCGACCTGAATGGCTTTAACTGGGCTCCCATTGAAGAAGTAGCCAAGCTTTTCCTTGGTATCTTCGTATCTATGATTCCTTGTCTTGCTATTCTGAAGGCCGGCACCGACGGTGCTCTTGCTCCGCTCATTCAGTTGGTTACAGATTCCAACGGACAACCTGTGAATTATGTTTATTTCTGGCTAACAGGTATGCTCTCAAGCTTCCTTGATAACGCTCCTACCTACGTGGTGTTCTTTAATACTGCAGGTGGCAACGCTACAACGCTTATGGGTGATCTTGCTATGACACTTACCGCCATCTCTGCTGGTGCCGTGTTCATGGGTGCCAATAGCTATATTGGTAATGCGCCGAACTTTATGGTGCGTTCCATTGCGGAAGATCAAGGCGTAGCTATGCCTTCCTTCTTTGGCTATATGGCTTGGTCGTTTGGTATTTTGGTACCGCTCTTCGCCATTATGACCTTTATTTTCTATATCTAAGCAAAAATAGAGTAGCTTGTAAGCCCGCTGTTTCGTCTAGACGTGCAGTGGGCTTTTTTTTATTTAAAAAAACACTTGACGTTGGGGGCGCTTTCGTACATATTGCCGTTCCGCCGTTTGAGACGGCGAGCTGATCCACAGCGCAGGCTTCTGTAAAAAGAGGTTTGAAAAAAATAAATGGAAAATTGAAAAAAACGTTTGACAAGGGATGCCGATTACTGCATAGTGCGCTTCCCGCAAACGGGAGCTGAGCAAACAGCGGAACACGAAAGTGTGGCAAAAATAAAATTGCAAAAAAGAAAAAAAGTTGTTGACAAGTTCGGCGACTTGAGGCAAATTGCCTCTCCGCGCTTCGGAAAGATATTCGAGCGTAGGGCTGAGAAAAACAGCCGCAAAGACTCGAAAGAGTTTTTGAAAAAAAGAAAAAAAGTTGTTGACAAAGTTCACGACTTGAGGCAAATTGCCTCTCCGCGCTACGGAAAACGTTTCGGGCGCAGGCTGAGAGAACAGCCAAGAGTTTTTTGAAGAGCTCTGAAAAAAACTTTGAAAAAATGAAAAAAAGTTGTTGACACGCCGAAGCGGTGAGCGTATAAAGCTCTTCCGCCACACGGAAAGCCAAAGCGGCAACGTGTAGCAACAATAACTGCCTAATGAGGCGGTTATGTGACAAATCAGCGAAGAACTGATTCTTTGACAAGTGAAGAGCGAAATTGGGAAGAAAAAAATGACGAGTGAGT
>CAYJAD010000055.1:0-16028 GCA_964368075.1 uncultured Desulfovibrionaceae bacterium | reverse complement strand
TCGACCTTGAGATTAGCCTTCATAAAGGGGATAAGCGCCCCCCATATAGCCATGCCCATACCGATAAAAATAAAAGATGCGCGTGCCGCATGGCGAATGTGCTTGTTGGAAAAATCCACTGTATTTTCCAATGTTTTGTTCATATTATGATTCCTGTAAATCTTGCGTGATTTGCATTTGAAGTTCGCTGACAATATGTTCGTAAATTTGGTTAAAAATTTCTAGTTTTTCTTTTGTTACGGCATGATATACTGCTTCTTCTCGTAGCCATAAGCCTTGCGATAAAGTGTGATGCTTTTTTACCCCTTGTTCCGTTAATGCAATATACACCTTTCTTCTGTCTGATTCCTTTCTTTGCCGCAAGAGCACTCCATCTTTTTCCATGGCGTCAAGTATGCTGGTCATGGTTTGGCGCGCTATGGAGAGTGCATCAGCAACTGTTCCTGTTTCTTGTATTTCCTGCGCTTCAAAAAGATAGTCAAGCACTTGAAAATAGGGTAAGCTGCACCCTTGCTTTTTTAACCATTTTGCATACAGGGCTCTTTCTTTTTCTAGCAAAAGAAAGTGGTATTGAAAAATTTTTTGCTTTTGCATAGGTCCTCTTTGTCTGTTTTGAGAATGTCCGAATTCGGAATATCTGTTTAAGGAATTAATGTCAAGAGGTAAGATGTCAAGGGATGAGGTAGATAAGTATGCAGAGTTCTGTATTTATAGAAAAAGGAAAACATTATGCAAAGATGTTCTTGGCCCAATTTAGAAAATTCTGAAATTTATCAGTATTACCATGACCATGAGTGGGGAGTAGCTTCTTATGATGATGCCTACCTTTTTGAAATGTTCGTGTTAGAATCTTTCCATTGCGGCTTATCATGGTTGCTTATTTTAAAAAAAAGAGAAGCTTTTAGAGAAGCATTTGACAATTTTGATCCAAAGCGCATAGCCTTGTATGATGACGTCAAGGTGAATGAACTTATGCAAAATGCCGAAATAGTGCGTAATAAAGCTAAGATATTGGCCACCATACAAAATGCCCAAAGTTACTTTAAAGTAGTAAAAGAATTTGGCACTTTTTCTAAATATATTTGGAGTTTTACTCAAGGCAAGGTTTCATATAACCCTTATGATGGCATTACAACCCGCAATGCTTTGTCAGATGCATTTGCCAAAGATGTGAAAAAACGTGGCTTTAAATTTATGGGTACGGTGACAGCTTTTTCTTACTTGGAAGCCGTAGGGGTGATGAATAATCATGCTAAGACGTGTTTTTGTTATCAGTCAGTCGATAGTGAGAAAAGTACTTAAACGCTGATAAAGATAGAATATTTTATTTAAAATTCTTGGACATATTAAATGACTAACGTCAACGCTTCATAAGAATACGCACACGGAATGATGTAGCAGTCTTAGCTAGAGAAATAAAAAAATGGTTGTTGAAAAAGCTTACAAGATTTTTTCAACAACCATAGAAAAATTATATTATTTGAATTTTTTTATGAGTTCACTGACAAGCGCATCTTCTTCAGGAAAATTGCCTGTTACAGCTTTAGAGTAAACAAGGTCATCATTTACCTTCACATCAAAGACTCCGCCACTGCCGGCAATAAGTTGTACTTTTCCGCCTAAGGCTTCTTCCATTTTGGCTGCCAAACTGGCCGCCGCTGGTTCATAATTTCACGCACCGCAATAGGTAATGCTCATGTTCATAATGATAATCTCCTCATGTTGTTTATTTTTTGTTTAGGGCCCAATTATAATCGAGCCAGTCCACTTTATAGCCATCAAAGCGTTGTTTGGCATAGCGCTGTGCAAAAGCCGTTACAGAAGTAAAGTCTTCCTTATACCATTTCAGTATGGAAGAAAGAAACACTTTTTTCTTTGCGTGATCTACGCGTATACCCAAAGGTCCATTAAAGAAAATATTACCTTGCTGATCTAGCTGGGCAGAAAGCTTTTGACCTGTATAAGCTTCGGAACGCAAAGGGGGACAGCTTTTTGCTGCACACACCAAGGCAAGATGTATACGTGGCTCACCATATTGCGGGCGAATAATATCATGCTCCACATGGTCAAGGGTCACAGTATTTCCAAAAAGGCGCACAACCTTTTGCTTCCATGGGCCGCTCACAAAAGAGCCTATATCCTTGATGGATTTTACAGGATAATTATCAATAATGAGCTTTAGTGTAGCCGCATTGTACAAATTAATCAAATAAGCCAAACGAGTATTTTTTGACCAGCCGTTAAATTCGCTACGAGAAACTTGCGCCAATTTGTTTAAATAGGCGTCTAGTGGTGCACGATTATTTTTTAAGCCGGCATAATCCACTTTCCCCTGCGATACATAGCGCTGCAAAATAGTAGTATACTCATTATGCAAGTTTTCGGCTTGCACAGTATGTACCTGAAAACAAAGTAAAGCAAGAAACATGAACGCGATAATTTTCTTCATATTGCCTCCTTGAAATTCGGTATTCCAACCAAAACGATAAGCATTACACCTAAAGTGTCAATGGCCTTCATGCGGGAACATTACAAAATGCTGATGGAGCTTTTAGCAGCTTGTTAGACAATGCCCGCTTATACTAAATATAAGCGGGCAAGCGGAGTTTATTTACAGAGAGTTAAAGATTTGCACAAGGTTCCTTAGTCATATATATTAAAGCGTTACATACGCTGGAAAAAGAAGGTTTTCGCTAGTATTAGGAGGTTTTTTTATACGTTTTTTATTGCATCATGCCATGTTTATTATCAAAATGCCCTTGATTCATATGGCGGCCACCCTTGCGACCGTGGTTTTTATTTCCGTGTCCAAAAGCCACGCCATTTTTACCAAATTGGTATTTTTTCATAGCATGGGTTCCGGCAGGAAGTCCCAAGGCTTTGTCTAAGGCACTATTTAAGGCTTGCTTTTCGCTGTGCATTTGGCTGCGTAATTCTGTCATTTCTTTAGCGGTTCTGCTTACTGCGACCACATCTGGGTTTGTGGCACCTTGTAAAGCTTTAAGTTCTTGTTTTTTTACATACATGGCTTCACGTACGGGTCTCATTTTTTCTCGTGAGGTTTCGATAAGCGCATGGGCTTTGGCACGCTGAGCTTCAGTAAAATGAGCAGTGCTTTGTTGCTGCATATGTTTTGCCCCATGGTTTTCCATGGCTTTGGAGTGTGGTGCCATAAACAGGCCACCTGCAAGTAAACTTAAAGCTAAAACCGGTACTACAATGGTGTTTTTTTTCATAATTGATCTCCTTTAGTGCTACAGCTTTTTGCCGAGCTTATGTTTTAGCTTTAGCAAAGGTTGTGCCAAATCTGGCTATCGTCTGTAATTTATTGAAATAACATAGATAAAAATGAAAATATGAATATTTTGGAATGAAGTATCTGCGTATTTTTTATACATAGGGTGTGGTCATCTGTATAAATTTTATCCATATCTGGTAAATTTTTATACATCGAGAAATGTTAGTGTGTGTGTAAGCACTAACATTCTTATGGGGACATAATTTGACAATGTTACTTTGCTAATGCTACTTTCTCCCGTGTTTATTTGATTCGCGGCTAATTTTTCTCTTAATACATACTCAAGAAAAATTCAAAGCGTTACTCTGTCGTCTTTTTGCGTGCAGATGTAGTCAAGAACATTGGTATATGGCATGCCTTTATATATGTTGCTTACAAGCGCATAGCAAAGGCGCAGTGAAAATTTTTATTTTTCGGAGTTTTTCATGAATAAAGGTACTTCCTTACTCTTGGGCTTAGCCTTCACGCTTTGCGCTACCCCTGCCTTCTCTGAAGATGTGATTAAGCTTGGTGTAGCCACAGCACTCACAGGTGATATTGCTTCATATGGTATACCCACATTAAATGCTGCTAACATAGTAGCCGAAGAAATCAATGCCAAGGGCGGTATTGACGGTAAAAAAGTGGTAGTCATTTCACAAGACGATCAATGCAAACCTGAGCTTGCTACCCATGCAGCCACCAAACTTATTTCTGATGAAGTAGACGTTATTATAGGTCATATCTGCTCCGGCGCCACCAAGGCCGCATTGCCCATTTATAATAGCACTAAGCGCATTGCCATGTCTCCGGCATCTACCACACCAAGCCTTACTACAAGCGGCGAAAATCCTTACTTTTTTCGTACTATAGCCAATGGCAATGCCCAAGCTATTCTTTCCGCTACCTTTGTTAATGATACCCTTAAAGCTAAAAAAGTTGCTATTATTCACGACAATGGTGAATACGGCAAAGGCTATGCGGAAGATAACAAAAAATTGTTGGAAGAAGCCGGTAAAGCAAAAGTTGTGCTTTTTGATGCGGTGAACCCTGACGGCGTAGACTATACCGCCATTGTAAAAAAGTTGCGTAAAGAAAAAGTGGACGTCATTATTTTTGGTGGCTATCACCCCACAGCTTCTAAGCTTTTGCAACAAATGCAACGTAACAATGTGAAGGCCGCTTTTGTAGGTCCTGATTCTATTATGACTGACACCTTCATTACCATGGCCGGACAAGAAGCCGAAGGTGTGTATGCTTCTTCTCCTTCTGATACCAGTAAGCTAGCCATTTATCAAAAAGCTCGCGAACAGCACATAAAAAAATACAATAGCGAACCTGGACCATTTTATTACAATGCTTATGCTGCCGCTCAAGCTTTGCTCAACGCCATTGATAAAGCTGACAGCAAGGACCCTGCAAAAGTTGTAGCCATTTTACGCTCTGAGCGCATTGAAACCCCTGCGGGCAATGTGAGCTTTGATAAAATGGGAGACCCCCTTGGTGTAGGTCTTTCTTTATATCAAGTTAAAAATGGTAAATTTGTAGAAACAGAGAATAAAATCTAGATTTTTAAATGTATTATGCCTAGTTCCTTAGGGGAGTATGCTTTTGCTATGCGCTGGGAAAATTTTTATTTTGCAGCATGCTTTAAAAGTGTATACCATTTGACAAAGAGCGTCTGATTATGGCATAATATACTATTATTTACAGTGAGAAAATGTTTTTTATGCGGTCTTTTTACACATAATAAAAAAAGCCAGCATGACTTTCAGTTCTTATTGAAATATTGTTTTGTGCTTGCCTTAGGGTACTTTAAAATTTTTTATTTGTTACGGAGTTTCTTACATGAATAAGGGTAAATCTTTATTACTTGCCGGTTTGTCATTGGTAATGCTCTCTACACCTGCCATGGCAGAAGAAGTCATTAAACTTGGCGTAGCCGGTGCACACACAGGCGATCTTGCTTCTTATGGTGTTCCCACATGGAACGCGGCCCAATTGGTAGCAGAAGAAATTAACGCTAAGGGCGGCATTGACGGCAAGAAAGTTGTTATCGTTGACGCTGACGACCAATGCAAGCCAGAACTTGCCACCAACGCAGCTAACAAGCTTGTTTCTGAAAATGTACATGTAGTTTTGGGACATATCTGTTCTGGCGCCGCCATTGCATCTATGCCTATTTATAATAGCGCAAAAATCATTGCCATGTCCCCTTCTGCTACTACACCTAGCCTAAGCACAAGTGGCAAAAACCCTTACTTTTTCCGCACTATTGCTCATGACAATGACCAATCTAAGCTTTCTTCCGCCTTCGTGGTAGACACTCTTAAAGCAAAGAAAATTGCCATTTTGCACGATAACGGCGACTACGGTAAAAGCTATGCTGAAGCCAACAAAAAGCTTATTGAAGCCGCCGGTAAAGGCGAAGTTGTGCTTTTCGAAGCTGTTAGCCCAGAAGCTGTAGATTACGGCGCCATGGTGAAAAAATTAAGAAGAGAAGGTGTGGACGCCATCATTTTTGGCGGGTACCATCCTACCGCTTCTAAGCTAGTACAGCAAATGCGTCGTGGCCGCGTAAAGGCTGCCTTCATTGGCCCTGACGGCGTAAAAGACCCTGCCTTCATTAAAATGGGTGGCAATGAGGCTGAAGGCGTTTATGCTTCCGGTCCTTCTGATACCTCCACTCTTGCCATTTACAAAAAAGCTCGTGAACAACACTTAAAGAGGTTTAATGCAGAGCCCGGTGCTTTCTTCTATCCTGGTTATGCTGCTGCTCAAGCTTTGCTTAACGCCATTGATGTGGCCAACAGCACTGATACCGATAAAGTTGTGGCCGCCTTACGCGCCGCTCCTCTTGATACCCCTGCTGGTACCATTAAGTTCAGCGCCAATGGCGATCCTGTGGGTGTAGGGCTTTCCATGTACCAAGTTAAAAATGGTCAATTTGTAGAAACAGAAAGCAAAATCATTATTGAATAAGCCACAAGGCGCGACAGTGGGGGCTTTTGCCTCCACTGTCTTTTTTTATACTCTTCCTATTTTTTGGCACATGGATGGATTCTGATGGATGTACAATATTTTATAGAACTTTTCTTTGGCGGACTTACCCGCGGTAGCATTTATGCGCTTATTGCATTGGGCTACACCCTTGTTTATGGCATTATTGAACTTATCAACTTTGCCCATGGCGAAATTTATATGATTGGTGCCTTTACCGCCTTTTTGGTAGCCACAGCCCTTGGTTTTATGGGCTTTCCGGCACTTGCCATTTTAATTATCGCCGCCTTGGTTGCAGTGCTTTGGTGTGCCTCTTATGGCTATACCTTAGAAAAAGTCGCTTACAAGCCCTTGCGAGGCGCCCCCAGACTTTCGCCGCTGATTTCAGCCATTGGTATGTCCATCTTTTTGCAAAACTATGTTATTTTAGCACAAACCCCAGACTTTGTGGCTTTCCCACGGCTCATACCCGATTTAGAATTTTTATATGCATGGGATGTTATGGGCTCCAGCGATTTTATCATTCTTGTAACCAGTACCGTGGTTATGATTGCCCTTACACTTTTCATCACCTATACCAAGATGGGCAAAGCCATGCGTGCCACAGCGCAAAATCGTAAAATGGCATTACTTCTTGGCATAGATGCCGACCGCATTATTTCCCTTACCTTTATCATCGGCTCATCTTTAGCAGCCATAGGCGGGGTGCTTATTGCTTCGCACATGGGGCAAGTAAACTTTGCCATTGGCTTTTTGGCAGGTATTAAGGCTTTTACCGCAGCAGTGTTAGGCGGCATAGGCTCCTTGCCGGGCGCCATGTTGGGCGGTATTGTGCTAGGTTTGTGTGAAAGCTATGCCACGGGGTATTTTTCAGGAAATTACGAAGATATGATTGCCTTTGGTATTCTTATTCTTATTCTTATTTTCCGTCCTGACGGCATACTTGGCAAAGCCAGAGTTCAAAAGGTATAGGGGGCTTATATGCATAGATTTGTTAAAGCTGGCATTGTAGCCTTATGGTTTATGGTATTAACTTTTCCCCTTATGGGATTACAAATTAATACTGTAGAATCTACCATAAACATTCGCTGGGAACGCATTTTCACCATGGGCATTGGCACCTTTGTGCTGGCCATAGTATGGCATATTTGCTTTGAGCGTAAAGCGCAAGGTTTGCCCATGATTCCGCTGCCTACTTCCTTGAGCACAGCGGGCATAGCCCTCACAAAAAATCCTTTATTTAAACGTGGAACTCCTGTGGCTTTATTGGCTGCCATGCTTATTATGCCTTGGGTGAGCTCCATGTATCAAAGTAATATCATGATTTCAGCCATGCTGTACGTTATCTTAGCTTTGGGTTTGAATATTGTGGTAGGCATAGCCGGACAATTGGTTTTAGGCTATGTGGCTTTCTATGCTGTAGGTGCGTATACATATGCTTTGCTCAATCAATTCTTCGGCATGGGATTTTGGGTTTGTTTGCCTTTAGGCGGTTTAGTTGCTGTTATCTTTGGGCTTATGCTAGGCTTCCCTGTTTTGCGTTTACGCGGTGACTATTTAGCCATTGTAACCTTGGGTTTTGGCGAAATTGTGCGCATATTTTTACAAAACTGGAGCGATATCACCGGCGGGCCTCGCGGTATTTCCAACATTCCGCCGCCGGATTTCTTTGGCATGGAAATGGATTTATCCATGACCACCACCTATATTTACTATTTGGTGCTTGTGGCTGTGCTCATTACCATTCTTATTATTTCTCGTATAAAAAATTCACGCGTGGGCTTAGCTTTACAGGCTTTGCGTGAAGATGAAATTGCTGCCCAGGCCATGGGTATTGATATTACACGCGTAAAACTTTCTGCCTTTGCCTTGGGTTCTTGCTGGGCAGGCTTTGCCGGAGTTATTTTTGCCGCAAAAACATCCTTTATTAACCCCGCCAGTTTTACCTTTATGGAATCAGCCATGATTTTATCCATGGTGGTACTTGGCGGCATGGGTTCCATTAGCGGTGTTATTATTGCTGCATTTATTCTTATTCTTGCGCCAGAATATTTACGGGCATTCTCTGAATATCGTTTGCTCATTTTTGGTGCGGTTATGGTGTTGATGATGATTTTCCGCCCACAAGGTTTAGTCACCAGCGAACAACGCAAATACCGTGTTCCGGAAGAAAACGCTGCACAAGGGAAATAAGGAGAATTGACCATGAAACCCATATTAGAAGTACGCTCTCTTTCCCGTAACTTTGGCGGCTTACGCGCTCTAAGTGATGTGGATCTTACTGTGCATCAAGGAGAAATTGTGGCTCTCATTGGCCCCAATGGCGCCGGAAAGACGACTTTTTTTAACTGTATTACTGGCATTTATGAACCCTCTGAAGGTGATGTGTATTTGCACAGCCTTGATGGTAAAAAACATCATCTTAATGGGCGTAAGCCGCATAGCATTACCACTCTTGGCATGGCGCGTACCTTTCAAAATATTCGCTTGTTGCAAGAAATGACGGTGCTAGAAAACGTTATGATAGGTCGGCATTGTCGCACTAAAGCCGGTATTTTGGGCGCCATTTTGCGCGATAAAAAAACCCGCACCGAAGAGCAAGACGCCGTGGACTATAGCTACAATTTATTGCGCACCATGAACTTGCATAAGGTGCACGATGAAAAAGCAAAAAACCTTTCTTATGGGGCGCAGCGCCGCTTAGAAATTGCCAGAGCCATGGCCACCGAGCCGCATATGCTTTTACTCGATGAGCCTGCCGCGGGCATGAATCCCAACGAAACACAAGAATTAGAAGAGCTTGTGCAAAAAATTCGTAAAGATTTTGCTCTATCTATTTTGCTTATCGAACATGATATGAGTATGGTTATGTCCATGTCAGATCGTATTTATGTTATGGAATACGGTTCGCGCATTGCTGCAGGCACACCGGAAGAAATACGTCATAACCCTGCTGTTATTAAAGCCTATCTTGGTGAGGATGCTCATGCTTAAATTGCAAAATGTTTCTACCTTTTACGGTAATATTCAGGCTTTACGTGATGTAACCCTGACCATAAATGAAGGCGAAATTGTAACCCTTATTGGGGCTAATGGCGCCGGAAAAAGCACCACGCTTATGTCTATTTGCGGCATTAATCATGTGCGCAGTGGTGAAGTGCTGTTTGAAGACAAACCTATTCACGCTTTACGCCCTCATGAAATTGTTAAGCTAGGTGTAAGTCAAGTGCCTGAGGGGCGTCTTATTTTCCCCGATCTGACAGTGCAAGAAAACATAGACCTTGGCGCTTTTTTGCGCAACGATAAAGCAGAAATTGCACGAGACCAAGACTATGTTTTTAGCCTGTTCCCCATTTTGGCAGAAAGACGCAAACAAACAGGCGGCACCCTTTCCGGTGGTGAGCAACAAATGTTGGCCATTTCACGCGCGCTTATGGGACGTCCGCGCTTATTGCTTTTGGACGAACCCTCCTTGGGTTTGGCTCCCATTATTATTAGGCAGATTTTCTCTATTATTGAACAAGTAAATGCCAATGGGATGACAGTATTTTTGGTGGAACAAAATGCTAACCAAGCCTTACGTATTGCACATCGTGGATATGTGATGGAAAATGGGCGCATTGTGAAGGAAGATAACGCAGCGGCATTATTAACGAGCCCAGAAGTGCGCGAAGCCTATTTGGGCATGTAAGCGAGCTGTTTTATAGTATAAACTGAGCTTTGGGCACCTGCCAAGCGTTCTCTAAAAACAAGGAGGCACAAATGGAATTAATAACATCTCCGTGGATACATCTCCTTGAGGCACATCGCATAGACGACGCTGCCCGTGCCCAAGCCTATGAAGCCGCAAGTGCTGGTCAAAGGCAATGCCTTAAAACAGCCATTGCCTACCATGCGCTTGGCGGAGAAAACATTCCAGAGCAACATCTGAAGCAAAACTTTACAGCGCAAGGTTTTTGGCAGGAAAGCCATACAAAACCGGCGGACTTTGCCCTGATGCTTTGTGCAGAAAACTTTACGGCTCCTGCACGGCTTATTGCAGCCACCATGCCGGCACTTTTGGCTCATGTGCCCGTATATCTGATTGCTATAGGCACGCCTTCGCCATCTTTACTGCTTACTCTAGAACTTTTGGGCTTAGAAGAAAGTTTTGCCATAAGCACAGAGAAGGCTCCCACTGTCTTTGAAAGCCTATTTCAGGCACTTTTTGAAGTAGAAAATCGCGGGCAAGGGCGGGTTGTTTTATTGGCTAATTCCAAAGATGATACCCAAAGCCTTATTTTTGTACAGGCAAAAGCTTTGGGGTGTCCTACCTTTGAAGATGCACAAAAACATGAAATAACTTTAGACGCAGACTTAGCTAAAGCAAGCAAAGATTTGCTTGCTTTTGCCCATGCAGGTGCCAGTCTCTCCGAAAAAATAAGCCCCGATTCGCACACTTTCTATACACAAAAGAGTGTGGAAAATGCGGCTCCATATACAAATGTTTGGGGGCTAGGCATGGAGGCTTGTTGGCGTTATGCTGATTTAGAAAAATCTTTTTTCATGCATACGACGTATCAAGCCGGCCTGACAGGGCGTTAACATTGTAGTAATTTTTTTCTGGGGAGGGCTTCTCTCTCCAGACCCCTTCTCTTAAAAACCTTATCTGGGGGTCTTATGTGCGCAAAGAAATTATCCATAGAACAAATTCGCAATATTGGTATTATAGCTCACATAGACGCCGGCAAGACGACGCTTACCGAACGTATACTTTATTATACAGAAAAAATTCATAGAATGGGTGAAGTGCATGAAGGCACAGCCACCATGGACTATTTGCCCGAAGAACAAGAACGCGGCATTACCATTGCTTCCGCCTGCACCACTTGCGCTTGGCAGGAGAATTCCATTAATATTATCGATACCCCAGGGCATGTGGACTTTACCATGGAAGTGCAACGCTCTTTACGCGTGCTCGATGGAGCGGTGGGGGTTTTTTGTGCTGTGGGCGGGGTTGAGCCACAATCAGAAACCGTATGGCAGCAGTCAGAAAATTTTGCTGTGCCTAAAATAGCTTTTATAAATAAAGTGGATAGAATAGGTGCTGATTTTGAGGCTGTGCTTCTTGCCATGCAAGAGCAGCTGCATACCCGTCCCTTGCTTTTGACCATGCCCTTAGGCCAAGGGGAAGATTTTGAAGCTATATTAGATATTATACAGCAAGAGCGTTTAGACTATGACCCCGAAGATCAAGGCGCCACTGTGCACAGACGCCCCCTCAATGCCGAAGAGCAAAGCTTAGTAGCGCCTTGGCGAGAAAAGCTTTTAGAGAAAATTGCCGAAGCTGACGATATTTTTCTTGAGGATTATCTGGCAGAAAAAGATTTTTCTGCTGAAGATATTATTGCAGCGCTACGACGGGCCACATTGGCGCGTGCCTTGACCCCCGTCTTTTGTGGTTCGGCTTTACGCAATGCGGGCATTCAATCGGTGCTGGATGGCATTTGCGCTTTGCTGCCTTCTCCTGCTCACGTGCCTGAATCTACAGCCATGGATGCACAAGGACATGAACATAGAGTACCTGTGGATGAAAAAGCCCCCTTCTGTGGTCTCATTTTTAAAATTCTTATGGATGAAGGCCGCAAACTTGCCTTTATGCGCTTGTATGCCGGCACCTTAAAAGATGGCGAAAATTATTTGCATGTGCATGAAAATAAACAAGATAGAGTGCAGCGTATTTATCGCTTGCATGCTGACCACAAAGAGCAATTAAGTGAGGCCAGCGCCGGTGATATTGTGGCCATAGTTGGCTTGCGCCATGCGTATACCGGTGCCACCTATGCCACCAAGGATAATGCCTTTGCCCTTGAAAGCATTGAAGCCTACGCCCCTGTTATTACCTTAGCCATAGAACCGCGTAATGCCGACGAAGGCAGTCTTTTGGATGAAGCGCTGTTGCGCTATACCACGGAAGATCCCACCCTTTTAGCACGAACTGACGAAGATACCGGCCATAGAATGCTTTCAGGCATGGGGGAGTTACATCTTGATGTAATCTTAGAGCGCATGCGCCGTGAATATGCCATAGCGCCAAGGGTAGGTCATCCTCAAGTTGTGTGTCGTGAAAGCATAGCTAAAGAAGCGCAAGCACAAGCTGAATTTGATAAAGAACTTGGCAAAGAACACCATTATGGTAATATACGCATTCATCTTACGCCACTGGCTCGCGGTACAGGCAATGTGGTTAGCTTTGGTAATGCTTTCCCCGAAAATATTTTAGATAATGCCAAGGAGGCAGCGAAATTTGGCTTGCCCTTAGCTTGGTTACAAGCCGCAAAACAGGGCTTAGAAGACGCATTACAAAGCGGGCCTATTTTGGGGTATCCCTTGCAAGATGTGGGGGTGCGCATTGAAAGTCTGGAAAAAAAGGAAGGGCTTTCATCACCTCCCGGCTACCATATGGCAGCAGGCATGGCCTTACGAGAAGCTCTGAGCCAAGCCGCGCCCATGCTACTAGAGCCCATAATGCAGGTGGAAATTTCTGTGCCGGAAGCCCATCTGGGTTCTGCCATGAGCCTTTTTACCACGTGCGGCGGTAGGGTAGAAAATCTAGGGCATAAAGGCAGCGATATGACCTCAGGTATTAAGGTTATTCAAGGGCTTGCACCGCTCTCAAAACTTTTTGGTTTTTCCACGTCCTTACGCTCTGCCACACAAGGGAGAGCAGGGCTTATTTTACAATTTTCAACCTTTGATGCACTATAATGTCACAACCAAAAGCAAAAAAAAGTCTAGGGCAGCATTTTTTACGCGATAAGAATATTTGCGAAAAAATTGTGCAACTCTTGCATATTCAAGAAGGCGAAAGCGTCATAGAAATTGGCCCAGGTCCAGGGGCTTTAACGACACTTTTAGAACAGCACCCACTCAAACATTTGGTTCTTATTGAAAAAGATACTTTTTGGGCCAAAGAAAGACAGCGCCTTGCCTTGGCGCGTAAAAAAATGCATGTGCAAGCTGTTCTCATGGATGCCTTACATATGCCATGGAAAAACATTCAGCCAGAAAAACCTTGGAAAATTATTTCTAATTTGCCGTACAATGTGGCTTCACCTCTGATGTGGGATATTTTTTCACAAAGTACAGGGTTGTTGCGTGCTGTATTTATGATGCAAAAGGAAGTAGGTTTACGCCTAGTGGCAAAGCCTGGCAACAAAGAGTATGGCGCTTTGTCTGTATGGACGCAAAGCTTTGTGCGTCCTCAATGGGGTTTTGTTGTGGGGCCTAAATCTTTTTCGCCGCCACCCAAGGTAGATTCTGCAGTGCTAGCTTTTACACCTCTTACAGCAGAAGAAAAAGCGAAGCACCCAAAAGCCTTGGCAAAACTCATTAAGATGTGTTTTCAGAACAGGCGCAAGCAGCTTAAATCTATTTTACGCCAAAATAATGTATTACACCTCTTACCCATATTAACGGCTTTAGGTATAGATGAACAACGCCGCCCAGAAACTCTTTCTCCACAAGATTTTGCAACTCTTGTAGAGCACATACAGCAAGAGAAACTTCCCTTTTAGGATGGCCTAGCACACTCTTTTTTTAGAGGAGTTTTGTTTTAATGTACTTTTATATGCCGGCGTTACGTTCGATAAGTTGCAAGGTGCTAGCCACTTGGCGCCCACTGTTGCCTTGGCTTTGCAATTGTCTTTCAATGGTAGAGATGCCTTTAACCACGGTGGAGTGCCTGCGGTTAAAGCGTCTTCCTATTTCTTCAAGAGTCGCTTTGGTATGTTTTCTCGCCAAATAATAGATGGTATCTCTGGCCAGCACATAGGCTTTGCGGCGACTGCGTGAAGCAAGCTGCTCTTCAGTAAGCTTATAGGACGCACAAACAAGCGCGACGATGCGCTCCATATCTAGCATAGAGCTCACGGGCATAAATTGTGCTAATACGTCCATGGCCAGTTCAAGGGTGATGTCACAGCGGAGCAATTGTGCTTTGTAAAGCAGATTTTTAAGGCAGCTTTCCAACTGGCGCACATCATCTTGCATATGCTCTACAAGCAAATCAGCTACTATACTAGGCAATGCTATTTTTTGGGCATGGGCCTTTTGTTGCAAAATATCACGACACATATCGCGTGTGGGGGCCCCTATATTAGCAAGCACGCCAGAACAAAAATGCGACACCAATTGGCTATCTACATTGAGTAGTTCTTTAGGGCTGAAAGAAGAGGTAAGTACCACTCTTTTTCCCTTATTCTGCAAAGATTTAATGGTAGCTAAGGCTTCATCTTGCGTTTTTTCCTTACCCTGAAAGTGGTGTACATCTTCTAGGAGCAACACATCTAAATCGCGCAAAGAAGCTTTGAAGCTGTCCATTTGCCTATTTTTGATGGAACGCACAAAGTAAGCAGAAAAATCTTCTGCGGTGAGATACCCCACTTTAGCACTACGACCGTTAAGCGCAAGGTTTTGACCTATGGCGTGGATAAGATGCGTTTTCCCAAGACCCGAAGAAGCACTGACAAAGAGGGTTTCAATGGATTCGCGGCAAATATCATGGGCGGCGGCATTAGCTAACGCATTGCTTGGACCCACCACAAAATTTGTAAAATCGTGTCGCCAATGTACCTTAGTCAAAGGGCTTTGGTAAGGCAAGGGTAGGGACATTTGCCCGCTATGGTCATAGATATATTGCGCGCTGCCATAGGACGCGACCTGTATAGCCGAGTTTTGACTTGGCGTACGTGGCAATTTTTGCACAGAGGTAGAGGCTGTAGTATCACGTGAGGGCGTACTCTTGAGTTCTTCTGCTACGGTAAAGTTTACATGTATTTCTTCGACATCAAAGCCTAGAGCCTGAGCGGCTGCAGAGCGTATAGCCTCGGCAAAACAACGTTGAATCCAGTTACAAGCATAAGAGCTTGGGGTAGCGATAAAGACGTTTTTGTCTTCAACTCTTCCTTTCAAAGGTGTAATCCACACCTTATAGTCGCCGGATTTAAGCGTTTTTTGCAAAATATTGCATATTGATTCCCATTGCGTGTCCATGGGAAGAGTTTTAGCAAACAATGCTTTTTTTAAAAAAGTCCAAGAAATGTATTTTAGTCATTTTTATTCCCCCAAAGTATAACTCTCTCTGAAGTTTTTACTTGTCTGAAAATATTGAATAAAATTATTGCTAATGATTTTTACATTTTCGCGATGTCCTTTGACTGAAAGACTTTTTTTTCTGGGATTTTATTTTTTTCCACATGTTCTTAGACAGTTTTTCCACAGAAAGATATGTAACTTGCTCTTATTTACTCCTTTTTTCGTTGATTTTCATTTTTTATCTAGCGCTTGCAAATCAAGAACTTAGCCTATGTCAAGCTCTTTTTTTTCTACCCAAAAACTTTTTTTATTTTCTGGCGCAAGCTTTTTCCCTTAAGTTTTTTTTCCTTGCTCCGATACAGCAAAGTAAGCATGGTGTATACCACGCCAACACTTGGGTGCCGTCACACCAGTGCAAGTTTTGGCGATGCTGATGCCCCCCCATTTTTAAAGTTGGGCGGGCAATCCGGTCTCTCTCGTGCCTCGAAGATGTAATAATGCTTTGAGACCACAAAGCCTATGGAGGGAACCCTTTATATAAAGGGTTCCCTCTGACTATTTTTTTCTTAGAGAAACTTTTTCTCGTGCCAAAAAATTTCTTCCAGACCCTCTTCAAAGCGTGTTTATTGTCCCCGTTTGGGAGGGTTAAAACCCCCAGCTTTAGCTGGCAGCTTCA
>CAYJAD010000054.1:0-16632 GCA_964368075.1 uncultured Desulfovibrionaceae bacterium | reverse complement strand
CTTTGAATAACCTTAATATAGTGCGCAAGGCGATTCATAATCATCATATATGGCAGCTGTGTGGAAAGCTTATAATTGAGTGAAGCTTCTTTGCCTTCTGGGGTATTGGGGAATACTTTGGGTTTTTGGCATGAACTGGCAGAGAAAAAGGCTGCATTGTCAGCACCTTTGCGCATGGTTAATGCAATAAAACCTTCTTCGGCAAGTTCGTATTCTCTTCTTTCTGAAATAAGAACCTCAGTGGGAATCTTGGTTTGAATTTCGCCCATGGACTCAAAATTATAAATGGGTAAATTATCTACTGTTCCGCCACCTTGAGGGCCGATGATATTGGTGCACCAACGATACTTTGCAAAGCTGTCAGTAAAGCGTGAAGCCATGGCAAATACGGAATTTCCCCAACAAAAATCATCATTGTTTTCCGCTTCTTCTTTAAACACAAAGTTTTTTGTGGGTATAGTATCGGGTCCATAAGGGGTGCGCAGTAAAAAACGTGGTAGGGTGAGCCCCATATAGCGTGCGTCTTCTGTTTCTCTAAACCCACGCCATTTGGTGTATTGGGGCATTTCGAAAATAGAATTTAAATCTTTAAGATTTGGCAATTCTTCCCATGAATCAATGCCAAAGAAAGACTTATCGGCGGCGGCTAAAAATGGGGAGTGGCTCATGGCAGAAACTTTTGACACATATTGCATAAGCTGCACATCTTGAGTACCGGGGCCAAGCTCATAATTAGCAATCATAGCGCCTACGGGCTTGCCGCCAAATTGGCCATATTCTGCCGTGTATATGTGTTTATACAAGCCGGAGCGCACAACTTCTGGTGAATCTTCAAAATCTGCCAAGAGGTCTTCTTTGGAAGCGTTTAAAAATTCAATACGAATATTTTGGCGAAAGTCTGTTCTGTCTACTAAAAACTTTAGGCCGCGCCAAGCACTTTCAATTTTTTGAAATTGCTCATGATGCATAATGGCATTAACCTGTGCAGAAAGCTTTGTATCTAAATCTGCCAGCATTTTATCCACTAAACTTGCGGAAACTTTTACTTCGCCGCTGTTGCCTACCAATTGCTTTAAAAATTCTTGCAGGCCAGACTTAGTAACGCTGTACCCGTCATCCCCTTGTTTAAGCTTGGATGCTTCTAAAACTTGGTCAAGCAAGCTCAGGCTTTCATCGGTGCCAACTTCGACGTCTTTTTGCGTTTGCTCTTGTGACATTATTCCCTCGTAGCATGCTAAAGTGAATGGTTTATTGTATATAGAAAAATAGAGTAACTATTTTGCTTCTTCATCTTTGTCTAGGCCAAGCTCTTGTAAAATAGCTTCGCGTGCTCCTGGGTCAGAAACAAGTTCTTGAACTTTTTTACGAAAATCCGGCACGTTAGAAAGAGGGCCTTTTAAAGCTTTAAGGGCTTCACGCAATTTTATAAGTTGTGCTAGTTCGGGTATTTGACTAACAATTGCGTCCGGCTCAAAATCACGCATATTTTCAAAGCTAAGATTAACACTGAGGGCATTATCAGGGTCATCTTCTCCGGAAAGCTTATTGGGAACGGCCAAGGTTATATTTAAGCCTTGCCCCTTCATGACATCATTGAAGTTGTCTTTATCAACAGAAACAGGTGTGCGATCTTCTATGATACGTTCGTCTTCTTTGGCGGTGAAATCTCCAAGAACCATAAGTTTGAGTGGAAGCTCCACATCTTCTTGCACGTCTCCTGTGGCCGGCTTATAAACAATATTTACACGCTCTTTTGGCGCTACGGAACCATCTTTTGACATTGTTTACCTCATTAATGGTATCTGCCGCATTGGGCAAGGTTGAAGGTTAGACAAGGAAATGCTATAGTGATTACTATCTCTAGTCAATATAAATTATAATAATTCCAATGCGGCAGCAGGGTTGAGTATGGCTAAACGTTGGGCTATGAGTGCGCTTTTTTGGCCGGCATTTGCATAGCCTTTATATGCAAAGTATACGGTACGTAAAGCTTCTTCGCTCAAGCTAGCATCCCATTTATCCAAGGCATGCGTATCTAATGTTTGCACTATGTTGTCGGCTAATGCCACTGCCATTTCAAAATGCTGTTCTTGAGTGAGTAATTGCACCTGTGCAATTTGTAAACGTACATGCGTGGGGGGGCTTGCTTGATGCATAGCTTCATTAAGAATAGCCAAAGCTTTGGAAAGCTGTTTTTCTATACGCAATTGAGTTGCTTTAGCTAAAATATCGTCTAAAGCTTGTTGCGGGCTGTTTGTGGGCGCTGCCGTTCCTTCATTGTTTTGCAAAGATCGAAGCCATGCCTTACAGGCTGCATCAGCAAAGGGGCTTTCGTCAGAAAATTGTAATGTTTCTACGCCTTGAAAGCGTGTGATAAAAAGTCTGACATGATGCTCAATTGTGGTTAGGGCTGGAACAAAATGTTCTTGGCCGGCCTTAATTAAACCCTGTATTGCCAAAAAAAGCGTATAATGCACATCTAGGCAAAAAAGGGATGTGGGGGCAAAAAAAGCGGCTGTTTTGGCAGCTTGCTCAAATTTTTGTGCCTGTAATAAAGTTTGCATGGCCACAAGGCGCGTTCTGTCAGGGGCTGGCACGAGGGTTGTTTTTCCCTCACTTGGAGGCAATTGCTCTATGCTAGCCCATAAGCTTATGTAGAGGCTTTCCCATGCTAACGTTTCGTGCGGGCAAGCTGTTGCAAAAGTGACATCATAATGCTGGCGCGCCATATGCACTAAAGCTTGTTGACTTTTCTTTAGCAGTTCCGGATCTTGAGCGTCTAATTGTGGTGCCTTTTCCAGAACGATGCTAGGTGCAGGCGTGGGAGGCGTGACAGGAGCGGTTGGCGGCAGCGAAGCTTGTTGAACGGGCGCACTGACTTCTTGCTGTAGGGGAGAATCTGCCGGTTCCTTTTGTGTTTCTTCTTCTTTTGTTTCGGTATTTGCTATAACTTCAATGTGTTGTGCTGATTCACGTATGTCATGCAAGGATTGACAATCGGGGAGCTTGTCTCCCAAAAGGGCATCCATGGTTTTAATAAAGGCAAGCAGTTTTTCTTGTTCTTCCATGGTAATGGGGGCGTGTTCGCGTGCTAAAAAAGCTTTACTCCTATCATGCCACCAATCAAGAGCATTTACTCGCGCTCGTATACGTTTTAACGGCGGTAGGGCGTCTTCCCACCAATGTTCTAAAATGTCAGTGAGAATTTGTCCGCCCAGTTGCCACCCCATGATACCTTCCTTTTCTGCCAAGGCTATAGATAAATAGGCAGCTGTAGGAATGTCCTTGACTTGTTCGGTAAGAATTTGCTGTGCGGCTTCAATCACGGTATCCCAACGTACACTACCAGCATCTTGAATGGAACTGAGTTTGGCAATTTCCGTGCTCATGCTTTCATACTGTGGCGAAGCTTTCATGTTTTCGTTGCTTGCTGCGCTTGAACTAAGGGGATTTTTTCCAAGATCAGGGGAAATGGGCATGTATTTCTCTCTTTAAATCTAGATATGGGGTGAAAAAATATGTACTTATATTATGTTATACAGATTGTACGCATTCTATGTTACGTTATAAAGAATTACAATGAAAAAGAACAACGGTTTTGCAAAGCATAATGAGATTTCATCATATTTTTTTATAAGGAAGCGCTGATTAAATGCCTTTTCGCCCTCTAACTGCGTCAGACTCATCTTACTAAGACTGCATGTATGTCTCTATACTATGCACCCTTAGCAAAATTCGTCTTCCTTGTTAGAGAACGAAAAATCTATTAAATCAGCGCTTCCATAAGAATAATTTTAGTAAAGGGTCGGGAATAGTTTATTGCATTTTTTTACTACTTGCGTCATGGTGCGCCATGAATAAAAAATATGCTTTATTATTGCTTGCTCTTGTCGTTGTTATTTGGGGCGCTAATTGGACGGTAACCAAGCTTGTGGTGCAATCTATACCCCCTTTATGGTCCACGGCTTTGCGTTGTCTTATTGCTGCGCTTGCCTTGCTCCCTTTACAATTACTGACAAAGCAATTCATTTGGCCCAGACGCCGCGATGTGCCTGCCATAATGGTGGTAAGCTTTTTTCATATGAGTATTTTTGCCTCACTTATGGCCATTGGTTTACAATATACCTCTGTGGGGCGATCGGCTATTTTGGGATACACAACCCCGCTGTGGGTAACGCCAGCGGCCATTTTTTTCTTAAAAGAACCCATAAATAAAGTGCGTCTTGGGGGAGTTTTATTGGGAATTATAGGCGTATGTATTTTATTTAGTCCTGTTATTCTAGATTTTAATTTCACCCAAGATCTTTTGGGTAGTGCGCTGTTACTGTTGGCATCCTTTTCTTGGGCTATAGCCATAGTGGGTATTAAAGTGGTTACTTGGCATGCCAGCGCTTTTCAGTTGGTGCTTTGGCAAACACTGGTAGCCATGGTTATAACCGCCATTGTTGCTTTTTTCTTTGAAGGAATTCCTTCCATCGTTTGGACGCCGCAACTTCTTTGGCAAATGGCGTATACAAGCCTTTTGGGTACAGCCTTTGGCTTTTGGGCTATGACTGTTATTAATAGACACTTATCTGCTATTGTTACATCTTTGGGGCTTTTGGCAACACCTGTCTTTGGAATGATATTCTCACAGTTTATGCTTGATGAACACCCTGACACACAGCTCATTTTAGCCAGTATATTTATTCTCGTGGGTATTGGTCTTGGATGTATGCAAACTACAAAGCAGTAGTGTGTTTTCCAGTGCCGACTAAATACAGCGCTAAGGCTTTTTTTCTATTGCTAAGTTTAAGGGCTCTATTGTATGCTCTGCGCCGATATGGAACTGTTATTTTATTAAGATTAAAGAGAAATACTATGAACTATAATTTTACAGAACAGGAAAAAGCCATTTTGCGCATGGTGCAAAGCTCTTTACCCGATAGCGCCACGCCGTATGCTGACATAGCAAAAAGTGTGGGAGTAAGCGAAGAAGAAGTACTGAGCTTATTGCAAAAACTGAAAGAAGATGGTGCGATACGTCGTTTTGGTGCAAGTATTAAGCATCAGAAAACGGGGTGGAATTTTAATGCCATGGTGGCTTGGGTTGTTAGCGAAGAAGAAGCTGAAGCCTTTGGGCAAAAAGCGGCGCAGCATTCCCATGTTTCACATTGCTATTTTCGCCCCACATCGGCAGAAGATTGGCCTTATACTCTTTACACCATGACCCACGGTCGCAGTGAAGAAGAATGCCAGCAGGTTATTGCCGATATTCAAAAGGCCACAGGGGTAAGCCAGTTTGCGGCTCTTGAAAGCATCGAAGAATTCAAAAAAACATCTATGACCTATTTTTAGGGGTATACTATGCAAGAAAACAAATCCCAAGCTCTTTTTGAACGCGCTCAAGCTCTCATTCCCGGTGGTGTAAACAGCCCTGTGCGCGCTTGTAAAAATGTAGACAGTATTCCTCTTTTCATTAAAGAGGCTAAAGGGTGCGAGCTTACTGACGCTGACGGTAACACCTATATTGATTATGTGCTTTCTTGGGGCCCCATGATTTTAGGGCATGCGCACCCTGAAGTAACTGCCGCAGTACAAGCGGCGGCAACCAAGGGCACAAGCTACGGTGCCCCTTGCGAAGATGAAATACTGCTCGCCGAAGAAGTTATTAAAGCTTTACCTTCGGTGGAAATGGTGCGCATGGTGAATTCCGGTACCGAGGCGACCATGAGCGCTTTGCGCCTTGCCCGTGGCATTACAGGCAGAGATAAGGTCGTAAAATTTATTGGTTGCTATCATGGTCACGCCGATGCTTTTTTAGCCGCGGCTGGTTCTGGTATGGCAACATTTTCTATACCCGGCACGCCCGGCGTTCCTTCTGCTGTGGTAGCAGATACTTTGCTTGCGAAATATAACGATCTTGAAGCTGTACAAAACTTATTTGCAGCACAAGGTAAAGATATTGCGGCTATTATTGTAGAGCCAGTGGCTGCCAATATGGGGCTTGTGCCGCCTAAAGCAGGCTTTTTGGAAGGCTTGCGTGAACTGTGCACAGCCCACGGTGCTTTGCTTATTTTTGATGAAGTTATTACAGGTTTTCGTTTGGCTTTTGGCGGAGCGCAAGCCTATTTTAATATTACGCCAGACTTAACCACTTTTGGTAAAATTATCGGCGGCGGTTTGCCCGTGGGAGCTTATGGTGGTAAAAAAGAATTTATGCAACGTATTGCCCCTTGTGGCGATGTGTACCAAGCGGGTACACTTTCGGGCAATCCTTTAGCTATGGCGGCAGGTTTAGCTACCATGCGTGTTTTGAGCGGATGCGATTATGCCGCTTTAAGCGACCGTACAGCAACTTTTGCCAAAGAAATGGAAAGTATTTTACGTGCCAAAGGGCATGTAGTGCGTGTGCCGGCTCTTGGTCCCATGTTTTGCCCCTTCTTTAGTGAAGAAGAAATTTGGGATTTTGACGGTGTAAAGCGTGCAGATTCCGTTAAGTTTACTGCGTTCTATAAAGCTTTACGTCAAGTAGGTATCTATATTGCGCCGGCATCTTTTGAGGCCGCTATGATGAGCTTTGTGCATACTGATGCGCATTTAGAACGTACCCTAGACGCCGTAAAAAAACTTGAGTTTTAAATTGAGCGTATTGGGAAGAAAAAAAACGGCCTGCTACGTATTAGGCGAAGCAGGCCTTATTCTTGCGCAGAAATTGGGGCAGGGCGTACATATCTATGTATTGGAAAGGCTGGAGCAAGCCTTGCTTAGGCACAGTGTTTATGCGGAAAATAGCGGGTATGAAACCTTTAGTTTTACTCATTTACCCAAGCTGTTGGCGCAAACTTTTTCAGCCTATGATGCCCATGTATTCTTTTGTGCCGCAGGTATTGCCGTGCGTTGCATTGCACCACATATTACTCATAAAAAACAAGATCCTGCTGTGGTGGTGTGCGATGAAAAAGGAAATTTTGCTATATCCTTACTTTCTGGGCATTGGGGAGAGGGCAATACTCTTGCCACAGAGCTTGCCCACCATTTACAAGCTACGCCTGTCATAACGACTGCTAGCGATGTGCATGCAAAGCCTGCTGTAGATGTGTTAGCCAAGGAAAATGGCTGTAGCATATTGGATTGGGATAAAGTGAAAATTTGTAATGCCGCTTTATTAGAAGATAAAAAGGTACAGCTTTATGACCCTATAGGGCTTTTTAAAAATGCTTCACAAAAACATTTTACTCTTGTGGATATAGAAAAAAATAGTGAATTGCCACGCATTAACGGTAAGGAACCTGCCGTGGCAGTGCATTGGCGCAAATTTCCGGAGCATGAAAATATTTTGCGCCTTACTGTACCGGCTTTGCATATGGGTATTGGCTGTAAAAAAGGTACGGAAAAAGACGCTATTTTAGAAGCCATTGAGCGTTGTTTACAAGAAACGCATTTAGAGAAAAAGGCTCTTCTTTGTCTTGCCTCCGTGGATAAAAAGCAGGAAGAACAGGGACTTTTAGAGGCAGCACAGGCCTTACAGCTTCCCATAACATTTTATAGTGCAGAAATTTTGGCACAAGCGCCAAGCGTCTCCCCTTCGAGCATGGCGGCACAACTTTTTGGTTTTGAAGGTATGAGCGTGAGTGAAGGTGCTGCGCTTACAAGTGCAGAAAGCGCAGGGCGCCTCTTTGATGCGAAAAAGCAGGACAGTTTTTTGGGCGAAGTGCATTGCAATACTGTAGAGCTTATTGTGCCTAAAATGAAATTTTTTGGACAAGTTACCGTGGCCATTGCTGTGGCGGAATATTTTATGCCTCAATAGTTGGCTATTGCAGATAGTAGTAGAAAAAACATATGCAAACATGGTCAGCCTTTCTTACAGCCCTAGCTGTTTTTCTTATATTTACTTATGGGTATTTTTCCAGCAAAGTTTATGTGGGGGATGAACACAGCTCTGCCCCCAATGTGAGTTTTGCGCCAGAACATATGCAACCTGTGGCCCCTAAAAGGGCGTCTGCTCCTGTTTATGGTCTTGTGCGCCGTGTTGATGTGGGACAACGTAAAGTGGTAGCATTGACTTTTGACTTTTGCGAATTAGAGACACAAACCACAGGCTATAATGTTAAATTAGTAGAATTTTTGCAGAAAAATAAAATTCCAGCCACTCTGTTCCTTGGGGGTAAATGGCTTCGTACCCATGCGCGTCGCGGGCTGGAACTGCTGTCATGGCCTCTTTTTGAAATAGCCAATCATGCGTGGTCGCATGCTAATTTTGCTCTTTTAGATGCGCAAAACATGGATAAGCAAGTACAGTGGATGCAGGCGCAGTATGAAGCATTAGATGCACAAAGACATGCCATTTCGGGACGCATTTTTACTCCACAACGACTTTCTTTATTTCGTTTTCCTTATGGGCGTTCTTCTGAGGCCGCTTTGCGTTATATGCAAAAATCTGGGCTCATGGTTATTCAATGGGATGTTGTGGGCGAAATATTTGAAGATGATGGCACAATGCAAGCGGCACAGGCTCTTTTTCGTAAGGTGCGTCCTGGTTCTATATTGCTTTTTCATGGCAATATGGTACCTAAAAGAACGGAAGTTTTAGTCCCGAAGATAGTGAAATTATTACAAGACGCAGGCTACACTTTTACAAGCGTGGGAGATTTACTTACCATGGGAACGCCTGAAGTGGTACACGATGGATATTTTTATAAACCTGGTGATAACGTTATTTTTGATACACGTTTTGGCCCCCATGGGACTGGTAAAAAAGAACAGTAAGATAAAATATAAAATTTGCAATGCACTCTCTTTTGCCATGCGACCATGCGTTATCTAGTGGATATTTAAAAAAAGGTAAACTGCTGCGTCAAAAATAAAAAGGCAAACCGCTTGTGTGTGTTTATATACACGGCGCGCCTTGCCTTTTTATTTTTCCTTGTATTTCACCCTTTTTGAACAGCCTGTAGGGAAACGATTAAAATTACATGGCTGCTTTGAAGAGCTCCTCAATATCTTTCACTGTACCGATGCGTGGGTTGCATCCGGCATTTCCGTCTTGCATGGCTAGCTTTGCCATAAGCGGTATGTCTGATTCTTTAACACCTAACTCTCCAAGACCTTGCGGAATACCCACATCTTGTGATAGACGCACAATGGCTTTAATGCAAGCTTCTGCTGCTTCCATTTTCCCTAAACCACTAATGTCTTCACCTAATGCTACGGCCATGCGTGCGAATTTCTCAGGATTGACCATAAGGTTCCATTTTTCTACATGTGGTAATAAAATGGCATTGGCCACACCGTGAGGCATATCTAATAATCCACCTAGTTGGTGCGCCATGGCGTGAACATAGCCAAGGCCACCATTATTAAAGGCCATACCTGCCAAGTAAGAAGCGTAAGCCATGCCTTCGCGGGCCTCGATATCATGTCCATAAGCTACAGCGCGACGAAGGTACTTACCCACTAATTCAATGGCCTGTAGAGCAAGGCAATCCGTGGCATAGTTTGCGCCAAGGGTGACATAGCATTCTACAGCATGGGTTAAAGCATCCATGCCGGTGGCGGCAGTAAGTGCTGCAGGTTTGTTTACCATAAGCTCTGGGTCATTAATGGAAACTTTTGGAAGATTGCGCCAGCTTACAATAACAAATTTAATTTTTTTCTTGGTGTCAGTGATAACGCAATGGCGTGTTACTTCACTGCCTGTACCTGCTGTGGTGTTCACAGCAATGATGGGCGGTAATTCATTGGTAAGTTTTTCGATGCCTGCATAGTCTTCGTACAAGTCACCATCATGTGTGGCTAAAATACCAATGCCTTTTGCACAATCATGGGGGCTACCACCACCAAGAGATATTAATACGTCACAAGCATTGTCATTATAGGCTTTTAAGCCATCAATCATGTTTGTGTCGCGTGGGTTTGGCGCAACATCATCAAATACAACATAAGGAATTTTGTGTTTTTCAAGCTCACCCTTGAGAATACTTAAGGGGCCACCTTCGATGCCGGAAATGCCTTTGTCGGTAACGACTAAAGCCTTGGTTCCAAACATTGCCACACGTGGGCCTACTTCTGCGATGGTGCCTTTACCAATGAAATTAACCGATGGTGCTAAAAAGTCTGCCATAATTCCTCCTAGTTTTCTTAGGAATCGCACTTAATACTTTGCAAGAAAATATGTATTGCATACTATTTTGCGAAACGTACTTGTAATAATCTTGCCTATTTCAAGAGCAAAAATACTATGTAATCAATATCTTCATAGAATGAATGTAGTAATTGCTTCCTAGTTATGTATGTAAAAACACTATTTATATGCTTTTATCTTTACTTAAGATAAAAGAAGCTTTGCATAGTGTGGCCTATAATTGTCTGTTAATAGTGCCTTCCCATGTACTTACCTTTGCCGCATGGGACTCTGTAGGGGAAACCCACTTGGTGGTAACGGTTTTTTCTTGCGTATAGAAACGCAAACCATCACGACCCAACACATGCAAATCTCCAAAGAAAGAATCTTTGTGACCGCTGAAAGGGAAAAATCCTAGAGGTACCGGAATACCAACATTTACACCAACCATACCGCCATGTGTATGACGTGCAAATTCACGCGCATAATGCCCACTGTTGGTGAAGATAGAAGAACCGTTGGCAAAGGGATTAGCATTCATAAGAGCAATGCCTTCTTCAAAGTCTTTGCAACGCTTCACACACATAACTGGTCCAAAAATTTCATCCTGTCCGATACGCATTTCTGGTGTTACATGATCAAAGATTGTAGGTCCTACATAGAAGCCGTTTTCATAACCCTTGGGTTGACAATTGCGGCCATCAAGTACCAAGGTGGCGCCTTCTTCAACACCTTTAGTAATCCAATCTTCTACAGATTTTTTATGATTTGCATTGATGACAGGCCCCAACTGCGATTGTGGGTCATAGGCGGGACCGATGATAAGTTCCTTAGCAAACTTTGTCATAACGCGCACAAAGTCATCAGCCACAGATTCTTGCACCACAATGGCGGGTAAGGCCATACAACGCTGACCGGCGCAACCATAGGCAGAATTAATTATTCTTCTGGCAGACCACTCAAGGGGGGCGTCTTCTAAAATAAGAGCATGATTTTTGGCTTCTGTGAGGCATTGCACACGTTTACCATGGGCAGCAGCGGTGGAAAAAATATGCTTTCCAACGGAAGTGGAACCCACAAAGGAGACACCGTTGACTTCTGGGTGTGATAAAGCACTGGTAACACCGTCTCTACTACAGGTGACAAGGTTTACAACACCGGCGGGCAAGCCTGCTTCATAAAGCAATTCGAGCAAACGCATACCTGTTTGAGGTACCATGCTTGCGGCTTTTAAGACCATACAGTTGCCAGCCACAATACATAAAGGAATAAACCAACCAAAGGGGATCATGGCAGGGAAATTGTAAGGAACAATGCCAAGAAAAACGCCGACGGACTCTCTATATAAATGTATATCGTGGCCGCGTGTGGCTTCCATCATGCTGTATCCTTGAATTTCCATAGGTGCCGCAACGGCTAATTCGCATGCTTCAACAACCTTGTGTACATCGCCTTGAGCTTCAGAGAGGCATTTACCCATTTCTGTAGCTAAAAGCACGGAAAGCTCATCGAAATGTGCATTAACTAATTCGCGAAAACGGAAAATTACTTGCGTACGCACAGACACAGGTTTGTTAGACCATGCAGGATAGGCAGCACGGCATGACATAATGGCTTCATTAACTTCTTCTGCACTGCATATGGGCGCGTCGGCAATATGTTCTCCCGTACTGGGATTCATGATGGGGGAGTATTTTCCAGACGCGGTTTCACGCCATTGATTGTCAACGCAGTATTTAAGACGTTTTACAGACACAATAACTCTCCTTTATAGGGCTTGATAGTAGAGTGAAATAATTTCTTCTTCACTGGCAATACGGGGATTATTACCAGGGCTGCCACTAGCTATGGCGTCGTGCGCCATTTTTTCCACAACGGCATCTAATTTCTCCTTATTAACACCCAGTTGTGAAAGAGGGGGGATTTCTAATTCTTTGATAATTTGTGTAATTTTTTCTGCGCCTGCCTTGGCTGTGGCCAAATGATCTGCTGTTGCTGTAACGCCAAGGGCATGGGCAATGGCAGCGTAGCGTTCGGGCGCACCTTCTAAAGAAAAATGCGTCACAACGCCAAGTAAGGCCGCATTGGATACGCCATGGGGCACATGAAAAAGAGCGCCAATGGGACGAGACATACCATGCACCAAGGCTACCGATGCATTGGAAAAAGCAATACCTGCTTCAAGTGCACCAAGTAATGTTTGTTCGCGGGCTTCCATGTTTTCGGGTTGTGCCCATGCAAGGGGAAGATTTTTGTAAATACGGCGTACGGCGCTTAAAGCAAAGAGGTCTGATAATGGCTGCGCTTTACGTGATACATAGGCTTCTATGGCATGCGTAAGTGCATCTAAACCTGTAGCTGCTGTAATACCCTTGGGCATGGCAAGGGTGAGCATAGGGTCTATAATAGCCACTTTGGGCATGAGCCACGAGCTGATAATAAGCATTTTTACATCATTTTGTGTATCTGTAATAATGGTGGTAAGCGTAGCTTCTGATCCCGTGCCTGCTGTGGTGGGAATGGCAATAATGGGACAGCCTGCTTGGGGTACCTTTTCTAAACCTAGATAGTCTTGAATATTGCCCCCATTGCCCACTAAAACACTCACAGCCTTGGCAACATCTATGGGGCTTCCACCGCCACATGCAATAACGCCCTGACAATTGCCAGCTTTATATAAAGACATGGCCTCATCTACATGCGCTAAAGTGGGTTCAGAAGTAATGGTGTCACAAATAGTTATCTGTATATCTGCTTGTTTTAAGGAGTCTAATACAGGCTGAATGATTCCAGAAGTGAATAAAAAACTGTCTGTGACTAACAAAGCGCGTTGTAAGCCCATATTTTTTACTTCGGCACCCACATGTTGTGATGCGCCCTGTCCCACATGGATGGTGGGCGGAGTTCGAAATATTCTGTTTGTTGACATGGTCTTTTCTCCAAAAACCCGCATAAAGGGCAAATAAAGCTCAAGTGTGTAATAGTATCTTGCTTGAAAAAAATATGACATATAACCAAATATATGTCTATTTAATTTTACCAAATATTATACTATTTTTATTTTCTATAATTTCAATAGATTATGTTTGAAGGATGTTTTTTTGCAAAAAAATATTGCCATAAATGTATATTAGGGCTAACATTTTTAATTTAAGTAAGTTAACAAAACAAAGAGAGTGACTATATGCAATTTAAATCACCCCGAAGAGAAAAAATTTCTACACAGATTGTACAGCAAATTCGCTCAGCTATTTTGAGTGGAGAATTAAAACCAGGGCAGGCTTTGCCGCATGAACAAGATCTTATGGCGCAACTTGGCGTGAGCAAGCATACATTGCGTGAAGCCTTACGCACCCTTGAAGGCATGGGTTTTCTTTCCATTAAACGTGGAGCAGGGGGCGGCCCTGTGGTGAGTGAGATAGATTGGGCCACTGCACGCGATTTTTTTGCGAGTTTTTTATATTTTCAAAAGTTTACTCGTTCAGATATTTTTGAAGTGCGCGTGTTGCTTGAGCCTTATATTGCCTACCATGCCGCAAAAAAAATGACGGATGATTTTTTTGCACAATTGCAAGATATACATTCCCGTTGTCTTGAGGCTTTTGATACAAAGGAAGATGCCTTACTTTACGAGACAGAAGTGCTTTTTCATGTGTTATTGGCAAAGATTGTGGGCAATCCCATTCTTTGGGTAACGCAAGATTTTGTGAACAATATGCTTACAGATGCCAAGCATCGTATTAAGCCAAGCCGAGAATTTACAGCACAGGTCTTAGCGGCACATGAGCGCATTCTTGAGGCTCTAAAAAATAGAGATGCAGATGCTGCTTTTGCAGCAATGCACGATCATATTGTAGAGGTGGAGGAAGGGCTTAAACCTTATGGTGAATTGTAAAAAGTGTTGAAAAAAAAGATAATTTGAATATGTAGTTGTATGAGTTGCCATCTGAAATAACAATTGCATAAAGAGTACTGCATAAAAAACGCACCGAGAGCTTTTGGCAATCGATGCGTTTTGGTATGCTAGAAAAGTTTTTTTATGGAGTGATTTTCTTCTTAAAAATCGTAACCGCGCATAAGGTCATCCATGGTTTCACGCCTGCGAATAAGTTTATGATTGCCTTCGCTATCAATCAGCACTTCAGCAGGGCGTAAGCGCTGATTGTAGGTGGAGCTCATAACAAAACCATAGGCTCCGGCATCAAGAATACCTAATATATCGCCTTCTTCAATGCGCGGTAATTGCCTTTTATTGGCAAGAATATCACCACTCTCACAAATATTTCCCACCACAGATTGTTCTATGAGTTCGGCATCTGGGCTGCCGTTTTTGCGATATACTTCTACGTCGTGGTGAGAATCATACATAATAGGGCGAGCCAAGACATTGAAGCCTAAATCTGTGCCTACATACATATTGTCGCCGTTATTCTTTGTTACATAGACGGAGCCTAACAAAACGGAGCATTCTGCTACGACATAGCGGCCGGGTTCCACAAAAAACTTGCCTGTATAGCCTGTTTTTTGCGTCCAATCGTGCATAAGGCTATGTAATTTTGTTCCAAGGTCTTGCATATCTAGACGAGTTTGATTTTCGTACTTACGATAAGGAATACCAAAGCCGCCGCCAAAGTCTATAATCTCAAGATCTTTCAAAGCGCCTTCTGGCAAGGTTTCTGCTAAAGAGAGGAGAAAGCTAGCGGCCTCTAAATACCCATCGGCTTCCATAAAAAGTGAACCAATATGCTGATTTATGCCAGCAAGAGTGAGATTATGCTTTTGCAGCACGCTAAAGACGGCATCCATCATGTCTGGAGTAACACCAAATTTTGTTTCTTTTCCGGCAGTGATAACTTTTTTATGGTGCCCTGCACCAATGCCGGGGTTAAAGCGCACCATAACCTTGCCACCGGGGTTGAGGCTACCTAGCAATTCCAATTGAGAAAGAGAATCTACGCTAATGAGCACATTGTGGGCAAGGGCGTTTTTTAACTCCTCAGCAGAAACGTTATTGCATACATAGAGGATGTTTTCTTTGCTAAAGCCTGCTTTTTGATTCATGAATAATTCACCGGGGCTCATGGCGTCCACCACACAGCCTTCTTGACGAATAATTTTTAAAAGCTCAAGGTTGGTATTGGCCTTGGCAGAGTAATTGACGCTAAAACTTTTTAGGCTAGAAAGGCTGGTAAGTTCTTGACAGCGTTTGCGTAAAATATTTTCATTGTAAACATAGAGGGGGGTGCCGTAGAGGGCGGCCAATTCTTCAGGGCTGGCATTACCATAAAAGTTATAGGAGTCTGTCACGGTGGAGCGAACGTTAGGCATAGTAAACCTCATAAATAATTTAAAATGGTAGCACGATATAGAGTGCTTTGGGAAATACGAATTTAATCAGCTTTTCCTTTGTTTTTGTATATGAAATTGTAGTGCATTGTTAGAATGTACTGTGATTCCATTTTGGAAACAAATTTCTACCTAGCTAATGGGGGCTTTGTCAATATCTAGTATTTATCAAGATGTTTAAATTTATGCTGGACATTTGTACAAAAAGAAGGTTTATTGACGACGTAAATGGCACTATAGAGCTATAGTTCGTATTGTATACAAATATTTTATATAAAAACTCTAAGGAGATTACTTTGCCAGAAGATCGCGAAAATAAAATAAGTTGCAGTAATTTTACCAAGGAAATGGAAGTGGCTCTTGAGGTTATTTCCGGAAAATGGAAGTCCACCATATTGTGGAATCTGCATCTTGCAGAAAAAATACGCTTTAATGAGTTTTTTAAAATCATTCCCGGAATTACTCAAAAAATGCTTACGCAGCAATTGAGAAAGCTAGAAGAGAATAAATTGGTTAATCGTACTGTATACCCTTCTACACCGCCCACGGTGGAATATTCTCTTACCCCTTTGGCAAAGGATGTTGTCCCCATTTTAGAAAATTTGAATAGCTGGGGAAAAAAAGTTATTCAGTCATATCATCAGTAGAATCTCTATATTTATTTTATAACATACCAATATATCATGTCTTTATAAGGTACCAAAAAGTTCCTACCCCACCTTTTAGTTTTTACCAAACAATAAAGTGCCTTCTTGTGCAATCTTTTTTTCCTGCTTATATAAGCGTCAACGCAATTTTGCGTAGATTTTTTTGAAAGGATAAATAATGAAAAGATTTACTATTCCAAGAGATGTGTACTTTGGTGAAAATGCCCTTGACCACCTTAAAAGCCTTAGTGGCAAAAAAGCCTTTATTGTTATTGGCTCAGAAAGAATGGTGAAAGATAATACTACAGCCACTATTCAAGCTAATCTTAAAGAAGCTGGCATTGAAAGTACCATTTTTTGCGGTATAGAAGCAGACCCAAGCGTTGCTACCGTTATGCGTGGTGTTGCTGCAATGAATGATTATCAACCTGATGTTATCATTGGTGTTGGTGGTGGTTCCCCCATTGATGCTGCCAAAGCCATGTGGATTTTCTATGAAAACCCAGAATTTACCTTTGAAGAAGCAGCAAAGCC
>CAYJAD010000053.1:0-17066 GCA_964368075.1 uncultured Desulfovibrionaceae bacterium | reverse complement strand
AACCTGTGGCCCCCGCCGTGTGAAGGCGATGCTCTACCAACTGAGCTAACTGCCCGCGGGAGACATTTATTTATAAAATTGTCCTCTCCTTGTCAACAAAAAATTTAAAGAAAATTTATTTTTTTAAAAAACCATAGCTCACTAAAAATAAAACATTATCATTTCAATATAATACACTTTCCAAAAAAGCTACTGTTTTATAGAGCCGCAGCTATACGCATGCCCATTTCTTGTAACAGATTTGCCGACGCAGCACCCTTATCTTGAGAATTCGTAGTAAAGGCTACCATGCGAACAGCCTTCTTAGAAAGCACACTGGGAGTAGCTGCCGTAATGGCCACCATATTATAACGAGAGCTCGTAGCGATTTTGCGAGAAACTGCCTGCACATCCACCACAAAGCCCATACCGTCATGAGCTCCTGTGCCCTTCCATGGGGTCCCATAATCACCGAGGGCTTGAGTATTTCCCTGACTCATAGCCCCGCTGTACACAGGGCTTATATACAAAATATAACCGGCTTCGCTGGGCGTTGACACAGGGGTAAAGCCACGAGCACTTATACTTTTCTCCACAGCTTCGCGCGTGCCTGCCATGCCCCCCTCATTCACATAGACATACACATTTTTATTTGAAGCCTTTTTTAAAGCAAAAGAAACGGCAGGTACCATATTTTTGGGGCTTACTTGAGACGTAGCACTTTTTTGCTCTACACAAGCACAGAGCATAACTGCAACTGCGCATAAACAAATTTTTTTCAACATAAATTCCACCTAATAAGAAAATACTTTGTAGATTTTTATCTCTATTTTCTTCAACTGTTTATTAAGGAAGCACTAAATAATAAGATTTTTGTTTTCTGGTAATATCGCCAAGTTACGCTATTTTTTGTTATCTTCCTAAAGCCATGAGAAAACAAAAAAGCATGTCATCAGCGTTTTCTTAATCAAAAGCGCGTACAATGGCCCAAGCAATATTGTTGAGTACAGTGCTTGCCGCATCTTGCATACTACTATTATATCCGGGCATACGTTCGTTAATGCGTGTTCTATGCGTTTGACCATTTTTTTCTCGAATAGTCACAAAAGTATCCATTTGCCACGAATGATATACGGCACCACCGGAGCCACCAGAAGAACTTAATGTCACGCCCGAAACAAGCCCCACGCCTGCTCCCACAAGAGCGCCCGCATCGCCGCCAATAAGGCCACCTACGGTAATACCAAGGGCAGTTGTGGCAAGCCCAACACCTACAGCTCGGCCTGTACTTTGCCCGCTTATTTCAACAGGTACTTGGGCAAATCTCTCTAATGTTATGCTTATATCATAATCAGCAGATCCGGGGCCGCTAGCTTCATACGCCCCTGTTTCGCTTTGCAACAAAGCATACAGTGTGCCAGCCAAATCTTCTTGAACTTGTGTTTGATTTGTCACATGCACATACACAGAAGAGCCTTCAGGGACAGGAGGTAGATTTAAATTCGCCTGAACAGGGCCGCCTTGCGTTTGAGTGCTATTATTGTCTGGACTACCATATGGAGGGGCTTTTGAGGCAGCACAAGCACTTAACAATACACAAAAGAGCAAAAGAGGAAGAATATATTTTTTTTGCATGGTGTTCTCCTTTAAAGTTTGCTACAAAATAATTATAATTTTGTCCAGAAAATTAGCTGAAAAGGCCTTGGACACTCTTGACGAATAATTTTTTTGCCGTATGTTTCTGTTGACAAAATACTCCCTACGGAAAAAACGAGGAAGGCATGGCTAAAAATCTTATCATTGTGGAATCACCTGCCAAGGTGAAAACCATTAAAAAATTTCTTGACGCAAAATACCAAGTGCTTGCTAGTGTTGGGCATGTGCGCGACCTTCCCTCCAAAGAACTGGGGGTAGACGAAGCCAATAACTTCATGCCGCAATATCAAGTCATTGATAATAAGAAAAAAGTTGTCAGCGATTTACGTGCTGCCGCCGCAAAGGCCGATGTAGTCTACCTTGCCCCCGACCCCGACCGCGAAGGAGAAGCCATTGCTTGGCATGTGGCAGAGCTTATAAAAGACAAGGTAAATGACATTCAACGTATTCAGTTTAACGAAATTACCGCTAAAGCTGTGCGTGAAGCTCTCACACATCCTCGTCCTTTAAATGAAGATCTCTTTGATGCGCAACAAGCTCGTCGTATTTTAGATCGTCTTGTGGGCTATAAAATTTCCCCCTTACTCTGGAAAAACGTCAAGCGCGGCATTTCTGCCGGACGCGTACAGTCAGTGGCCTTACGCCTTATTGTAGAGCGCGAAGAAGAACGTCGTGCCTTTACCCCAGAGGAATACTGGCTCTTTAAGGTACTTTTACAAGCGCAAGAGCCCCCTACCATCAAGGCCGATTTATATAAAATTGAAGGTAAAAAAGCCCATGTGCCCCATGCGGAAGCCGCGCAAGCTTTAGAAGAAGCCATGCAAGGCAAACCCTATATGGTAGAAAAGATAGAGGAAAAAGAACGCCAAAAGGCACCTATGCCTCCTTTTATAACCTCTACCTTACAGCAAAGTGCTAACCAACGCCATGGGTATACGGCCAAGCGTACCATGAGCATCGCTCAACGCCTTTATGAAGGTGTGGAGGTAGGCGATCATGGCCTCACAGCCCTCATCACCTATATGCGTACCGACTCCATACGCATTGCAGATGAAGCCAAAGCCGCCGCCGCTGATTTTATTGTTAAACAGTTTGGGCCCGATTATTTACCGGGAACAGGTGCTAAAGCTCCCCGTAAGGCCAAGGGCAAAGGCAGCGTGCAAGATGCCCACGAAGCCATCCGCCCTGTAGATGTGCATATGACACCAGACATGGTAAAACCCTTCTTACCGGCGGAACAATTTACCCTGTACCGGCTTATTTGGTCACGTTTTGTGGCCTCACAAATGGCTGCAGCGCGCTTTCATGATACTACGGTCACCATTGCCTGTGGTCCTGCCCAATGGCGTGCCAAGGGCAATCGTCTGCTTTTTGCCGGATGGACAGCAGCCTACCCTCGCTCTTCCGAAGAAAGTGAAGCAGATTTGCCACCTTTGAAAGAAGGGCAAGAATTGGCCTTGGAAAAACTCACGAAAGAACAAAAATTTACCCAGCCTCCACCACGTTATACCGAAGCTTCCTTGGTGCGTGAGCTAGAAGAGCAAGGCATTGGGCGTCCTTCCACCTATGCCAGCATCATTTCTACCTTACAGGACAGAGATTATGTAAGCCTTGCTGAAAAACACTTTGCCCCCACAGATTTAGGCTCGGTAGTGTGTGAGCAATTGCGCAATCATTTTGCTACCCTCATGGACGTAGGCTTTACGGCCCAAATGGAACAAAATTTAGACAAAGTGGCCGATGGAGAGCGTAACTGGGTAGATTTAATGCAAGCATTCAATGCTGATTTCGTCCCCACCTTAGATGCCGCTGCCAAAAATATGCAAACAGTCAAAGGGGGCATGGACACCCATATCGAATGCCCTGATTGCGGCAAAGCGCTTATGATTAAATTTGGCAAAGCCGGAAGCTTTTTGGCTTGCTCTGGTTACCCAGAATGCTCCTACACTTCTAACTTTGAACGCGATGAAAACGGCGTTGTTATCCCCGTGGCTCGCGAACAAATGGTACTTGAAGTTGTAGGCACTTGCCCAGAATGCCAAAGTGACCTTGTTATAAAAAAAGCTCGTACCGGCAGTCGTTTTATTGCCTGCACGGGCTATCCAAAATGCAAACATGCCGAGCCTTTTTCCACCAAGGTGCCCTGCCCTCGTTGTGACAAAGGGGAACTTGTGGAAAAAAGCTCCAAGAAAGGGAAGATTTTTTACTCTTGCAATACCTACCCCCAATGCGATTACGCCCTTTGGGATATGCCCATTGCCGAGCCTTGTCCGCAGTGCGACTCTCCCCTACTTACACGCAAAATACTGCGCGGTGGCGCCACAAAAATTGTTTGCCCCGAAAAAAGTTGCAATTACGTCAAAGAAGACGAATAATTCACACACTATGCTATAAGGAGAAAAATAATGGCAAATCCCAACGTACTTATCGAAACAACCTCAGGTGATATTCTTGTGGAATTATTTCCCGAAGCGGCCCCAAAAACCGTGGAAAACTTCCTATCCTATGTGGATGACGGCTTTTATGCCAACACCATCTTTCACCGTGTTATCCCTAACTTCATGATTCAAGGTGGCGGCATGGGCGCACGCATGGACGAAAAAGAAACCAAAGCCCCTGTGGAAAATGAAGCAAACAATGGCCTAAAAAATGACAAGGGAACCCTTGCCATGGCGCGCACCATGGATCCCCACAGTGCCACAGCACAGTTTTTTATCAACCACACTAATAATGATTTCTTAAATCACAGCGAACCTACCATGAATGGTTGGGGCTACTGTGTTTTTGGTAAGGTTATTGAAGGTCTTGAAGTGGTAGACAAGATAGCCAAAGTAAAAACCAAAAGCATGGGCATGCATGACGATGTGCCTGTAGATATGGTGATGATCACCAATGCCAGCCGCTTTGAATAAGAACTGATTCATCTATTTATTGAAGGGGAAGGGACACTTTTGCTAACGCCAAAAAGTTGCCCCTTCCTCCCTCAAACTCCCCCCATCCCCTCAAAACGCGCCACCAGTATTATCAGCATGTTATGGATTTACCTCTGTACAGCATAATTTTTTCAAAAAAAAGCTCCCTCTTAACCTAAAAGAGGAAGCTTTCATATCTCATCTAGCGCCTGTTATATTTTACTATAACTACACGACGCCGTGTTCACCGGGTTTTTCATACTCTTCTTCGTGTTGTTCACGCACATAGTCTTCTGTGGTGCCCAAAGCCAGCAATATAGCCGAAGACACATAAACTGAGGAGAATGTACCCACAACAACGCCTATAAGCACAGTTAGAGCGAAATCATTAATAATACCACCGCCCAACACATATAAAGCAAGTGCTGCTACCATGGTAGTACCTGAAGTTAAAATAGTACGCGACAGAGTTTGATTGACGCTGGTATTAATAATAGCTTCTAATGGCTTATCTTGCATACCTTGTAAATTTTCACGTACACGGTCATAGACAATGATAGTGTCATTGAGCGAGTACCCGATAAGGGTAAGTAAGGCTGCCACCACATTGAGGTCTAATTCACGCCCCAGCATGGCCAGTATACCAATGGTGATAAGCACATCATGCAAAAGCCCTACTATGGCCCCTAAGGCAAAGTTCAAGCGTAGCCTCCAGCAAATTATCACCGTGATAGCCAATGCCATGAGCACCAAATAGCCCATACCAAGACCGGTAAAGCCCATGCCATACATGCTGCCCCATAAAACTACAGTCATAAGGGCCGCCGTCATCCAGCGTTGTTCAAAGCGTCCGGAAATATATACTGCAATAAGCAAAACAGCATAATACATGGCCTCAAGAGCTTTATTCGTCAAATCTGCCCCTACCTTGGGACCTACTTGCTCTAGCCTTTCAATAACAACGGCATTGTCTGGAAAAGCTTTAGCTAAAGCCTTTTCCACATTTTCTCGTAATTCCACAGCATTGGCATCTAGAGTAGAAAAGCGTAACAAATAGTCACGATTGCCCTCGCCAAAACGCTGCGTAGAAATGCCGGGCAGTTCCGGTATATCTAAGCTTTCTTTAAGAACGTTATCTTCTACATCATTGGCAAATTTTACTTGCACAATAACACCGCCGGCAAAGTCAATGCCAAGCTTGGGGCCGCCGGAAAAAACCATATAGCCAACGCCCGCAAGAATTATAATTATAGAAAGGATATACGCTATAGTGCGTTTACCGACAAAATCTATATTTATATCATTTTTTATAAATGCAAAGCCCATAATAGCTCCTTATCATCCCGTTATATGCTAATGCCTTTGGAACCTCTAGCCTTGGCCCACACTTCAAAAATACCGCGTGACACAAAGACCGCTGTAAACATAGAAGCTACAATACCCAGCGATAAAGTGACGGCAAAACCACGCACAGGGCCTGTACCAAATTGGTACAAAACAATGGTGGCAATGATAGTGGTAAGGTTAGAGTCCACAATGGACAAAGAAGCTCTTTCAAAACCGGCTTTCACTGCTGCTAGTGGCGTGAGCCCTCGGCGCAACTCTTCTCGAATACGTTCAAAAATAAGTACGTTGGCGTCCACAGCCATACCAATAGTAAGCACTATACCTGCAATACCCGGCAAGGTGAGCGTGGCGCCAAAGGCTGCCATACCTGCCAAGAGCATGGTAATGGTGAAAACAAGCATGCCATTGGCAATAAAACCACTGGCCCCATAGTAAATGGCCATAAAAATAACCACGGCAAAAGCACCTACAGCAGCGGCTAGCATACCGCTATCGATAGATTCTTGACCTAAAGAAGGTCCCACGGTGCGTTCTTCCAGTACTACCACCGGTGCAGGCAAAGAGCCGGCTCGCAATACCAAGGCCAAATCTTGCGCTTCGGCAGTAGTAAAGCTTCCAGTAATACTGGCACGCCCGCCGGCAATGCGTTCATTAATATTGGGGGCAGAATACACTTTTTTATCTAGCACAATAGCCATGCGTTTACCGACATTTTCTGCAGTAACGCGCTCAAATATATTGGCGCCACGACCATTAAAATTCATGGCTACATAGGCTTCGTTCATTTGGTCAAAACCTGGGCGTGCATCCACAACATCTTCCCCTGTAAGCACCGCATCTTTTTCCACCACTATCATGGCTGGTTTATCACCAGATTTTTGCGCTGAGGGGTCATTTTTATCCACCATAGGCAAGGCCACCACATCTGGTGGCAGCACAGCGGCGTAAGGGTCTACATCTTCCCGAACTATATGAAATTCTAAATGCGCTGTTTGCCCTATAAGCTGAACAGCACGGCGGGGATCAGAAATTCCGGGTAGCTGGATTTGAATGCGGTAATCGGCCTGTTTACGGATATCCGGCTCAGCCACACCAAATTGGTCAATACGATTGCGAATAGTACGCAAAGCTTGTTCTTGTGCCATATCTTGAATACTTAAAGCAGAAGCTTCAGTAAAACGCACTTTATATTGCAATTGCCCATTTTCTGTCGCAGTAGCACTGACCACGCTTACATTTGGGTAACGATCTTTGAGCAAGGTTTCGAGTTTTTCTTGTTCGGCAGCCTTAAGTAATATAAATTCAAGAGTGGTAGCATCGAACATACGCGGGCGCAACACGGCTATGCCAGAATCTTGAGCCATGGCGCGTACATCTTGCCCCACTTGTGCCAAGGAATTGGTAAGGGCTTTTTCTACTTCTACCTCGAGGGTAAGATGTATGCCGCCCTTAAGATCCAAACCAAGATTAATGCGTGAATCGGGTAAAAACGTAGCCAGAGAAGATTGTTGTACCCATGGAATGCTGGGTAATACGTAGATAAGGCTTACTACAAAAACTAGCGCTGCTATAATAACGCGCCAACGTGATAATGACATGAAGCACCTTCCGACAAAAGCAGACTTTGCGTCAGCTTAATCGTTTTCTCATAAAATCATAATATTCACATGACCTTATGAGAAAAACAATTAAAATGACGCAAAGTAGCAAAAAATTATAAGAAATGAATATCTAGAAAGAAACAAATGGCTTTTTCTTGAACCTCAAGAAATTAGATACCTCAGCCACCTTTCTTTTCATTGGCAGGTGCTGTGCTCGTTTTAGCACTGGCATTATGCAAAGCACCAATGGCTCCACGAGTTAAACGCAACTTGGATTCACCACTTTCTAAAAGCACAGAGTCGGCGTCAAGTTCGATAATACGACCAATCACACCGCCAGAAGTAATGATATGATCACCACGCTTCAAATTCTCCAGCATAGTCTTATGCTCTTGAGCGCGTTTTTTTTGCGGACGAATTAATAAAAACCAAAAAATTGCCAACATAAGGATAAGTGGAACAAAAGAAGATAACATATCCATTCCACTGGCAGGTGCACCGCCGGCACCAGCTCCACCCATGGCATGAGCTACAGAAGTAAAAAACATAAAGCCTCCGAAATATTTACTTTATTCTTAATTTTGTGGATATAACCCACGGCTAAGTGCCGCAGTATATCCACATTGGGTAAAAGGTGCAACTCTAAATTGAATGAGATTCGCGCTATCAGGCTGTTGAAAAACAGTAATCTGCGTCGTCAGCGCAAAAAAGCCAAACTACTTATGTATGTCTAATACACTGCGCATCTTGACTTTTTTCGCTTCCTCGCATCTCACTATTTTTGAACAGCCTGCCTAAAATTGACTTTTGCAACAGGCTGCTATGTTCTTTTAGATAGTGTCGTCAAATGCGCCTTTTCGATTATCTCTGCATCAGATCTCATGCGTTTTTTTCGTTCAAATAGCAAAGATATATACAAAAAGCATAACATATTGCATACTTTTTCTTATTGCTTTTTCCGCAAGACATTATTATAAAAAAAGAGTTCATCATCAACATCCTCTATATAAGGAGCAAATATGCAAGCAACAGCACACTCAGGCCCAGTTGTCATAGGCATTGTGGGCGGCAGCGGCCTTTACAATATAGATTGTATTGAAAATAAAGAAGAAATCATTATAGACACCCCTTACGGTGCGCCTTCCGATGCCTTGCTGGTGGGCACTATGAACGGCACTAAAGTTGTTTTCTTGGCAAGACATGGCAGAAAACACTGCTTCCTCCCCTCAGAAGTGCCTTACAGAGCTAATATTTATGCTTTAAAAAAACTTGGCGTCAGCCATTTATTATCCATTTCTGCTGTAGGTTCTTTACGCGAACATATGCCCCCCCGCGATATGGTAATAGTAGAGCAATATGCTGACTACACAAAAAATAGAATTTCCACTTTTTTTGGCCAAGGTATGGTGGCTCATGTAAGTATGGCACAACCTACTTGTCAAAACTTAGGTGCTATTCTCTATGAATGCGCACAAGCAGAGCTTGAAGGCAGTGCCCAAAAAGTGCATAGGGGCGGAACCTATATTTGTATGGAAGGCCCGCAATTTTCCAGCTTTGCAGAATCTCAGCAATACAGAGCTCTAGGCTTTGATGTCATAGGCATGACCAATATGCCAGAAGCCAAGTTGGCACGTGAAGCCCAAATAGCTTACGCTCCCTTAGCCATGGTAACCGATTATGACTGCTGGCACAGCTCCACAGAAGCTGTAAGTGTAGAAATGCTTATTGATAATTTAAATGCTTGTGCCCACAATGCTCAAAAAATACTTGTGCGTTGCATTGGCGAAATAGCACAGCGTAAGCCACAATCAATAGCTTTCCATTGCTTAGATACGGCTGTCTTTACTCCCTTTGAAGCTCTTTCTGAAGAAAAAAAGGCTCTTCTAAGCTTTTTACGCGGGAAATAGATTCCATAGCTTAATAAACACAAAAAACATTGTTTTTATTTATAATAACAACTACTTAAAAACAAAATTATATATATTTATTGAAAATAAATTTTAGCCTGCCTGTTTTACAGCCTTTTGTGAAAATCAATTTTGGGCAGTCCGTTCAAAAAGTGTGTGATGTAAGAAAGCAAAAAAAATCCAGATACGCGGTATATTAGACAGACACAAGCAGTTTTACTTTTATGTGCTGACATCGCAGAATACACTTTTTCAACGGACTGTTAAAAATCGAGCCTTTACACTGCACCTTGTGCAGAAGGTACAAATAATACTAAAATACTGCTTTAAGACTAAAGACTCTAGCATAATATCCGATTATGCTTTTATACCTATTATGCGCTCTATGGTTCTGCCCTACTTGCCAAACGAGTGTTGAACATGAGTTCAAAGCGCATCCCAAAGATTACCATATTGTGATAAAGGAGTTTCTCTATGAAATTGTTTTATAAGCTTATCTTTCCGAGCTTATTATTGTTGTGCATAGGACTAGGCATTGTAATTTGGCAAAATTACATTTTGAGCAACGATTCCCTTTTTGAATTGAACGAACAAATGGTACTGGTGGCGAATTCCAGTGCCACCGAAAACCTTGCCAAAAATTATGAATTTGACAAACTCAATGCTATTTCTTTTTCACTCTCTACCTTTTTTAAACCCTACCTTGCAGGGCATGCACAAGATAAGGAAGACAATTTACCTGCTTCTAAAAAAAGGGTGGTAGACACCAGAAGAACTTATAGCTACGGGGAAGTAAGTCTAGTAGATAAAAGCGGAAAAATATTGCTCAGCAGTAATGACAGCGTAGAAGGAAATTCCGTAGCCAATAGAGATTTCTTTAAAAAAGCTATGCAAGGCAATGTAACCATAGGCAATCCCTTCAAGTATGATGATAAAATTGCTTACTCCGTTGCAGCCCCCATCTATGACTATGATGCAAAAACTGTAATCGGGGTCATTTATATTTTTAACTTCATAGATGCAGGCATTGCTGAACGACTTGTCTCAGGAAAATTTGGCACTTTTATGGTGGTAGATAGCAATGGTCTTGCTTTTTTACACAACGATTCCTCACAACTTTTTAAATTTAATGTAAATAAAACAGATATATTACGTAACCTTAAAGCACAAAACAATTTTTCTTCCGGCACTTTTACAGCACCCGATGGCAGAGAAAAGATTGCCTATGTGACCGAAATTGAAGACCTTGGGTGGAAGGTCATCAACATTTCTGACCTCATCGAACTAGAACAATCGAGCATTAACATTCGCAATAAAAGCATTTATTTAGCATGTGCCATAGCCCTTTGCATTGCCGTTGCCATGTTCATTATTATACGTCACTTTACCAAACAAATTGAACTTGCTGCTAAAGTAGCTCGCGATATATCCATAGGTAAGCTAGACAATACCATTCGAGTAAAATCTAACGACGAAATAGGCATTCTTTCTAAGTCACTTATGGAAATACCTGTGGTTTTGAAAGATATTTTGCGTGAATATCAAGATATTGAAGCACTCGTCAGTTCCGGACAAATACTTGATCGAGTAGATGCGAAAAAATATCAATACGATTTTGCCACCATTGTAAGCGGTACTAACAATATTTTAGATAAGTTTACTGCTGTATTTGACTATATTCCATTGCCTATCATTGTGCTTGATAAACAATGCTGCATCAACTACATGAATAGTGCTACGTTGCAAGATATAACTGAGGATAATAAAGGCAAAGATATTCGTCACATACTAGACTTTAACCCCCATGACTTAAAGAACTTTGAACAAGTGCTTCGCACTAAGACAAAGATACAAGCCGAAACCAATGTTATCCAATGCGACATTGTGTATTCACTCATTCCTATGCTTAATGAAAAGAATGACATTGATTGTATTGTTATGCTTGTTAATGACGTAACTAAATTTAAAGCGGTAGAAAATACCATTGCTGATGTGGTAAAATCTGCACAAAGCATCACAGGCATGGTTTCTAGCTCTATTACAGAACTTACAAATCAGGTAAAGAACTCAGAAACAAGTGCTAACTTACAAGAAAGCAAAGTTGCCACAGCCAATGATACCATGGATCACGTAAATATCATTACAACAAACATGGCACAAAAAGCCTTAGACGCTTCAAACATTTCTAAATTAACTAAAGAAGAAGCTAACAACGGAAGCTTGGTGGTACAAAAAGCCATTGATAGTATTAATATTATGCAAGAACAATCACAGCATGTGAAACAAGGCATGTCGCAGCTTAGTATAGACACTAATGCCATTAATAATGTTATTACTACCATTTCTGATATTGCCGACCAAACAAACCTTCTTGCGCTCAATGCCGCCATTGAAGCTGCGCGCGCCGGCGAATCAGGACGGGGCTTTGCTGTAGTTGCTGATGAAGTACGGAAGCTTGCAGAAAAAACAATGGAATCTACAGAAGAAGTTAAGAAAGCCATTGTGGCTATTCAAACCAGTGTGTCAGAAAATGTAAGCCTTGTGGATACATCGGTACATGCCATTAACAGTGCAAGCAGTTTAGTTAACGACACAGGTCTTGTTTTTGAAAATATTGTAAATATGGTAGACAAAACTGCGGAAAGCTCCTCTGCCATTGCCGCAGCCAGCAACGAACAAGTGGTAAATAACCAAAAGGTAAAAGACTTGCTTGTTGATGTAAACGATTTAGCCCATAAGACAGCAGAAGAAATGAAGGAGTCATCCTTCTCCGTAGCTGAGCTATCCAAGCAAGGACAAAACTTAGCTGGCCTTATGCAAGATTTGGCTAAGGTTTTAGAAAAATAACGCTAGCCTACCCTAGTCAAAGCCTATTTACCCATTAGCTTTACAGAATATATGACCGCCTGTTATACTTTTTAGACAGGCGGTCATACGCTATTATGAAGAGGCACGCATAATACATAATAAAGCCTCTGCACAATTCATTGCGTAATGCCTCTGAAGCGTTGAAGCTAGTCAATATAAAAACAAATGCCCAATTAAGTATAAGGATTATAAATATGCTGAGAAACATTTGCTTACTATTATTCGTTATATGTTCGTCTATTTTCATTACTTACGAAGCCATTGCTAATGTAGGACAAGCCCGACAAGAAAACCTAGAAGAAGCTATGGATGACGCTTCAGCCATTGGCTACTATTTTGGCGTTGTAGAAAGCTGTGGAAGCATTATGGGGATAAAAACAAATGAAGCTGTAATGAATACATTTTTTGAAAAATATTTCACCTATAAGATAAAAAAAGGTGCCGATAGAAAAGAGCTGGCAGCAGAGTTAGATAAAAATCTAAAAATCGGAAGGAAAAGCATTATTGAGGATCGTTTTTTTGCCCTTTGTTGGCGGACAGCAGCAAATTTAGAAGAAGCCTACAGTTTTTTTGGTTTACACGACCCTCGTATCAATAAAATTGGAGAGGCTCAATACCCCATGGAATAACAGCCTTTACGCTTGAAAAAAACAATCACGCACGTTCTACGCAAGGCAAATAAAAAAAGTCAAAGCGCACACTGTATTAAACATACATAGGCAATTTGACTTTTTCATACTGAAGAAGCAGGCTGTACAACAAAATCTAGAATATATTATTTTTTTTGCATTTTATCATACACCCTTTTTGCATGCTCTGCTTGTGCTATATGGCTCACTTCTATAGGAACAATGGTCATACCAATAGGGCAAAGTGTAAGTCCTGCAAGTTTGAGATGTTGCCACGCAAAAGGAATGCCAATAATGGTAATTGCACAAGCAATTGCAGCTGCCACATGTCCGATGCCAATCCAAAGCCCCGCCAATAAAAACCAAATGATATTACCAATGAGCCCAAAAGCACCTGTGCCTATATCTTGTTCGCCCGTAAGCGTGTCTCTACGAATTGCGGTTTTACCAAAAGGGAAAAAAGCAAACGTACCAATCACAAAACACGCTTTTCCCCACGGTATACCAATAATCGAAATAAAGGCAATTATACCAAAAAACCACCACAATAGCCCTGTAATGATTCCTCCAAGCAAAAACCACAATACATTACCAAGTAAACTCATCTTGTTCTCCCACTTGCCTACTCACAAGGCGCTAAAAAAGTACCATTTGCTTTGTTAGGTTTGTTTTTACTCTTGTTACGTCTATATTAAATATGCTTTTTCTATAAAAAATGTTTTTTTTGTGCCGTGCATATTTCCAAGGAGCTATTGATCGCCATACGATGTTTTTAATTCATATTCTTTCATGAAATGAAAATCCTCGTATTTTTTATACCATGAAGTGTATTAGATTTTATCAAAAAAACTAAAAAAATGCAAAAGAGATTGCTGTAAAAAGTCGTGCTTTACTTATCTATTTTTTGTGTTTAGAATCAAAACAGAGCGCACCTACATTAATGTCTTTTGGCTATATATCCCTAATGCACCGCGCATCCTGACTATTTTACGTCCTCATATTCCATACCTTTTGAAGAGACTGCCTAAAATCGACATTCTCAACAGGTTGTTACGATGGGGAAAACCCCGAGCTTTAGCTATTCATTTTAAAAGTATTAGCCAGTCACGTGTAATATTTATTGTGGAGATGGTTAAAGGAGAATACATTATGAAATTTTTGCATAAAAAAACTTTCATAATTATGTTTTTTAGTTTTTTTCTTTCTGGTTGTTCGCTAGTGGAAGCAACCTATGATATTGTTACATTACCTATAGTTATCGTGGGCGAGGCAGCAGAAGGCGCAGCTAATATAATTTCTGGTGACGACGATGATGACGACGATGATGACAAAAAAGAAAAAAAGAAGAAAGATGATGTTGATGATGATGATGAATAATTTGCAGTGAGCCTATATCACCTAAAAACACATTAACACTCTTTTTTAACTCCACTGCTCCCCTTGCTAGCCTGAAAAACTTGGTACACTTTTATAAGCTCATCATGGGAAAGGGCTTTATAAGCTTCTATTTCCGCCTGCCAATGTTTATTTTGAGCTTTTGTGAGGCTCTCTAAAAAATCAACTGTAGGACGATACTGACCTTTACTCAACAAACGACGCACCATAAGCGCCATGGCAAAAGGGGTCAACCCTTGCGGGCAACGTACAGCGCACATGCCACATTGTATGCATTCGAAAGAAAGAGTACGTACTTTTTCAAAATTCCCCTTGCATAGAGCATGCACATAGGCCAGTACATTTAGCCCTAATGGGCAAGATTTACTGCATGTATTACAATGACTACAGCGTGCAAGTGCGGGGAATACAGCTTCAATGGCCTCTAAAGTACAGGGGGTTGTGTTAGCATCATACAGTCCTTCTTGCCCTTGTAGATAGGGCAAAAACATGAATACCATATGATCTTGAGTCAAGGTCTGACAAGCAAGCCCCGCTTGCCATGCTTCGTTGCCAACACGGTACACCACAGCACAAGCACCACAAGTTCCTCCTCTACAGCCACAGCCGCGCGTAAGCGTAAATCCTGCGTACTCCATGCATGTCATAATGGTAAAACCTGCTGGAACGGTATAGGCATTGCCCAAAATATATAGGGTATGTGTAGATTGCGGGTTAGAAGACATATTTTTTCCTTTATAAGGTAAATGCTTTATCAAAGCGATACTCAGGAAAAAGCATAGGCGCAAAACTCTCTTTTGCTATGCCATGCGCGTAAAGCTCCTCTTCGTACCTAGAGACATGCCGCAAGCTATATGTCGCACTATTACCTCTCTTATGCGCTAGAATATCTTCAGCTGCTTGCTCTGCAGCCACATGCCCGTAAACAAATATGTCTAAAAGAGCATTGCCACCAAGACGATTTTTCCCGTGTATCCCACCGCTTACTTCCCCTGCAGCATACAGATACGGTACCGTAGTACGCGCTTTACTATCTATGGCAAGACCACCATTTTGATAGTGTTGCGTTGGATAAACCAAGATGGGCTCTAGAGCAGGATTGATATCACAAGCCATAAAACGATGATAAATACTGCCAAAGCGACGCTTGAAGGTTCCCTCACCATGCAGCTTATCAATAAGCACCGTGTCCAACCACACTCCCCTATTGCCTGTAGGCGTGAGCACATGTTTTTCTTGGCCAAAACTTTCTTGAATAATGGCGGAAGCTAAGGCATCGCGTGTTTCAAGATTGCCTATAAACATTTCACCTTGAGAATTTATAAGCTGTGCCCCTTGAGCGCGCACGGCTTCTGAAATAAGTAAACCCAAAAGATGATTAGGCCAAACGGTACCTGTAGGATGATATTGTATTGAATCCATATGTACAAGCTGTGCGCCGGCTCTATACCCTAGCACCAAGCCATCGGCGGTGGCACCGTAAAAATTAGACGTGGGAAAGCGTAAAGGGTGTAATCGCCCCATGCCGCCACTGGCCATAATAACTGCCTTAGCATGCACCACATAATACTGTTTCGTATCTAAATTTTGTAAAACAGCCCCTACGCACGCACCTGCATCGTCTAAAATAAGTTCCACAGCGGGGCAAAATTCTTTGACATGTACATTGCGATAACGCGCTTCATCTTGCAGACAGCGCATTATTTCAAGACCGGTAATATCTTGAATGGAATGAGAGCGCATACGTGAATGCCCGCCGGGGCGATGCGTAAAAAACTCTCCATCTTTATGCGTGTCAAAATAGACCCCAAGAGAAGCTAACCAATCAATAATAATGGATCCTTGACTTACCATGGTTTGTACTAGCTCAGGATCATTATGAAAGCGTCCACCCACCATAGTATCTACAAAATGTATAGCCGCAGAATCTTTAGCAGCTGTTGCTGCAGAAATTCCCCCTTCTGCCATGACAGTATTAGAATCCAAAGTGCGTAACTTGGTGCTTACCATAACATTCAGATGCGTATTTTTTTTTAACCACAACGCTGCTGCCAATCCGGCACCGCCACTGCCTATAATCAATACATCTGTGGTGAAATGCGCTTTGCTCACGTTCAACTGCTTTCCGTATATGCAATGCAAAATACGCGCAGGTGATTCTAAGAGATTTGCTACTTCTTGCGCCACCTGTACGCCACGATTACAACCTACGCGTAAAGGACGTTTCACAGCAGGATTAAAATCCGGGTGAAATTTTTGCAAGAGTGCCGTTTTATCCTCAAAAGTAAGCTCAGGGTGCAGACTCTGTAAACGTTGCTCACGGGTGCTGTTAAGCTTTGCTAAAGAGTCTTGCATGCAATGCGGATACGGCATAAATACCTCATAGGGATTTGCTGGTTCTTTCTTTGGTGAAGAACCGAAAAGATAATACAGAGATTGTACAAAGTTGTACAGCTAAAAGGGAAAATGGCATGAGCACCTCTATATAAATAAAATACTAAAAAGCCTTTACAATTTTCGTCGTAAAGGCTTGAAAGGCGATTTGCAGAACATACAGACAGCCCGCTCGTATTCCCCAGTCGTAATGAAAATGCACGGGATGAAATCAGCAAAGTTGGGAAAAATAAATAGGTCTCTTGACAGACAGCTACATCACTCTTACTATCTGTTAAACAGAAAGCGCAAAGCAGTAAGGTTTGTTGTGTGATAAATATACCAATGGATGAAATATGATAGAAAGCTTTGCTTGCGTAAAAACAGAAAATCTTTATC
>CAYJAD010000052.1:0-17489 GCA_964368075.1 uncultured Desulfovibrionaceae bacterium | reverse complement strand
GTGGGTACGTCAAATTCGTGAAATAGTGCGCATGGAAGAAAGTCTATTAAACTTTGGCTTAGCCAATGATATGACCCCTGCCAACCCAGAGCTCGCGACAGTTCTTCGCAATGCCAAAGAATTTGGTTTTTCAGATCGCCAATTGGCTGAAATGTGGAAACGCCCCGAAGAAGATATTCGCCGCGTACGCAAAGAGCTTAATATTTTGCCCACCTACTATTTGGTAGATACCTGTGCCGCAGAATTTGAAGCATACACCCCATATTTCTATTCTACCTATGAAGGTGGCGAAGAAATGGACACCGATGAGCGCCAAAAGGTTATCATTCTTGGTGGTGGCCCCAATCGCATTGGTCAAGGTATTGAGTTTGACTATTGTTGCTGTCATGCATCTTTTGCCTTAAAAGATGCCAATGTTATGGCTATTATGGTTAATTCTAACCCAGAAACTGTTTCCACCGACTATGACACTTCTGATCGTCTCTATTTTGAGCCGCTTACCTTTGAAGATGTCATGCACATTGTGGAAAAAGAAAAACCCCATGGGGTTATTGTGCAATTTGGCGGGCAAACTCCACTGAATCTTGCCGTACCACTGATGCGCGCCGGAGTACCCATTCTTGGCACTTCTCCCGACGCCATTGACCGTGCTGAAGACAGAGAACGTTTTCAAGCTCTTTTGCAAAAGCTCGATTTAAAGCAACCCCCCAACGGCACTGCAAAAAATTTAAAAGAAGCTCTTGCAGCGGCGGCCAATATTGAATACCCTGTCGTTGTGCGTCCTTCCTATGTACTTGGCGGACGAGCCATGGCTATTGTTTACGACGATGATGAGCTGACAGAATATTTCAATTTGCATGTACCGGAAGATTTAGAGCACCCTATCCTCATTGATAAGTTTCTTAATCAAGCAATTGAGGTAGACGTAGACATACTCTCTGACGGAACTGAAGTATATGTTGCTGGTATCATGGAACATATTGAAGAAGCAGGCATTCACTCTGGCGACTCTGCCTGTGTGTTGCCATCTTTCTCTCTTTCTTATGACCATGTGGCTAATATTGCTTTACAAGCCGAAGCTTTAGCTCACGAATTACGTGTAGTTGGCCTCATGAATATTCAATTTGCTATTAAGGATGACACTATTTACATCCTTGAGGTGAACCCCCGTGCTTCACGTACGGCTCCCTTTGTGGCTAAAGCCACCGGCGTTCCCCTGCCCTACTTGGCAACACAAGTTATGCTAGGCAAAACGTTAGAAGAGTTAGACCCTTGGTCCATGCGTAAAGGCGGCTTTTTCTGCGTTAAAGAAGCTGTTTTCCCCTTCAATCGTTTCCCCGGTGTGGACGTGATTTTAGGCCCAGAAATGCGTTCTACCGGTGAAGTTATGGGCATGGGCCCCACCTTTGAAGAAGCCTTCTTGAAAAGCCAACTTGCCGCTGGACAGCGTTTACCACAAAGCGGTAAAGTTTTCCTTTCTGTCAACGATCGCGATAAACCCTTGCTTTCTTCCGTAGCTCAAAAATATGCAGACCTTGGTTTTGAGCTTATAGCCACTTCCGGCACGGCGCAACTTTTACGCGACGCAGGCCTTACGGTAGAAACAGTGCGCAAAGTGTATGAGGGACGTCCTAACATTGTAGATTTACTCAAAAATAATGAAATCTCTCTGGTAGTTAACACCGCTTCTGGTAAATTGACGGCGCAAGATTCTAAAGCCATTCGCCAAGCAGCATTGGTATATGGCATCCCCTATTGCACCACCCTTGCTGGAGCCAGAGCCACAGCCAGAGCCATTGGCGCCCATCGCAATGAAATTCATGTGGAAAGTTTACAAGAATATTATGCACGCAAACACGTGCAATAAAAAGAAGAGTATGGTATGAAAGCATCCCTTGTTTTAGAAGACGGTTTTACCCTTGTTGGAAAGTCCTTTACCGGCCCTGTGGAAGGCGGCGGCGAAGTGATTTTCAATACTGGCATGACGGGCTATCAAGAATTGCTCACCGACCCTTCCTATTGCGGTCAAATGGTGTGCATGACTTATCCTCTCATTGGCAATTACGGTATCAATGCCGAAGATATGGAGTCACATAAAGTGCAAGTGGCGGCTTTACTGGTTAAAGAAGCCTGTAAAGAACCTTCCAACTGGCGCTCTGTGATGACGTTGGCGCAATTTTTACAACAACATAATGTGCCTGGCATAGAGGGACTTGATACACGCTCCCTTACTCGTCATATTCGTATTAATGGTGCCATGCGCGGAATCATTTCCACTTCTTGCCACGATGTCAACGAGCTTACAGCTCAAGCTCGCGCTTTACCTAGCATGGAAGGGCAAAACCTTGTCTATGTTGTAGCACCAAAATCTCCCTATATCTGGACTGGAAAAACCACCCAAGACATTACTCTTGGAGCAAATGGTGCCCATAGCTGGAAGGGTACGGGCATTCGCCTTGCTGTGTATGATTATGGCATAAAATGGAATATATTGCGCTTATTAGAGGCGCAAGGTTTTGACATGCTCGTGGTTCCGCCTAATTTCTCTGCCGAGGCAGTGAAAGCCAGTGGCGCTGAAGCTGTTTTCCTTTCCAATGGCCCCGGCGACCCCGCCGCCTTGAAAGAAGAAATCGGTATTGTGCGCGAACTTACCCAATGCTTTCCTATAGCTGGCATTTGCCTTGGGCATCAACTACTAGGTCATGCTCTTGGTGGTACCACTACAAAGCTTAAACACGGTCACCATGGTTGTAACCATCCAGTAAAAAATCTACAAACAGGACGCATAGAAATTTCTTCGCAAAACCACGGTTTTTGTGTGGATTTGACCTCTGTTCCCGATGTAGAAATGACACATATTAACTTAAATGATAACACTCTTGAAGGCTTTGCACACAAAACGCTGCCTATTTTCTCGGTGCAACATCACCCAGAAGTAGCTCCAGGCCCTCTAGATAGTCAATACCTCTTTAAGCATTTTAGAGATGTTATTGCAAAGCATTTAGGTAAAAGCTAATTAATTCTTTTTTCTGAGAGGGGAAACTTTTTTTAGGAAAAAAAAGTTTCCCCTCTCAGACTCTCCCCTTCAAAAAAACCAATTTCAATTGCTGTGCATGAGCATTATTAAAAAGGCGAAAATCTTTTAAAAGATTTTCGCCTTTTTGGATTATCTTTGCGTCAGTTTTAGAAACTTTCGTAGTAATGGGGGGGAAGGAGAATTTTTGGGTTTTGGCACTTGTCCCTTTAGGGGAAAGTTCCCCTTCCCCCCCTCAAGAAAATAATTACGATTTTTTCTCTATCTTTGCCCAGCTGTCTTTTAGGGTTACAATTCGATTGAACACAGGCTTTCCTTCTACGCTGTCGGTATCAACACAGAAATACCCTAACCTTTCAAATTGCACCCTATGGCCAGCTACATAATCACGCATGGCTGGTTCGCATTGAGCTTCTACTACGCGTAAGGAATTTGGGTTTAAGTTGTCTAAAAAGCTTTGCCCTTCTTCCACAGCTTGCGGATTTTCAGCATTAAAAAGATGCTCATATAAACGCACCTCTAGAGGTGCTGCATGTGGTGCACTTACCCAGTGAATGGTACCACGTACTTTACGTCCATCTTCTGTTTTACCACCCCGACTTTCAGGATCGTAGGTGCAACGCAATTCTACCACATTGCCATTTTCATCACAAATAGCTTCTTGACAAGTGATATAATAAGCATAACGCAAGCGTACTTCATTGCCCACATAAAGACGATGGAACTTCTTGGGCGGATCTAGGCGAAAATCATCGCGTTCTATGTATAATTCTTTAGTAAATGGCATAACCCTAGAGCCATAGCTTGGATCTTCCGGATGATAGGGCATATCCAAATCGCTAGGCATATCCGCAGGATTTTCAGGATAATTGGTAATGACTACCTTAATAGGATCAAGGACAGCCATAACGCGCGGCGTATGAGCATTTAAATATTCACGCTGGCAAAATTCAAAAAGCGAATAGTCCACTGTAGAATCGGCTCTAGCTACGCCTATGCGCGTGCAAAAATCTTTCAATGCTTCCGGTGGTACACCGCGACGGCGCAAGCCACTAATGGTAGGCATACGCGGGTCATCCCAGCCTGATACATGCCCTTCTTGCACCAATTGAATAAGTTTACGCTTAGAAAGAATAGTGTAGCCCATTTGTAAACGTGCAAACTCAATTTGTTGCGGTCGATAAATGCCTAAATTTTCCAGCACCCAGTCATAAAGCTCTCTATTATTTTCAAATTCTAAAGAGCAAAGAGAGTGGGTAATTTGCTCCAATGAGTCAGAAATACAATGGGTGTAATCATACATGGGATAAATGCACCACGTATTGCCAGTGCGATGGTGTGCTTCATGGCGAATTCTATATAAGGTGGGATCGCGCATAACAATGTTAGAAGCCGTCATATCAATCTTTGCACGTAAAACATGCGCTCCGTCAGGAAACTCCCCGCTCTTCATGCGACGAAATAAATCCAGATTTTCCTCAATGCTTCTTTCTCTATAAGGACTATTTTTACCAGGTACTGTGAAAGAGCCACGCATTTCGCGAATTTCTTCCGCCGTACACGAATCCACATAGGCTTTACCTGCAAGGATAAGCTGTTCGGCAAAGGCATAAAGCTGTTCAAAGTAATTGGACGCAAAAAATTCGCGATCTTGCCAATCACCACCAAGCCAACGTACGTCTTCGCGAATGGAATCCACATATTCTGTTTCTTCCTTGGTGGGGTTGGTGTCATCAAAACGCAGGTTAAATTTGCCTGCAAAATCTTGAGCCACACCAAAGTTTAAAAAAATGGATTTAGCATGCCCAAGGTGTAAATAACCATTGGGTTCTGGAGGAAAACGCGTGTGCACCCGCCCCTCAAAACGCTGAGAAGCATTATCTGCCATAATACGTGTACGAATAAAATCTGCGCCGATTTCCCCTGCTACCTTAGAAGAAGTATTTTCACTCATGGGTATCCCTTTCTACTGATAAAAATGAAGCAAGCAATCTAACGCAGAAAGGGTTTAAGGTCAATCATTGACCTTGCTCACAAATATATTGCGCTGCCAACAAAAGTGGCGAGAGCCGAAGGTGCCCCTTCAAGCCATCGCCACTTTTTTTGTTCATACAAATATCCAATATCTTCATTAAGCGTACCGTCTCTTTCAAGAAAAATAGCCGGACGTGCTTGCGCTTCGCTTAAAGAACTATTGAGCCATAGGAGGAGCGTTTTTCCCCGCTTCGAGCAAATTTGTTAAGTGCTTTTGCACCAAATCTAGCTCGGCCTGACTTACATGAGGCATATCTTTGGGTCTAGCTTTATCGCTACCCCCTACAGAAAGTACATATAATGAAGCTGCGGCCTTACCCATAACAGCAAAAAAACGTCTTGCATCCCAATGACGTTCTTTTACCCATTTCTCTGCTTCTTTAGAGTAAAAAAAATCAGCTTTTCCTTGTGATATAGATGGGTGCGCCACATCACCTTGAGAAGAAGCCCAAGCTCTAAACTGTGGTAAAACTCGAATAAAATCTACCAATTCTCTTTCTGTCATGGGTGATTGTTTTTCATACACACTTTGTGCTTGCGCCCATGTTGGGCTTATGAAAGTACAAAGGGCAAGTGCACAAAAAACGAACATGGGCACAAAAAATCGCCCCCAAAGAAAGGATTTACATTGCATAAAAATTCCTTACTATTAAGCAAGATATAACATTAAAAGCTCAAAAAACTTAATATGTTATAGATTTCTATCTTAATAGCGTACAGCACTAAAAGTGTTTAATTGTTTAATATTATGATAAGACTCAATATAGCGTAAAGTTCCTGTTTTGCCACGAATGATGATAGAGTGCGTAATGGCATTGCCACCAGAGAATTGCACCCCGCGTAAGAACGAGCCACCGGAAATACCTGTAGCTGCAAAAAAACAATCGTCAGAACGAATAAGTTCATTAACAGTTAACACCGAGCGAGCATCAATACCGGCTTCTGCAAGAGCCTCTTTTTCTACATAAGATTGAGGATCGTGCCGTGCAAACATTTGCCCGCCAAGCCCTTTAATAGCACATGCGGCCAACACGCCTTCCGGTGTACCGCCAGTTCCCATCATAACATCTACTTCAGAATGGGGGCTAACAGCCATAAGCGCTCCCGTCACGTCACCGTCGGTATGTAACTGAATACGCGCCCCAGCAGCACGAATTTGCTGAATTAGCCCTTCGTGGCGTGGTTTATCTAGCACAAATACCACTAAATCTTCTACTTTTTTTCCAAGGCTCATGGCAATGCTTTGTAAATTTACTCCCACTGGCGCGTCGATATCTACCACATCGCGTGCTTCATGCGGTACTACAAGCTTTTGCATATAATAGCTTGGGCCAGGATCAAGCATAGTTCCTTTGGGTGCCGCGCCAATAACCGATATGGCATTGGGGCGTCCGTAAGCAAGCAGGCTCGTACCTTCTACAGGATCAACAGCAACATCTAGTTGTGGGCCATCACCTGCACCTACATTTTCACCATTATATAACATAGGGGCATTGTCTTTTTCCCCTTCTCCAATGACAATGGTGCCTTCTATATGCACAGAATTAAAGGTAACACGCATGGCATCCACAGCCGCGCCATCACCTGCATTCTTATCACCACGGCCTAGCCAACGGGCAGAAGCCAATGCAGCAGACTCTGTTATGCGCACAAGATCAAAAGCTAAATTTTTCTCAGGATTTTCTAACACCATTTTTACCTCCAAAAAAGCCACCTAAATTCAATAAAATTACAATATCTTGAATACATTAGAATTCAGAAACATTGCAAATACCGTTCACTTACGTTGGCATACTACTCTTGTCTAGAGTAAAAGGCAAAACAATATTATAATTTTTTTTATTTTTATAAAATAATACCTTAGAGAAGGTTTATTGCAGCATTTTCAGAATAATAGTAGAAGTTTTCCTAAACTACTTTTTTCTTTTATTTTGTGAAGCTTTTTTACGTGCTTCTTCTGCTTTCTTGGCTTCTTCCAATACTTTTTTGCTCACAAGCATCCATGCTATACCGTGCGACTGCAAGTGAGAAGCACGAAATTCTGCCACAGCACCATGCCCCATAAAAATATCAAACCTGTTGCCTTTAATGGCCCCCCCCACGTCTTGTGTAAAAGCAAGACCACGCATGGGGGAAGTGCCAAGCAACATATGTGGCAAGTTTACCCCATAGGCCACAAGTGCTCCTAAGGGGATAAATTTTCTATCTGTAGCAAGGCTGCGTAAAGGATCAAGTACGCGTCCCATGGCACCTTTAGCCCCTTCTGAGCCAAGCTTAAAGAAGACATAACTGGGGTTTTCTTTTAATATATCAAAGGTTTTTTCAGGGTTATCTGCAAACCATTGGCGTTGTTCCATAACATCACCCTTTATTACAAGTCCCCTTTCCTTCATAATTTTTCCGGAAACAACATATTTATGCCCGTTTTGTCCTGCATAATTGACATATTGAGTGCTACCATCTTCAAAAAGCAATTTACCGCTACCTTGAATCTGCAAAAAATAGACATCGACCATACTCTTGGCCCACGCCAATTCAAGTCCACGACCTGCCAACACGTTTTTCCCATCAATAGCTTCTCTACTATAATATCTGCGATGTTTTTTTCTATAACTTGCAAGTTCCGGTGGTCTTTTATAAATGGGCTGATAGCCTGGTTTGGGGGTTCGGCTTGCAGGAATAAGAGGTTCATAATAACCCGTAAAATGTATGCCCTCTGGCGCTGCCACCCATTCAAAGTGTTCTAAAAGCAATTGAGGGTTTGCATCCAATTGCGGTAAGAGAGCTTGAAACTCCAAAAGAGTTTTTAACATTTGCCCCCATGTAATACTTAAATGCGGGGCACGAAGGGCAAAGGCTCTTTGGTTTTTTGCTTTGACATAGGTAATACTCTTTTGCAAAGTCACATTCAGTTCTTGCCATGAGGCGATATTTTGATTAGATGGAGTGAGCTTTTGCAAAAACTCTTCTGGCTTTTCTGCCCCCACCGGTGCAGGAAGCTGTATTTTTTTTGCTACTTTTGCCACTTGCGTATTGCATGCGCATAGCAAAATTACACATAGAAATGTAATAAACGTGCGGCCATAAACACGCCGTGTACATTGGTTGATTATATCTGTCATACCCATAAAACAACTCTCCAAAGAGTAAAAAAGGAATTAACATGAAGGATTTTCCAAAGCCAGACTGTTGGCTGGCTCATCGCATTTCTTATGGCGAAACAGACTGCATGCAAGTTTTGTATTATGCAGAATATTTACATCTATTTGAACGTTCTCGTAGTGAATTTATCCGTTCTCGAGGTATGAGCTATACAGAGGTAGAAAAGAAAGGCATTTATTTACCAGTTCGAGAAGCCCAGTGCCGCTATAGGGCACCTGCAAAGTACGATGACCTTATTCATATTCATGTAGCCATCGTTCGTTGGGGTCGTGCGTCCATAGACTTTGTATATGAAATATGGAATGAAGACAAGAGTAAGCTACTTGCCGAGGGAAGCACCACACATGCTGTGGTAAACGAAACAGGCAAACCTTGTGCAACACCTGCTTGGTTAAAAGAATTGTGGCAATAAAAAATAGAGGCCGTTGAAAAGCGTATATACATAATTTCATATAGCAAGCTTTTTCAACGGCCTCATGTTCCTTTATGCAATAAACTGTGTTGAAATCTTTAAATATAAAACTCTAGCACAGGTGTTTTTCTGAAGGGGAAAATCTAAAAAAAGTGCCCCTCTCAGTAAAAAAATTAATTAGTGTTTCCCTAAAATTCCTGTGGTAATTCCTGTATTTGTGCATAATTAAACACAGGTCCATCACTACAGATATAATGAGCACCCACCTTACAGTGCCCGCATTTACCTACCCCGCAGCGCATATGTGTTTCTAAAGCAGTATAAATATCTGTGGGATTCATGCCCAATTTTACCAAATCATCCGCCACAGCTCGAATGCGTCGCACAGAGGCACAAATAATAGCCGATGTTTCTTTCCAATCTAAACCCGGCTCTGTAACAAGCCCCGGTAAAAGATCGTTAATGTACCCCACATGCGCATCAATGGCTGTGGTGGGTTTAGCCAGTGCATAATGCACATGTACCCCATCAAGCTTACTCCACGCATGCAATTCTTCTTTCAGCATTAATTCTTCATACGTCATAGCTGAAGCTATCATAACAATATGTTTAAAATCTTTACGATTTTCTAGAGCACGCACCAAAGGAGCACGCACAGGAGCATAGCCCACACCGGAACCTATAACCAGCAAGGTGCGCCCTTTAAACTTCTCATACGGGAAAGGCACTCCATAGGGGCCACGTAAACCCAAAGTATCCCCAATTTTTTTATTGAAAAGACTTGTAGTTACCTTGCCTACTTTTTTAATATAAAAAGAAAATTTCTCTTCTTCCCTATCACTAAAAGGTACAGAAATGGCTATTTCACCCACGCCAAAATCCGTAATCATAAAAAACTGTCCGCGCAGTGCTGGGCGTCCGTGACAGGTATTTCCTGTATAGCGTACAGTGAAACGCTTAATATTTTCTGCCTCCTCAAAAATATCAATAATTTCTACAACCTTTGGTACATATAAATGCGTATCAAAAGAGCGCCTATGATCGATAAAAGGTACAGATTCCTTATTTTCAGAAATAATCGTGGGCGCATTTCCTTTGACGGCATGCGCTTGCATAATTTCTTTTGCAATTTCCATTATGTCAATTTTTGCAGGGCAAGTGCTATTACAGCGCCCACAGCCCGTGCATCCTTTTTTGTTAAAGCGATCTTCAATATATTTAAATTTATCATAAATTCTATAGCGCACCATGGCCACTGTATCTCTAGGGTTATGCCACCCTGCATTGCGCGTAAAGCTTTGACTTTGGCACGAATCCCAAGAGCGTACTCTCTTGCCACTATTCTTACCCGTGGGTTTTTCTCGTGTGGTAAAGCATGTACATGTGGGGCACACCCGAGTACAGCCAGTACACGAAATACAGCTAGGGGCAATGCGTTGCCAAAGTTCGTGCTCAAAACCCGCTTCTAAAGCTTCTTTAAGTGTGGAAAAGTCTACATTTTCAGAAAAAGACTTTTTGGCATCTTGTAAAACAGCCTTTTTTTGCTCAAGCACTGTGTCATCGTGCAATACATGCACATATTCGCCGATAAGCGTTAACATCCATTGACCTTTTTCGCTATGCACTTCCACCATATAGCCTTCTTCAGCCGGGGTAAATTCCATATCGCACCCCGTATGTCCAAAGCCAGCATCAGTATTTAAAAAAGGCCCTGTGCCCAAAGCATTACAAAAACATTGCTCTGCCGGTTGGGTGCAATTTATAGCCACCACATGTAAATGTTTAGCTCTTCGGGCATAGTTCATATCATAATATTCTTGCGAAAAAAATTGCTGTGTATAAGCAAGCCCATAAGCATCGCAAGGACGCACACCAAAAAGTAAGGTGTCTGCTTTTACATCACGCTCACCCTGCACCACTGACAAAATTTTATTGCTGCGTAAAGCCCCACCCTGCCATTCTTCATCAAAAAGCAACGCGTCTTTTACAAAAATTTTTTCTTCTCCTTCCCAGGAAAAGAGAGATTCTCTTTGCGGAAAAACAAAAGACTTTGGTGGCATGGAAATAACATCATACTCATCACACCATAAGGTGGGGGACGTTTCATGCAAAGCTAAAAAAGCATCATCTTTGCTTCCCTGAACTGTATACACATTATAAGCTTTTTCCCACTCAGCAAGAACACTTTCGACATAATCATACGCTAAAAAAAATATTGACATATATTCTCCATGACACGTTATTAGAACTTAATACAAACGCTTAAATATCTTTGTCTATTCAGTTATACAATTTTTTAAGAATTTTTTTGGCACTACACTTCTTTTGCCTTTTTTACACAAGTTAGCGAAAAAGGATACTCCCTAGATAGTGCCGTAAAATTACGAATTTTTGTGTCATACCAAGCAAGTGAAATCTGACGTAGAGATTACCGAAAAAACGTATTTGACAACACTGCCTAAGGAATAACAGATACCGACACTGCACTCACCTTAAACTCAGGAATTTTTACAATAGGGTCTAAGTGCTCATGACTAGTAAGCACATTGGCCGCACTTTCCCAAAAGTGAAAAGGTAAAAAAACTATTCCGGGTGAAATATTCTTTGTAACATGTAATGTAGCCGATATCTCCCCACGTAAAGATTTTATACGCACATTCCACATATTTCTTGCCCCAATCTTGGCGGCGTCATCTGGGTGCATTTCTAAAAATGCTGTAGGGCTTTCACGCTCAAGAGCCCAAGAAAGGCGAGTCATGGTACCTGTATGATAATGATGCGCTAAACGTCCTGTTACCAGTATAAAAGGATAATCTTCATCTTTTTGTTGCCCCACGGCTTCAAAGGCATTCACCGTAAAAAGCCCCAAACCACGAGAAAATTGCTTTGTATGCAAAATAGGCGTTCCTGCATGTTCTTCCGTAAGGCAAGGCCAACACAAGCCCTGCTCTGCCTCTAAACGCGCATAGTTTATACCTGCATAAGAAGGTACCACGGTACGTATTTCTTCAAAAATATCTTCTGCATTGGAATATTGTGATACTTTTCCATCAATTCGTGCCATCAAATCGCCCAAAATATGCCAGTCTGGCCTTGCTTCGCCTACAGGGCCTAGAGCACGACGTATGCGCTGTACACGTCGCTCAGTGTTGGTAAAAGTGCCATCTTTTTCTAAAGAGCTGGCTGCCGGCAAAATCACATGAGCCAATTGTGCTGTTTCTGTAATAAAAAGATCTTGCACAATAAGTAAATCAAGAGCTCGCAACGCATTTTCTGTACTGGTTTTATCTGCATCAGACAGCATAGGATTTTCGCCCATGACATAGAGGGCTTTAATGTGCCCTTGTTGCATGGCATGCATCATTTCTGTAAGCTTTTTCCCCTCCTTATTGGAAAAATCACCCCATACAGGTGCAAAAATATCATGCCCTTGTGTGCTGCCTGCCTGTACATAGCCCGGTAATGTTTCAGGCAAGGCCCCCATATCACAAGAACCTTGAACATTGTTTTGTCCGCGCAAAGGCAAAAGCCCTGCGGAGGGTCGCCCCACCATTCCACACAACATGGTCATATTAGCCAAGGCTCGGCATGTGTATGTGCCCGTTACATGCTGTGTTACCCCCATACAATATAAAGTCATAGCCGTGGGTGCTGTAGCAAAAAAACGCGCTGCTTGTATAATATCCTCTGCTGCAAGGCCAGTGATAGCTGCCGCCCATGCCGGTGTTGTGTTTTGCACAGAAGCAGCAAGTGCAGCAAAATTTTCTGTTCGAGTGGTTATAAATTCACTATTTTGCAAGTTTTCATGTAAAATAACATGCATCATGGCATTAATGAGAGCCAAATTTGTGCCCGGCGCAATGGGTAAGTGAAGATGCGCCATTTGTGCCACAGGCGTTCTACGTGGATCCACTACAATAAGCTTGGCACCGTTATTTTTTACAGCATCACTTATACGCGCATAGGCTAAAGGATGTTGCGCCGAAGTATTAGAACCTATGATAAAAATACAATCTGTATGACGTATTTCTTCTAAGGTATTAGTAGCAGCACCAGAACCAAAAGACGTAACCAAACCGGCCACTGTGGGACTGTGTCAAAGCCGCGCACAATGGTCGATATGCGGTGATCCCATAACAGCACGACAAAGCTTTGCAGCAAGATAGTTTTCTTCATTGGTGCACCGTGCCGATGAAAACATAGCAAAAGCTTCAGGATTTTGTGTACGGATTTTTTGTAATTTGCCGGCTATAAAATCTAGAGCTGTATCCCACGGTACTTCAACAAAAGAGCCGTCATATTGCCGCAATTGCGGGGCTAATAAACGATCTTCGTGGGTGACAAAATCATGCCCCAACCACCCCTTAGCACATAACATGCCTTGACTGACCACATGGTCAGGTTTTGGGCTAATATTTTCAATCTCACCACGCTCCACATGTACATAAAAATTGCAACCACATCCGCAGTATCCGCATGTTGTTAGCACCTTTGTCACAGGCATATCTCCTAGTAAAAAATTCTATTACATTGTATACAATAAAGATAGCGTATCTTTTGTTGTACCGCAAGTGTTGCATGCTAAAAATCAACTTTTCAACACATAACTCTACATATTCGCATAAACAACATTATTTAAGATGATATGTTGCAAAATTTTTTTATCTTTTATACTTATAAATATTTTTTTTTACTCTTTACCATAATGTTTTATTGAAAACTAACGATTATGATATTTGAAGAATTGTTAACTAAAATCTTCTACCTACTTTATCTCACGGAGAGTTGCATGACTACCAAATTAAAAATCTTTCTCGGATTTCTCATTGTAACAGTGTTGTGTTTTATTCTTGCTCTGACCAGCTATAATACTTCAAAGATTGTTGCTGCTGACTTGGATGAATTTACACGCTTTGATGAGGCTGACACCCTTACCTTCCAAATGGAAATCCATTTAGGTAAAATGACCAACAACTTATCGCAATTTAATTTAAAACGTGATACAGCCTATGGGCAAAGTGCTTTAGAATCAGCACGTGCAGTCTTGAGCTCTACTAAAAGGCTAGAGGCATTGTTGCCACCTGAAGAAAAATCTCAAATCGATACAACAGTGCGCACAATGGAGAAAGCTATTGGAGTTTTAGAAAAATACATCAGAGATACAAGCAACTTATCTACTTTTTATGATAAAGATCTTACACCAGCGTATGAGCGCTTGCAAAAGTCCTTAGACGCCTTCACAGCTGAAACATTTAATTTGGGAGATTTAGAAACTGCCCAAAAAATAGGTATTACAAAGGTAAACTTATTAGATCTGCTTGAAGAAGTAGTTTCTTATATTCTTGCTCCCGATGCTCTTTATTTAAAAACAACAGAAGAATTTAGCATAGCGTTAGATAAAGAAATGAACGTATACTTCGCTTTAGTTCAAAGCAATAGTAGCTTTGCTAATTCTACGGCACTGACAAATTTAAAAGCAGAGCATATGGCATTTAATAAAAAACTAGAAACAATTCAAGACCTTGCTGCGAGTACCTATAAAGACGGTCAAGAATTTACTTCTTTAAGCCAAAGTGTTGCCAAAAACATTACAGATATGAGCTCTAAAGCCACTAAGGGCGCTGTGCAAAATTTAGATGAAGTAAATAAAGCTACGGAAAATTCTGCTCAACAAACTCTCATTATTTCAGCTATATCAATTATTTCTAGTGTACTAGTTGCTTGGTTTATTGTTGCCTCTTTAGGAAATACCCTTGGAAAAATGGCACGCTATGCCCAAGCCATAGCCAAGGGTGAATTTGGTCATAATGCACAAATTCGAGAAAAAGGCGAAGTAGGCCTTGTGGTGAACAGTATTGTGGAAATTGAAAAATCCATAGCACATGCCACTACCCATAGCCAAAACATGGCAAATAATATTGCTAGTGGTGCTTTTGAGTCTCAATTAGAGCTAGCAGAATTTAAGGGGAACTATAAAGATTTAGCCTCAAGTATTAATTCTGTAGCAAAGTCTTATTTGGCTCTTTTTGACAAACTTCCTGTAGTTGTTTTCTCCGCTAAGCTCGACAATTCAGTACTTTATATGAATGCCGCTGGTAAGCAAATACTTGGTAATGACTCTCCTATTAATAAAAAATGTAACGATTTATTCTTTGCCGATACTTGCGAAGATGCAGAAACATGCTTGGGCAAAAACGCTGTAAGAAAGGGTGATACACACTTTGGCGAAGCATCTTGCACCTTGGGTAATAAAAAATTAGAAGTGTCTGTGCACGCAACACCTTTATATAACCTTGAAAATAATTTAGTAGCCTTTATGGAAATTGTTTCTGACATCACAGAAATCAAGCGCCAAACACAAATGATTCAAGAAATGTCCACTCAAGCCAATGAAGTTGCTTTGCGTGTAGCCTCAGCAGCTGAAGAGCTTTCTGCACAAACAGATCAAATTGTTCTTGGCTCTAATATGCAACGAGATCGCATTGAGAGCACTTCAACTGCCATGACACAAATGAATGCTTCGGTTATTGAAGTAGCAAATAATGCAGCAAATACTGCCTCGCAAAGTGATAGCGTGCGTCAAAAAGCGCATGAAGGCATTGAAATTGTAACAAAACTTTCAGAGTCCATGGTCTTGCTCAGCGGTTCTTCCGACAACCTTAAAGAAAACATGGAAAAATTTGATCGTCTTTCAGAGGGCATTGGCAGTGTTATCAATGTAATTTCTGATATTGCTGATCAAACAAACCTGCTTGCCCTTAATGCCGCCATTGAAGCTGCAAGAGCCGGAGAAGCAGGACGTGGATTTGCCGTTGTTGCTGATGAAGTACGCAAGCTTGCAGAAAAAACCATGGATGCAACCCGTGAAGTAGGGGAAAATATTAGAGCCATTCAAGTTTCCAGTACATCAAACCAACAAGAAGTGGGAACTGTGGTAGCACGTATTACCAGTATGGCAGAACTTGTAAATGCTTCTGAAACCTCTTTACAAGACATAGTGCAAGTAACAGAACAAACTTCAGAAATGATTGCCGCTATTGCTTCTGCAGCTAATCAGCAAACTACCGTTTCCAATGAAGTATCTGAATCTATGAGTGATATTACCGAAGTTGTGAACAACACTTCTGATACTATTTTACAATCAGCTGATGCCATTCGCGAACTTTCTGTACAAGCTCAAGAATTGCAAGCTATTATTTCTAAGGCCAGTTAGCGTAGATAAGTCTTCTTCTTGAGGGGGAAGGGAAACTTTTGCTAGCACCAAAAAGTTGCCCCTTCCTCACTCAAGCTCCCCCCATCCCCTTAAAACACGCCTATAAATACTCATCTAAGATTTCTGTATATGTTTTATATAGAAATCTTTTTTTATGATAAGAGAGATACAAGCGCGTTTTGAAGGGGGTCCGGAGCAAGCTTTTTGGCGCTAGTAAAAATTTACCTCAGAAAAAGTAATTCATCATCATTAAAAAAAGAGCTTTACCTCATGGGTAAAGCTCTTTAATATTTTTAGCAATTTTCTTAGTTAGGCATGCTAACAATAAGTTAACGACTAACCTTTTTTCTTCTGAATTTCTTCAGCAATGGCGGCTGGTACGCGCTCATAGTGGTCAAATTGCATGCTAAATGTTGCACGACCTTGAGTTTTAGAACGTAAGTCTGTGGCATAACCAAACATGGCAGAAAGAGGCACTTGGCAACGTACGCTTTGAGCACCGGCACCGCGAGCTTCCATACCTTGTACGCGACCACGACGACCATTTAAATCGCCCATAACATCGCCCAAGAATTCTTCGGGAGTTACAACTTCTACGTCCATGATGGGCTCAAGAAGCACTGGAGCAGCTTTAGCCATGGCGTCTTTAATAGCCATAGAACCAGCCACATAGAAAGCTTGCTCAGAAGAGTCCACATCGTGGTAAGAACCAAAGACAAGGTTTACTTTCAAGTCCACAGCGGGGAAGCCAGCTACAACGCCGCTCTTCATAGCATCTTTAATACCCTTATCAATGGCAGGAATATATTCCTTAGGAATAACACCACCAGTGATAGAGTTTACAAATTCATAGCCATTGCCTGGGTTTGGTTCTACTTCGATAACGCAGTGACCATATTGACCGCGACCACCAGACTGTTTGGCATGCTTCATGTCAGACTTAGAAGGCTTAGAAATGGTTTCGCGATAGGCAACCTGAGGTTTACCTACGTTGGCGTTTACGCTAAATTCGCGCACCAAGCGGTCAACAATGATTTCAAGGTGTAGCTCGCCCATGCCGGCAATAAGAGTCTGGTTGGTTTCTTCATCACCTTTCACGCGGAAAGAAGGATCTTCCTTAGCAAGCTTATTCAAAGCGGCAGACAAAGCATCACGGTCGCTCTTGGTTTTAGGCTCAATGGCTACTTCAATAACTGGCTCAGGAATATCAAGAGATTCCAAGATTACAGGGCGTTTTTCATCACACAAGGTATCACCTGTGGAAGCAAGCTTTAAGCCTACAAGAGCCACAATATCACCTGCATCGGCGCTCTTAATATCTTCACGCTTATTGGCATGCATCTTTAAGATACGACCTACGCGCTCTTTTTTACCTGTATTGGCATTAACCACGCTGGAACCGGACTCAATGTGACCGGAATAAATACGCACGAAGGATAAGTGACCAATGAAGGGGTCAGAGAAAAGCTTAAATACGAGACCAGCCAAAGGTTGCTTAGAGTCGCAAGGGCATTCAATGATGTTTTCTTCTTTGCCTGGCTCATGACCTTTCATGGGCTCAATGTCGATGGGGGAAGGCAAATAATCTACCACAGCGTCAAGCAAGGGTTGCACACCCATGTTACGGAAAGCAG
>CAYJAD010000051.1:0-17548 GCA_964368075.1 uncultured Desulfovibrionaceae bacterium | reverse complement strand
CCTTGTGTTACAAGGGGGCTGGTGCAGGAAGTGCCCACAACAGGAGTTTTGGCTTTTTCAGCTACTTCGCCACCGGCCATGGCTAAAGAAGAACCATAGGTACCGATGATAGCGTTCACTTTGTCACGCTCAGTAAGGCGTTTTACTGCATTGGCAGCTTCTACCTTATCGGATTTGTTATCAACCACAAACAATTCAACTTTTTTGCCTAATACGGTGGGCATTTGCTTGTGGGCTAATTGTACACCTTCAAGTTCTAATTGTCCGCCAAAAGCATTTTGCCCGGTAAGGGGTAAATAGACACCAATTTTCACGGTTTCTTCAGCAGCCACAGCAGCAGTGGCACCAAAGGTCACAAGGCCTAAAGCAAGTAAAAGCAGATGTTTAGCAAATTTCATCTAAGTCTCCTTTTGAGGGATATGGTTTTACGATAAAACTATGAAGGTTTTATCTCTCCTTAGCCTTTGTACACAATTTCACACTCTCTGGCAATATGCCATGTGCATATATGTAAAGGCCTCCTTTACTTTTGCACCTGTCAATGCTAGCATATTACGCTAGTAAGTATAGACACAAGCACCTTTTCTATTATCTCTACGTTAGATTTCACGGGCTTTTTCGATCATGTATGTTTGTATACACTTTTCAAAGCTCATTTATCTTTTTTGATATAATTTAAAAATTCATCTTGTGCCTACACTACTTATACAAAGAAAATTGGAGGATCGGAAAATGAGAAAGATGTCTCGTTGTGCGGCTTATGTGTTAAGCCTTGTGTGTGTTATGGGTTTTGCTCTATTCTTTGGCTCTGTAAATGATGCCCAAGCAAAGAAAGAATATTTAATTGTAGCCGATAATTCCTTTGCGCCTTTTGACTTTTTAGATGCAAAAACTAACACCTATATTGGCGTTGATATGGATTTATTGGCCGCCATTGCTGCAGATCAAGGTTTTAAATATAAAGTAGACAATGTGGGCTGGAATGCTGCTTTAGGTAATTTAAATTCTGGTCAAGCTGATGGCATGATTGCCGGTATGACTATTACAGCAGAACGTCAAAAATCTTATGATTTTTCTGCCCCATACTTTGAAGATGGTCAGACATTATTCATTCCTAAAAATAGCAAGTTAGCCTCGCTTGAAGATTTAAAAGGCAAGGTTGTTGCTGTAAAAACCGGAACACAGGGCGCAAAATACGTGAACAGCATTAAAGAAAAATATGGTTTTACCGTGTTAAGCTTTGAAGGTTCTGATGCCGTGTACGCCGCTGTGCAAACAGGAAATGTGGACGCCGGTGTAGAAGATTACAGCGTTATTAGCTATAGAATTGCCACAGCTAAAATGCCTTTAAAGGTTTTTGGTGAAAAGGTGAATGTGGGACCCTATGGCTTTGCGGTAATAAAAGGCAAAAATGCTGATCTTATTAAAATGTTTAATGCAGGCTTAGAAAATATTAAGAAAAATGGAACCTATGCAAAAATTCTTGCAAAATACGGCATGTAATGCTGTGGGGAGCCTATTACAAAATATAATGGGCATTTTTCTAAAAAAATAATACTGGCCTGCCTTCACATAGAGGGCAGGCTTTGTATTGCAAGCTTTGCACAAAGCTCCATGGTCTCAGAATTTTATTATGTTATAAAATGTTTGTGGTTGTGCTTGGCTCAAAATATATCTGCCGCTGTGTATTCTTTTTTATATAATCATTAAGGAAATCATATGTTTGATGTTTTTTCTACTTTTGTTGATATTTTTCCTTTTTTAATGAAGGGGATGAGTATCACAGTGCAAGTATCGCTTATTTCCATTGTGCTTGGCATGGGCTTAGGGTTGGTATCTTGCTTGTTGACCCTTGCTAAAATTCCTGTGCTCAGCTTTTTGGCTCATACTTATGTATGGGTTATTCGCGGCACCCCCATGATTGTGCAAGCATTGTTTATTTATTTTGGAACGCCACAAATTATAAGACTTTTTGTAGATGATTTTAGAATAACCCCCATAGTGGCTGGTATAATAACATTAAGCCTCAATGCCGGAGCGTATCTTTCAGAAATTTATCGCAGCGGCATTCAAGCTGTCAGTTCGGGGCAGGTAGAAGCAGCGCGCAGCCTTGGTTTATCTTCATCAAAGACCATGTCTAAGGTGGTTTTGCCACAGGCTTTAAAGATTGTATCCCCAGCCTTGGTCAATCAATTTATCATTACCGTAAAAGACAGTTCTATTCTTACTGTTATTGGCCTTAATGAAACAGTAAATCAAGCAGATCAATACGTATCGGCTAATTGGAATTATTTTGCTACCTATTTCTGGGTGGGTGTAGTGTACTTGGCAGCTATTTCTTCTTTGATGCTTCTCTCAAAATATGTCGAAAGGAAGATTAGTTATGATAAATAAATTAAAAGTTACCAATTTGCATAAGTATTACAAAGATATTGAAGTGCTTTGTGGTATTGATCTAGAAGTTTCTGAAGGCGAAGTGGTCTGCATTATTGGGGCATCTGGGTCGGGAAAATCCACCCTATTGCGCTGTTTAAATAGGCTAGAAGAACCTACTGAAGGCGAAATCATTATTGATGATAAACCTGTGGTGGGGAAAAATGTGAATATTAATAAAATTCGTGAAAACATAGGCATGGTTTTTCAGCAATTCAACCTTTTTGCACATATGTCTGTTATAAAAAATATTATGTTTGCACCGGTGGAATTGAAAAAAATGACCAAGGCAGAAGCCGAGGCCAAAGCTATGCAATTACTTGAAAGAGTAGGACTTGTGGATAAAGCCGATAAATATCCACATCAATTGTCCGGCGGACAAAAGCAAAGGGTGGCCATTGCGCGATCCTTGGCTATGAGCCCTGATATTATGCTTTTTGATGAGCCAACCTCAGCCTTAGACCCAGAAATGGTAGGTGAAGTATTGCAAGTTATGAAAGAGCTTGCCGCCGAAGGCATGACCATGGTGGTGGTAACTCACGAAATGGGATTTGCCGGAGAAGTGGCGGATAGAGTAATTTTTCTTGCCGATGGCGTTATTGTGGAGCAAGGCACGCCGGAACAAATTTTCAAAAACGCGCAGCATGAACGCACACAAGCTTTCTTGAGTTGTATTTTATAAAATATATAATAGCTTTTTCTGGGGGAAACCGGCACCAAAAAGTTTCCCCCAGTTCCTCTCTCAAAAATATCAGATTCTTAAAATTCTTTTATATATTGCTCTTGACATTATTCAAATAGTGTTGAATTATTGAACTGTAGCGAAGGTAAATGACGCTGCAAAATTTTTTGTATTTATACACCAATAATTCAACAATTGTTAAAATAAGGAATATATATGGATTCATCAACAATACAAGATACTTTCTTTACTTGGAATAAGAAGTATTTTCTCATTTTAGCTGTTTTGGCCTCCTTATGGACAGTGGTGTATGTGTATATTTTAGACGCAGCTCATATGCTTGTATATACGGTGTTAGGTTTAGACAAAGATTCGCATTTTGCCGCATCCTTAGAGTTTTTCCTTTATGATACCGTTAAAATACTCATGCTTTTAGTGGCTCTCATCTATGGTATTGGCTGGCTACGTGCCTCACTCAATGTAGAAAAAGTGCGCGACTACTTATCCACCAAGGCAAGAGGTGTGGGCTATTTTTTCGGTTCCATGTTTGGAGCAGTGACTCCCTTCTGTTCTTGCTCTAGCATTCCCTTATTTTTAGGTTTTACCACAGCAAGAATTCCCATTGGTATTACCATGTCATTTTTGATTACGTCACCACTGATAAATGAAATCGCTGTGGTCTTGCTTTGGGGTTTATTGGGCTGGAAATTTACCTTGGTGTATATTTCCATAGGGTTGATTGCAGGTATTGTGGGGGGTTTTGTAATGGACGCTTTAAAAGCTGAGCGTTGGTTACAGCCCTTTGTAAAAGAGGCCATGGAACACGCCCCTGCTGTACATTATGTAAATGAAAGTAATAAAATTACAAAATTGAGCGTTAAAGAAAGGCATACTTTCGCCTACCATGAAATGCGTACTATCTTCCTGAGAATATGGAAATGGGTCATCATAGGCGTAGGTATTGGCGCCGCCTTGCATGGCTTTGTGCCAGCCAATTGGTTCGCAGAAAACTTGGGTGCCGGTGAATGGTGGACAGTGCCTAGCGCTGTGCTTGTGGGTATTCCGCTCTACTCCAATGTGACTGGTATTATACCCATTATGCAAAGTTTGCTCACTAAAGGGCTTGCTTTGGGTACTACCATGGCTTTTTGTATGAGCTCTGTGGCGGCAAGCATACCTGAAGTGATGCTGTTAAGACAAATTATGACTATAAAATTACAAGCAGCCTTCATTGGCTATTTGTGGATAATATTAACCTTGGTTGGTTGGCTGTTAAATGCTTTACAACCCTATATTATATAAACACTGTAACACATAGGAGAAAATTATGGAAATTAAAGTATTTGGCCCTGGTTGCCCCACATGTACCGCAGCAGAAAAATTAGTACGCGATGTAGCAGCAGAAAAAAATGTTGTGGCAGACATTAGTAAAGTGACAGATTTAAAAGAAATGATGGCGGCTGGCGTGCTTTCTACCCCTGCTGTAGCCATTGACGGTGTCGTTAAACTCACAGGTCGCATCCCCACCAAGGATGAAGTAGCTGCTTGGCTTGACGGCAAATAGTAGGAAAAAATTATGGAAAATACACAACAATCCGGTATAAGTTTTTTTGAAAGGTATTTAACGGTATGGGTAGCGCTGTGCATGGTTATTGGTATAGCCATAAGCAAGTTTACCCCTGCTATTCCTAATATTTTGAAAGACTTAGAATATGCCAATGTCTCCATTCCCATTGCCATTTTAATATGGGTTATGATTTACCCCATGATGCTTAAGGTAGACTTTCAAAGCATTAAAAATGTAGGTAAAAGTCCTAAAGGGCTTTTTGTCACCTGGGTAGTTAATTGGCTTATTAAACCCTTCACCATGTTTGGCATTGCATGGTTTTTCTTTCACGTGCTTTTTAGTGCTTTTATTAGTCCAGAACTTGCTACAGACTATTTGGCAGGTGCTGTGTTGCTTGGCGCTGCCCCCTGCACGGCCATGGTTTTTGTATGGAGCCATTTAACCAAGGGTGACCCAGCCTATACTGTGGTACAAGTTGCCACCAATGATCTTATTATTTTAGTGGCATTTACGCCCATAGTCGCTTTTCTCTTGGGCGTGAGTGGTGTTACGGTGCCGTGGAATACGCTTATTTTATCCGTGGTACTTTTTGTGGTTATTCCTCTTTTTGGTGGTATGATTACGCGGCATATGATAGTTAAAAAGAAAGGGTTGGAATATTTTGAAAAAAGCTTTATTCCAAAATTTGGCAATGGCACCATTGCAGGACTTTTACTTACCTTGGTGCTTATTTTCTCTTTCCAAGGAAATGTAATCTTAGAAAATCCTTTACATATTGTGCTTATAGCCATTCCGCTCATCATTCAAACCGTGCTCATATTTTTCTTGGCCTATAGAGCCAGTAAAATGCTTAAGCTACCGCATTGCATTGCAGCTCCTGCGGGCATGATTGGTGCTTCTAACTTTTTTGAATTGTCCGTGGCTGTGGCCATAGCCCTTTTTGGGGTGACAAGCCCTGTAGCTTTAGCCACCATTGTAGGGGTGCTTGTGGAAGTACCAGTGATGTTAGCCTTGGTAAAATATGCTAATAATACTAAAGAACAATTTGTAAATTCTTAGTGTGTTATTATAAAAACTTTGATTGTTTAATTCTTGAGGGGGAAGGGACACTTTTGCTTGCGCCAAAAAGTGCCCCTTCCCCCAGAAAAAATACTTCAGTACTCAGTTCTACTCTACTATTCTGCAAACATGCGCAAATAATTGGCATATAAACGCGGGCAAATACGTGAAAACGAATCCCATTCAGCGCTGAGTTCAAGACCGGGGATAAGAGCACGTACCACGGGCATTTCTAAATCTTCATGAGTAATATCTACATAAAGCGGCGTGTAGCCATGCTGTTGCAAGAGATCTTCTAAAAACGCTAGGTTTTTTGTGGGAGAGTCAAGACTATATTCCGGCAAGTCTTCTAAAAATTTTACAGGCAAACCTTTAATAGCAGGGCCGGATGCTGGCCCATTAGGGTAAGCAAAGGGCACTTCTGTTAGCGCAGAAAGAGCTGCATGCTTGCCAGAAAGGGAAGCTCCCGTAGCACGAATTATGCCGCCCTTCTTATCCAGTACAAAAGATTGATAGCAAGGAATGCCAAATTCAGTGGTAATATCCATAAAATGTACATATATACCGCGTGCTTCGTAATCATCAAATAAAGCTTGGAGCCGTTCATCCTTAGATTTAAGCACAAAACAACGCGCTCTATCATAAGGCATGGTAGCTTCTGCATCGCGTTCCAATATTTCTGTAAGGGCTGCCACCTTGGCTTCAGCGAGGCTATTACCCGATGCAAGGCCTGTAGAACCGGGGTTCATAAGCAGGCTTCTTTCGTCTAGATTACTGAAAAGAAAAACATATTGCGCAGGAATAAAAACACCTTCTTCGCCCATGTGTGAAGGAGCGTCAACGGGGCGCGCTTTTCTAGCTTCCAGCCAATATAATGGAGCATCATCATAAGGGCTTTCGAGTGGTAATGCATTGGGGTCTAGAGCTGTATGCCCACCAGCTACAAGCTCGCTGTATTTGGCCAGATACAGAGGCATGTGTCCGTCTCTGTGTAAAATTCTATTATCCTGCACAGAAACATAGGTGGAGGCCCTTTCTATCATTTCCATGGCATAGGAGGCCCGAGCATTGGCTAAAGAAAGACCGCGGCCATAGGTGTGGGCTTGACCTTCTACGCTAAAAGCATGCCGACCATTATTTATCTGCATGCGCACGGCCCAAGGGCGTAAAAGAGCAATGGGAGAGAGTGAAGCCTCATGACGCATTTCTACCCCATCTAAAATAGCGTTATCCACTAGCAGGGTTAAAGCGCGTTGCGCTGTTTCTTGCGCCGGAGGCCGTGCCCACGCCATACCTTCTTTATTTTTATGCGTAGCATAGAGTTCTGCTATAGAGGGCAAAGGAGCTTTTGCTGTTGAGAGCATATCGTCGGCATATAAAGGCAGTAGGCCTTCATCTTCTATTTCATCTGGGTGAGGCAATTTTTCATGTTCAGTAATATTGGCGTTAAAAATTGTTGACCATGCGCTATGATTGTCTTTATCTGGTAAAGTGTTCCATGCCAAATAAGGCAGTGGCGTCAAATCTTGCCACGGGCTTTTGCACGTTACGATTTGAGCAAGGGGGGCATGGTCAGGGTTAAGCACAGCGCACTCTAAAAGCAGTACAGCTAAAATATCTTTTTGTGGCGTTGCAAGGCTAATACGCCAAAGGACTTGTAATTCATCTAAAGTGCTAGCCACCAAGGAGCGTAAAAGGTGGCGGTGTAAAAAGTCATCGTAAGGGGTAGCCACCAGTTGATTTAAGCTCTCTTCAAGACCCATGGCAGGTTCTGGTTCACAAGCAAAATAACCTGTGGTAGCTTCTGTACTGGTGTGCTTATATACATAGTGTAGTGGGGGCATAAAATCCTCGTAAAAATATGTTCCATAGATTTTTTGTGAAATGTACAGGCTTGTAGTTTTTTACAAACTGGTGAGGTAAAAAGACGATTTTCTCATGGCCTGCTACGAGGATAGTACAAAAAAATGCTACACTGGTAAATAAAAAAGGACAACCCCGAAAGATTGTCCTTGAAAGAGCATATATCCGTAGATATTAACGCTTTGAGTATTGGTAACGAGCACGAGCGGCGCGTAAACCATACTTTTTACGTTCTTTCTTACGCGCATCGCGAGTAAGGAAGCCGGCGCGCTTAAGCATGGCGCGCAATTCGCTGTCTATAGAAAGAAGCGCACGGGAAATGCCGTGACGTACAGCTTGAGCTTGACCGGAAACACCGCCACCGCGCACATTAACCTTAACATCAACCTTATCAAAGGTTTTAGTTAATTCTAAAGGCTGACGGATAATCATTTGCAATGTTTTACGGGGGAAATAATCGCCATAAGGACGACCATTAACAGTAATGTTGCCGCTGCCAGCATAAAGACGGGTACGAGCCGTGGCTGTCTTGCGGCGACCAGTGCCGTAATCAAATTTTTGTGACATAATCTATTCTCCTCGCCCCTTAAAATTGTACTGGAAGGGGTTTGGGGTTTTGTGCAGTATGGGGATGTTCACTCCCAGCATAAACTTTCAGCTTTTTCAGCATGGCACGACCTAAACGGTTTTTAGGAAGCATGCCTTTCACAGCGTTCATGATGGCAAGCTCAGGCTTTTTCACGAGCACGTCTTTCAAGGCTGTTTCTTTTAAGCCACCCACATAACCGGAGTAGCGATAGTATTTTTTGTCTTCCATTTTGTTGCCAGTAACACGAATCTTTTCGCAATTTACCACCACAATAAAATCGCCATTGTCCATATGTGGGGCAAATTCTGGCTTATGTTTACCACGTAAACGATGGGCAATTTGGGTTGCCAAACGCCCGAGAACTTTATCTTCAGCATCAACGATGAACCACTCACGGTTGATGTCAGAAGGGGTAGGACTAAATGTCTTCATGGGAATAACTCCTCAGCAATGTCGAAAAAAAATAGGCTCTCAACAAGCGCAGTCAATGTCTAAAAAATTTTAACGGGTATTTGGTAAGACAGTCACTACATTCGTGAACCACTAAGCCGAGGAAGACTACACAAAGTTGCCTTGCCTGCCAAGTGTTTTTTTTACTTTTATGAAAAATTTTTGTTTCTACTTATGCAGAAGTAGTAATATTCAATATTATTAAATATTTAAACTTATACAACATGTACATACTTGCTTGACCTTCGTGGTAAGTCCACGTACTTTACCGCTGTATTCGTGCCTGCCAAAGTGGGCACTAGTATATATAAGACAATAAAATAAAACAATATAGTATGAAGTAAACGAGGGCAATATGCTTTTAGAACAACGCCTTGGCATTGAAAAACCACTTTTTCTCATGGATGGAACAGCTTTTATTTATCGCGGTTTTTACGCTAATCGCACTTTGCAACGCTCCGATGGTTTTCCCACCAATGCCCTATATATGATTACCCGTTTGCTATTACGCATTTTTCGTGAACAAAAGCCAGAAAAATGTATTTTCTTCATGGATGGAAGAGGTAAAAACTTTCGACATGAAATTTTTCCGCTATATAAAGCCAATAGAGATGCAACACCAGAAGAGCTAGTGCAACAATTCGACCCCATTAAGCGTATGGTACAAAGTTTGGGCATTACCTTGCACGTATCAGACGGCTGTGAGGCCGACGATTGCATAGCATCGCTAGCAAAGCGCTATAGCACCGAAATGCCCGTGATTATTGTGGGCGCTGATAAAGATTTACGCCAATGCCTCAACGATAAAGTGTGGCTTTGGGATCCTGCCGGTAAGGAAGAAAAACTCACTTCTGCCGCTGATTTCACACAAGAAACTGGGCTTACCCCTTCACAATGGCCCGATGTGCAAGCGCTCATGGGCGATACCAGTGATAATATTCCCGGTGTGCCAGGTATAGGCCCCAAAACAGCACAAAAAATATTTATGGATTTTTCCTCCCTAGAAGACATACGTGACGGCATAGAGCGTATGGCCCCTAAAATGCAACAAAAGATTGCGCCTCATGTGGAAAATATTTTTTTATATAGGCAGTTGACCACATTAAACACTCAATGCTGTCCGGAAATTACTACAGAACAATTGGCCATTCAAGCTTTAGATCAGGCGCAAGTTATAAATATTTTACAAGAATTTGAATTAATGTCTTTACGCCGTGAGATGGAAAGTATGCTGCGCACGCATACTTTAACCTCCTCTACACCTGTACCTCGTGAAGAAAAAAGCAGCAAGCAAGGCTCCCTTTTTGATATGAGCGATCCTTTCAATGGACAAGACCCTTTTGCCCCCAGCGCTCCCAGTGTCGCAGAGCAATTGCCTACAGTACTAGAAACCGTATTGAAACTCCCCGATTGTGCAAGTGAAAATGTGGCGCTTTTTCCGGCGACCTTGTATCCGCTTTTGCGTCATGAACAAGGATATGTCGTGGGCATGTTGGCAGAAGGCTCTCATAAGCATTGGCATGTGAGTCAAGCAAGCGTGGCAGATATGGTGACATGGCTTGCCAAGGCACGACGCGTTGTGACTCCTGATGTGAAACTTCTTTTACGCCAAGATATGACTTGGAATGCCATAACATTAGAACAATGGTTTGATTTGGGTCTTGCGGCGTATCTTTTGCGTCCGGAAGATAGAGACTATGCTTGGGCACGTCTTGCTGTGCAGTGGAATCAATGGAGTGAAGAAGCGGCTCCTTTACCCACGACATTAGCGCTTAATATGGCAGAAGGTTTGCAACAGGAATTGCAAAAACAAGACTTAGATATTTTGTATAAACAATTAGAGCTTCCTCTCATACCTGTGTTGGCACGTATGGAAAAGCTGGGTATTGCCATAGACAGTACAGCCTTTCGTCACTTTTTAGATGACGTGCAAGGCGATATTGACCAGCGCACGAAGGAAGTCTTTGAAGCTGCCGGCACGACTTTTAATATACGCTCGGCACAGCAATTGGGCGAAGTGCTTTTTTCTACGCTACAATTACCCAGCGCAGGGAAAACTAAGGGGGGGCAACTTTCCACCTCACAAGAAAGATTAGAGAAGCTCAGCGGGCATCCCGTGGTGGATGCCGTATTGGAGTTTCGTAAATTGGAAAAACTGCGCTCTACCTATCTAGAGCCTTTACCACGACTTATGGATGAAGAAGGACGCATTCACAGCCATTTTAATCAATGGGCTACAGCCACAGGGCGTCTTTCTTCCAGTAATCCCAATTTACAAAATATTCCTGTGCGTGGCTCTTTGGGGCAACGTATGCGCAGTTGCTTTATTCCCCAAGCAGGACATGTGCTTATTTCTGCTGACTATTCGCAAGTGGAATTACGTGTGCTGGCGCATATGTCAGAAGATCCGGTTCTTTTGCAGGCTTTTCAGCAAAATATGGATATTCATACCAATACTGCGGCTATTATTTATGGGGTTGCGCCGGACTTGGTAACTGGCGACCAAAGACGCAATGCCAAAACCATTAACTTTGGTTTAATTTACGGCATGGGGGCGCAAAAGTTAGGGCAAGAACTCGGCATCAGTACAGCTAAAGCCAAAGAGTTTATTGAAAATTACTTCCGACATTTAGACAAATTAAAGCTTTTTTACGAAGGCATTGAAGAACAAGCTAAAGCTCAAGGATATGTAATGACTTTAGCCGGGCGTCGTCGCGCCGTTCCGGATATTTATTCCACCAATAATATGAAATTTTCCTTGGCGCGTCGTCAAGCCATTAACACGGTTATTCAAGGTTCTGCGGCAGATATCATCAAATTGGCTATGTTAGCTGTAGATAGCGATGCCACGCTCATGGAATTACATGCAAAACTTGCTTTGCAAGTACATGATGAATTGGTGCTGGAGGTACCGGAAAACACTGCGCAGCAGGCAGGTGAACGGGTGGCAAGTCTTATGGGAGCTGTATGCCCCGATGGCAAAAGCCTTCGTGTGCCCTTGGTGGTAGATTGGGGTGTTGGAGAGAATTGGGGACAAGCCCACTAGGTATCTATGTAGGTTTTATGTTAAGAAAAATAGTATTTCTTGTTTGTCTATTTTGTATTTTTGGGCTTAGCGGTTGTTTTGTGCCCAATAAATACATGGCCACACTTACCTTGACAGAAAAAAGCTATGTTTTTGAGTTTATTGGTGAAATGCGTATGGCAGGTTTGTATAGCAAAAAAGTTCTTAATGATCCTGCGTGGGATAAAGAAGAACTTTCCAAACAAATTTTTTCAGAATTTAAAAGAGTTATGCAAGAGCGTAAGCCACAAATTTTTGATGTGCGTACCGTAGCTATAGATGTTTTTCAAACCAAATTTCAATATACATCCCCCTACAGCTTTCCCGAAGCTACAGGGATTTTTAATTTTCATATTGACGGCAAACGCCTAACAGTCACTTCCCGTCATATCACAGCAGAGGAGCGTGCTTCTTTGCAAAAATACGAAATACCTTCTCAAGGAACTCTTTGCATAAAAACCTTTGGAAAAATAGTGCATAGTAATGCACATAGTCCTTCAAATATTTTGCAACAATGCTCCACATGGCATATGAAAAACCTTGACGAAGGTATAAAAATGGTTATTGATTTTCCTAGTGAACTTGTGTCACCATAAACTAAATATATTTGTAAAACTGCTTTTTATGAGGCTTGTATGCTCCAAAAGAATCGCTTATTGACCCCTGGGCCTACCCCTATTCCTTCTCGTGTTCGCTTGCGTATGGCAGAAGAAATGTTACACCACCGTAAGCATGTTTTTAAAGAGCTTTTGCTGAACATGCAGCCAAAATTACAAAACCTTTTTGCTACAGAGCAGCTTGTACTGCCGCTGAGTTGCTCGGGTACAGGGGCCATGACCGCCGCTGTGCATGGGTTGTTTGCTAAAGGAGAAAAAGTGCTTGTGGTCAATGCCGGCAAGTTTGGAGAACGCTTTGGAGAAATTGCCAGAACTCACGGCCTTGAGGTGCAAGAGCTTGTGCTTGAATGGGGCACCACGGTAAGCGGTGAACATATTGCCAAGGCTCTTGATGCTGACCCCAGTATTAGCGGTGTTTTATTACAATTGAGCGAAACCTCCACGGGGGCTTTGCACCCTGTACAAGAGGTGGCGGCCATAACTCGTCAACGCTCTGTTTTGCTCGTGGTTGACGGTATTTCAGCTGTGGGAATTTCGCCTTGTCCCTTGGATGCTTGGGGCATAGATTGCTTGCTAACTGGTTCACAAAAGGGGCTTATGGTTCCCCCGGGGTTAAGCTTGTTGGCACTCTCTGCCAGAGCATGGAAAAAAGCCGAAGGCATCCCTCAAGATTGTTTTTATTTTAACTTGCTTAAAGAAAGACAAAATATACTTAAAGGGCAAACGCTCTTTACCTCACCTGTAAGCCTATTGCTTGCCCTTGATGAAAGCTTAAATATGATTTTTGAAAATGGTTCCAAGGCTGGCGAAGCTTTAGAAACTTTATTTCGCAAGCAATGGGCTCTTACCATGATGACGCGAAAAGGCGTTGAGGCCTTGGGTTTGACACCTTTTGTCCAAGAAAATTTCACTTGGGGCTTGACCTCTGTATTGTTACCTCAGGGAGTAGACGGCACACAAGTGGTAAATATTGCAGCACAAAAATATGGTGTCGTTTTTGCCGGAGGCCAAGATCATCTTAAAGGACGCATTGTGCGCATAGGCCATATGGGCTGGGTGGATTGGGCTGATGTGAGCGCAGGGCTTTATGCATTGGCTTGTGCTTTGAAAGAAGCTGGCGGTTACTCTGCATGCCGCAATTATTTGGAAGAAGCACTATGTGCTTATGAAAACGCTTTACAAGTGCCTTGCGGTACAAGCATTACACAGATACGGAGTTAAGATATGGAAGATGTAGCAAGAAATGTAGCTAAAGCCATGCCTCAGGTAACTTTTTCGACCTTTATTTTGTCATTGGCTTCTTCGGCCTTAATGCAATTGGGCGCCGTGCCCAATCCAGACACAGGGCATATGGAAGAAAATTTAGAACTAGCTCGTCATACCATTGATATATTAGAAATGTTACATGTGAAAACAGAGGGTTGCCTCAGCGAAGAGGAAACAAATTTGCTGAAAGATATTCTCTATGAAGTACGCATGAAATATGTGATAAAAACAAAATAGTTTTTGTAATATTTTAACAGGCTGTTAGAAAAATCATGAAAGAGACCAAAAAAATACGTGTGGGGCTTATCGGAGTTACCGGATATACAGGTATGGAGTTGACGCGTCTGTTGACTTTGCATCCATCCATGGAATTGGTATTGGCGGCTTCTCGTGCTGAAGCAGGCAAGGTGCTTGGTGACCATTATCCTTTTTTGCGTGGTTTACCTGGGGCTCACGTGGTTATTTCTGCGCCTGATGTAGATAAAGCCGCAGAAAATTGCGATATTGTCTTTCTTGCTGTACCACACAGCACAGCCATGACCATGGGCGCCGCTTTATGTGCCAAGGGCGTAAAGGTGGTGGATTTATCGGCAGACTTTCGTTTGCGCGATGAGCATGTGTACGAAAGTTGGTACAATACTCCTCATACAGAGCTTGAAACGTTGCGTAAAGCTGTTTACGGCTTGCCGGAATTATACGGCGCGCAAATTGCCAACGCTACCATGGTAGCCAATCCTGGTTGTTATCCGTCCGCAGCCATATTGGGCTTGTATGCCGCTTTAAAGCATGGTCTTATTTCTACCGATGGCATTGTTATTGACGCAAAATCCGGTACTACAGGCGCAGGGCGCAAGGCCGCTGTGGGCTCATTATTTTGTGAAGTATCCGACACCTTTAAGGCATATAATTTAGGAAAACATCGCCATACGCCAGAAGTTGAACAAGAACTTTCTGCCATTGCCGGCGAAAATATTATACTTTCCTTTAATACGCATTTATTGCCCATAAATAGAGGCATTTTGTCCACTATGTATGCCACATTAAAACAAGACACTTCTTTAGAAGCTGTGCATGAAGTATATGCAAAAACATGGGCGCATAGCCCTTGGATTCGGGTTTTGCCTATGGGAGAATTACCGGAAACAAAAAATGTACGCGGAACTATGTTTTGTGATATAGGCCTGGTGGTAGATGCGCGTACGCAAAAGCTTATTGTGGTAAGTGCCATTGATAATGTGTGTCGTGGAGCATCGGGGCAGGCTTTGGCCAATGCAAATATTATGTTGGGATTGCCTGTGGTGGAAGGGCTTATGCTTCCCCCCTTACTCCCCTAAGAGCGTTTGCTGAAAATGGGCAATTTGCTTCGTCAGACGTGTTTTGTTACTACGGTCATGTATGTCTTGATACACTTCCTTCGTAAAAAAACATCGTCTTCCTCGCATCTCACCCATTTTGAGCAAACGCTTTAGCTATTTTATTATAAAACATATTGAAAATGGGCAATCTGCTTTGTCAGACGTGTTTTGTTACGATATCGTGAGCACATAAAAATACTGGTATTGATATGATTGATACCAGTATTTTTATGTGCTATAATAATCAATGTATTTTATATAAGAATTTTGCAAATGGTTTTTTTGAGGGGGTTTGGGGGAACTTTTTTTTTTCTAAAAAAAGTTCCCCCAAAAAAAATACGCTTTTATAAAGGAATTTCTATGGATTTTACCCGTGCTTTTAAAGATCCCAAGGCGTGCGCGGCATTGTTAGAAAAGCTGACGCAGGTGCTGGCAGGAAAAGAGCTACGCTTTATGGAAGTATGCGGCACGCATACGGTGTCTATTTTCCACAGCGGCCTTAGAGATATTTTGCCAAGCAACATAGTACATCTTTCCGGCCCAGGCTGTCCCGTGTGCGTTACCCATGATGCGGAGGTGGCCACTTTTTTACAGTTAGCACAAGATGAGCGGATAATCATAGCTACCTTTGGCGATGTATTGCGTATTCCTGGCCCTGATGGAAGCAGTTTGAAGCATGCCATGGCAGAGGGGGCACGCATTGAAGTGGTGTATTCGCCCATGGATGCTTTGACCTTAGCGCAGAAAAATCCTGATTCTACCGTTGTTTTTTTGGGAGTGGGCTTTGAGACCACAGCACCTACAGTAGCTGCCATGTTGCTTATGGCAGAGGCGCAAGGCATAGTGAATTTATTAGTATTTTCCTGTCATAAATTGGTTCCGCCAGCTTTGCAGGCTTTACTAGAAGACGAAAGCTGTCAGGTGGATGCCTTTTTACTTCCCGGTCATGTATCTACTATTTTGGGTTTAGAGCCCTACGCATTTTTAGCGGACTATAAAACCCCCGGTATAGTGGCCGGTTTTGATGCTGCGGATATTTTATTGGCTTTGGTCATGATGGCAGAAGAAATTCAAGCCGGAAGCTATAGCATACAAAATGCCTATTTACGGGCTGTTAGTGCGCAGGGAAATCCTAAAGCCAAGGCTATCTTGGAACAAGTGTTTTCCACTTCGTCGGCTTTATGGCGTGGCATGGGAAGCATTGCGCAAAGCGGGCTTATTTTGGCTCCAGCCTTTGAACATCGCGATGCCTTGAAGGTATTGGGATTAAGCTTGCCTGAAGTAAAAGGCATTTCTGGTTGTCGATGTGGTGATGTGCTTAAAGGCAAAATGTTGCCTCCGGCCTGCCCTCTTTTTGGTAAGGCGTGTACGCCTGCCAAGCCTGTGGGGCCGTGTATGGTGTCCACTGAGGGATCGTGTGCCGCTTATTATAAATATCGTTTGGATAATTAGTATGACAAAGAAGACGCTTTTACTTGACTGTGGCAGTGGTGGCAAGGCTTCTCAGCGCTTGATTTCTGACTGTTTTTTTAGGCATTTTTCCAATGAAATTCTAGAGCGTATGGACGATGCCGCTCTTTTGCCCATACAAGGCCCCTTAGCTATGAGCACAGATTCTTATACGGTAACGCCACTGTTTTTCCCCGGCGGGAGTATTGGCACATTGGCCATACATGGAACAGTAAACGATGTTGCCATGTTGGGGGCAAAACCTACCTACTTATCTTGTGCATTTATCTTGGAAGAAGGCCTTGATTTAGACATTTTAGAGCGTGTGGTGGCAGATATGGCACAGGCCGCTCAAGAAGCGCAAGTGAGCATTGTTACCGGTGATACTAAGGTGGTTCCGCGGGGCATGTGCGATAAAATATTTATTAATACTACAGGAATAGGACAAGTAATAACGCCTGCACCGCCTTCGGGGCATAATGCCCAAGTGGGAGATGCCATCTTAATCAGTGGCCCCATAGGCAATCATGGCTTAACAATTATGGCACAGCGTGAAGGGCTTTCCTTTGTTTCCGACGTCTGTTCAGACTCCGCCCCCTTGGGGCAAATGGTGCAAAATATCTTGCAGGCAGTAAGCGCGCCGGAACAGGTGCATGTATTGCGCGACCCCACTCGCGGAGGGCTAGCCACCACGTTAAATGAAATTGCCGCACAATCACAGGTGTGCATGGAGTTGCAAGAACAGCTCTTGCCTGTGGATGCTTCTGTTAGTAATGGCGCGTCTTTTTTAGGTCTTGACCCCCTGTATCTTGCCAATGAAGGAAAGCTTATTTGCATTGTGCCACAAGCCGAAGCAGAAAAGGTTCTTACGGTCATGCGCCAAAGTCCCTATGGCAAAGGGGCGGCTCTTATAGGTCATGTGCTTGCGCCAGAACAAGGACTGACGAAGGCCGGTCAAGTGATTATTAAAACAGAAATTGGCGGTAAACGCTTACTTTCCATGCTAGAAGGTGATCAATTACCCCGAATTTGTTAATAGATGAAGCATTTTTTCTGGGGGGAGTTTGAGGCGCTAGCAAAAGTGTCCCTTCCCCCCTCAAGAAGTGAATACTCCACCGGCTAAAGCCGGTGGCTTCGGATTAACAGCTAAAGCT
>CAYJAD010000050.1:0-19171 GCA_964368075.1 uncultured Desulfovibrionaceae bacterium | reverse complement strand
TACAAAATCTTTTAGACATGGGGCCACGATCTGCCACCACCACCACCGTGCGATGGCCTTTTTTTAAATCGCTCACCTCCACTACGGTACCAAAAGGCAAAGTCATGTGGGCGGCTGTGGGTCTATGCATATTAAAAATGGCGCCACTGGCAGCATGTCTGCCATGAAAAGGCTTACCATACCACGTAGCAAGACCATCTAGCTTATGATTTTTCTTGGCACTCGCCCATGTGGGAATCGTGATAAGAGCTAGTATAACAAGTAGCATTGTGCACAGATGTGTATATTTTTTCATATATTCTCCTACGAAATATTTTCATCTGTTCCCACTAATCAAGGAGCCCATTTTTGTCAAGCCACAAGCCTACAACACCATCTTAACAGTGCCACCTTTTTCAGTGCAATAAATGCCTCTTTACACGAGTAAATATTTGCTTTAGCATTTTAATAAGAGTAGCGCTGTGAGCTACATTTTCATTTTATCATTTCAATGGACGGTGAAGAGGAAGTTATGCAAAAGTTGATTATACTGCTCTGTTTGTTATTTTTGAACCTTGGGAGCATGCTAGGCTGTAGTGAAGACTCAAAAACAGCCATGATTGATATTAATGTTATAATCAACAATGGCCCGCATGCCCAAGCCGCCGCCGAGCATATAAAAAAATCTCAAGATATTTATCAACATAACCTTAATGTTATTGAAAAAATATTGAGCCAATATCAAAATAAAGAACAAGCCAAAGCCTATCTTACCGAAGCTACTCGCCAGTTACAAAAGCAATTAGACAATTCTAAGCTCTTTACCAAACAAGCCCTGCTCACTGTATTAGACACGGTTTTAGCTACTCAAAAATATGACCTTGTCGTGAAAAAAGACTGCCTAGTATATGTGAGAGAAGGTGAAGGCGATGCTGCCAGTAAATTTGCAGCACTACCCGAAGATATTACTGTCAAAGTACAAGCCTTATACAAAAACATGGTAGTAACCTTTCCCCCACTTCCAAGAGTGGTAGACACCCCTAATTTACCAGCTGATCTTGGTGAAGGGGTACCTTTTCCACCAAAAGCGCAATAACAGCTATTACGATTATTTTAGCGAATTGCTGAACAATACACTTTCTGGGGGCAGCTTTTTGCGCTAGCAAAAGTGCCCCTCCCCCCCTCAAGAAACAAATAAACCAGCGTTTTCTATAAACAATTATCGTAAAAAAGTATTATTTTTCCTTAAAAAAGCGATAGCTTGATTAACATCTCCTCGCTTTAAAGCAGCAACAATATCTACATGCTCCTGTATAGAATTTTGCATACGCTCATGGCTTAAAGTATTTTTAAATACAAGAGCCGTGGTACGTGCCGTAAAATTTCTGTAGGCTTGTAAAAGATACGCATTACCCGCCATATCAATAAAGGTAGCATGAAAAGCTCTGTCAATTTTTACCCATTCTTTAGGACAGGCATTGACTCCTTTAGCTTGCTGCAAAGTTGCCTCAAGACGTGCAATGAGCTCATGTGCGCAATGTTCCATCACAATGGTCAATGCGCCAGCCTCATAAATATTATTTACTTCATATAAGGCGTGAATTTCTTCTTCGGTAGGGTTAAAAATAAAGGAACCGCTTTGGGGTATTATTTGGACTAAGCCTTCTTGACACAGAACTGTCAGCGCACTTTGTACAGGGCCACGGCTCGTATTCATTTCCGCCGCAAGTTCCTTTTGAGAAAGCTTTTGGCCAAGTTTATATTGCCCTTCTAAAATTCTGCGCCGAATTTCCTCAGCAATAATATTTCTAAGTGTTGTGTCTTGCTTAGCTTTCTCATAGGAGAGAGATTGTGTGCGCACTGTATAACTCCATTTCTACATATTATAATAAAATATCTATGTAAGAACAAATACTATATTTTATTGGCTTTGTCATGCACAAACATATAAGGTTAAGGTTCACTGACTATCTTTTATATCTACCGCATTCCACGTTTTCAATCAAATGTTTTTTACTTTTATTTTTTTGCGACACACAATGTGTTTAAAAGCATACAGCTTGACACTAATATGCTAGTTTGCTAGTTGATTACGGATACTAAAAATGCGTTTTTTCTTTATTCTACAAACGCTTTTTTAAAAATTCTCTTAACTTATAAATATTTTCGGAGCTCTATATGTCTAATGCCTATTACACATTACCTACTTCTATTAATGAAGCTGTGCAAACCCACTTACCCAATAGCAAAGAAAGAGCCCTTCTTAAGGCAGAATTGGAAAAACAATCTACGCAAGTTATAGAAATTCCGCTTATCATTAATGGAGAATGCATTTACACAGAAAAAACCATTGATGTGGTCATGCCTCACGACCATCAGCATATTTTGGCTAAATGCTCCATTGCAGAGCCTAAACATTTAGAAATGGCTTTGGAAGCAGCAAAAAATGCTAAAGAAGCTTGGGCTTCCATGCCTTTTGAGCATCGCAGTGCTATTTTTCTTTCTGCTGCGGAGCTTATTGCTGGCCCGCACCGTTACGAAATTGCTGCCTCTACCATGCTCGGGCAAAGCAAAACTGTATATCAAGCAGAAATTGATGCTCCTTGCGAGCTTATTGACTTCTTGCGCTTTAATGCTACCAATGCCGCACAAATTTTCAAAGAGCAACCCAATAGCTCCAAAGGCATTTGGAACCGCATGGAATACCGCCCCTTAGACGGTTTTGTGCTCGCTATTTCTCCTTTTAACTTCACAGCCATTGCTGGTAACCTTGGCTCTGCTCCTGCCTTGGTGGGTAACACAGTGCTTTGGAAACCCGCCACCACTGCCGTGCTTTCTAATTACTACGTCATGAAAGTTTTAATGAAGGCAGGTCTGCCCAAGGGGGTTATTAACTTCGTTCCCAGTAAGGGGTCAGATATCAGCAAATACGTTATTTCAGATCCTGACCTTGCTGGCATTCACTTTACAGGCTCCACTGGCGTATTCCAAAACATTTGGAAGCAAGTCGGTAATGATATACAAAAATATAAATCTTATCCACGCCTTGTGGGTGAAACTGGCGGTAAAGACTTTGTTTTTGCTCACCCTACCGCTCAAGTAGACCCCTTAGTGGCCGCCTTGGTAAGAGGTTCTTTTGAATATCAAGGACAAAAATGCTCTGCCGCATCACGTGCTTTTATTCCCCAAAGCTTGTGGGAAGAAGTCAAAACAAAAATGCTAGATATTATTAAAGATTTAAAAACCGGAGATGTAAGAGATTTCAGAAATTTCATAGGCGCTGTTATTGATAAAAATAGCTATGAGAACATCGTAGGCTATCTTACCCGCGCTGAAAAAGATGCCTCTGTGGAAAAACTCTGCGGCAGTTATGACGATAGCAAGGGCTATTTTGTCACCCCCACTGTGCTTGTTTGCAAAAAACCTGATTCTGAAACCATGGTAGAAGAAATTTTTGGGCCGGTACTTTCTGTCTATGTATACCCTGATGAAAAGCTTGATGAAACATTGAAAATTTGTGATAAGGCATCTCCATACGCCCTAACTGGTGCTATTTTTGCTCAAGATCGTGCGGCAGTGGTATATATGAGTGAAGCCTTAAAAAGCGCCGCTGGTAACTTTTACATTAATGATAAACCCACTGGGGCTGTGGTAGGTCAACAACCCTTTGGCGGTGGCAGAGCTTCCGGCACCAACGATAAAGCCGGCAGCACATTAAATATTCAGCGTTGGCTCAACCCACGCACCATCAAAGAAACCTTACTGCCAACTACTGATGTGACCTATCCTTTTATGGATGAAGAATAGTCGCACTAAATATAAATACACACTGATAAGTACTTTTCATAGTGCTTAAAAATAACAAAAAAACCGGAAATTTTGTTTCCGGTTTTTTTATTTATACATTTCAAATTATTAACTTGTTTCTAGCAAAACCAAGCACTTACGACGCAATTGGTTTTTTTGAAGGGGAGAGTCTGAGAGGGGAAACTTTTTTTTCCTAAAAAAAGTTTCCCCTCTCAGAAAAAAAATACTCAAAAAGACATTTATGTGAAAACGCTCTAGGGTTTTAGTGTAACAACGTAAGCCTTATCTACGGGCAAATATTTTTGCGCCACTTTGCGTATGTCTTCCGTTGTAAGCTTCTTAGCTTTTTCAATGGTGTTCTTTCTAAAGTCCAGATCTTGCCCCAATATAAGCCGCATGGCACCTTCATTGGAACGGCTGGAAAGGCTTTGTCTGCCTCGGTAGTAGTCGCCTTCCATTTGATTTATGGCGCGTTTTAAAGCCGCTTCCGGTAGAAGATTTTTCTGCACATCTTCAATGACCTTTACAAATCCCTCACGAGATTGCGCCAATTTTTCTTCACTGGTGCCAATATAGAACATAAAAGCCCCCGTCAGTGGGAAAAGCTGCTGCATAGCCGTGGTGGTATAAGCAAGCCCCTGTTTTTCGCGCAATTCATTAAATAATATACCGCTTTGCCCAGAAAGTACCAATTGTAAAACTTCTAAAGCGGCGGCATCTTCATGTTCTGCCGGAACAGAAGGAAAGGCCAAGAGTAAGTGAGCTTGCTCGCGATCAGCCATAGTCAAGTCGCGTTTATACTCTTTCCCCCAAAGAGGTGCTTTCAAATCAGGGCTTTGAGCCGTGGGCACAGGCAGACTTTTAGCAAAAGCTATAATGGCTTCTTTATCAAAATCACCTGCCACCGAAAGAACCCACGGTTGCTGTGCCTGCTTTTTCCAGAAGTTCATTATGTCTTCGCGTGTATAGCCCTCGACTGCTTTAATATCGCCCAAACTTTTAAAGCCGTAAGGATGGCTATTTCCAAAGAGAAAGGGAGCTATTTCTGAAAAAAGATAGCTAGTGGGCCTATCATCGCGCGAACGAATTTGTGCTATATGATTTTTCTTTTCTCTATCCACTTCCTCGGCAGAAAAAGCTGGATGCGTCAATACATCCTTTAAGAGTGCCAAAATATCTGTGTTAAAACGAGAAGGCTGGCTGGTAGAAAGCCAAAACACCTGTCTTCCGCTATGTGCGCTTAAACCAGAAGCCCTTTCTGCCAAATATTCGTCCATTTGCGGCGCTGTCATGGACTGAGTACCTGCCGTAAGCACAGAAGAAGCCAAAGAGGCTAAGCCTTGCTTTTGGCCACTTAACGTACTGCCTCCGGTAAAATATAGATTCACGGATGTATACGGAAGAGTTGTATCCGGAGTAAGCAATAAAGTACGTTGTTGCCCAAGATCTATGATTTGTGGTGTTTCTGTACCTTTATTAGCCGCAGCCGTTTTCTTTACATCTTTGGCAGGCCACATTTTTTTAAGCTCAGCAGCAAGATCTGGCAACACTGCCCCCTTGGGTACCAAAGCAGCTACGTTTACTCTTTCAGGCACTATCCATTGATCTATTGCTGCTTGCAATTGTACTTTGTCTACTCCGGCATAGGTGTGCAGCATATTCTTTTCACCTTGCTCACCACCCAAAAAGAGGGACATATAGCCCACGTCGGAGGCTATACCCCCCACGGTTTCTTTAGCTCTATGAATAGAGTCTTCCAATAAAAATTTAGCACGCGCTAAATCTTTTTCTGAAAAAACTTCTGTAGTTAAATTTGCCAAATCTGCAACAAAAAGCTTCCAAAACTCTTCTACATTTTTGGGTTCCAATTGCACCACAAAATACAACATGCCTACCCTAGCAAAAGTATAATTTGCTAAATAAATGCTATCTACCAATTGTTTGTCATATTTATATTTTTTATACAGATAAGATGTGGCGTCCCCTCCAATCACATGGGCTAAAATATCAAGATCAAAATTTTTCCCATCTAGAACACCAGGAACAGGCAAAGCAATGCCCAAGTACACTTTTTTCCAAGAACCTTCCACCATGGAAACCTGTGCATTATCAAGCTTACTGGCATCAATGGCTGTAATGGGAGCAAGTTGTGTTGTATTTTCTAAAGTACCATACAATTTTTCTATTTCTGCAAATACGGCTTTGGTATCCACATCGCCTACCACAACAAGATGCATATTTTGCGGCTGATAATATTTCGCTATATAGTCCCGCATGGACTGCACAGTGACAGCCATAATGCTTTCTTCATAACCTATGATGGGGTGATCGTAAGGCGTGCCCCATAAAGCATTTTTATGTAGTTCTTTAAAAATTCTTCTGTGCGGATCATCATTGCCCATTTGTAATTCAGAAAGAATAACCTTTTTTTCTGACTCTAGCTCTTTGGCATCAAGGGTGGGATGAAAAGCCATATCCTTTACGACATCAAGCCCCAAAGCCCAATGCTTTGCCGGCAAATCAGTAATATATACGGTATAATCAAAGCTGGTTGCTGCGTTTAAATAGCCGCCTGCTTCCTCCACATCATAAGCTATGGCGCCAAGAGGTCTTTTTTCTGTCCCTTTGAAAACCATATGCTCCAATACATGGCTGATGCCCGCATCTTGCGGCTCTTCATAAGATGAGCCCGCTTTAACATAAAGACGGGTAGAAACTAAAGGAAAACGATGATCTTCTAAAATATGTACTGTTAGGCCATTTTCCAGTACCGTCACTTGTGCCTTGGAAGTCAGCAAAGCCTCAAGGTTAGGAACAGCTCCGGCTCCGGTTTTGCTCCCCTCTGGAACAGCAGGGCTAGCCATGGCTAAATATGTATTGCTCATGAACACCCCCATACAAAGTAATGCTAAAATTTTTTTGTAAAATATATGTGTCATAACTACTCCTAAAACTAATCTGAACATCATTCTAATCTAAGTCTCTTTACATACTTTGCAAGCGTAAAGAATGCATAAAAAAAAGGCCTTTGCACATTTTCTGTGTAAAGGCCTTTGTATCATACATGAACAAAAGCAATATATTTAATACATTTTCTTATTATTACAAATAGTTAAAAAATTTTGTATCAACGCTGCACCCAAGCATATCGCCGATCCCCATTCTGATAATAAAAAATAACCCGCAAGCGCGTTTCTACATCAGCCAAAGCGCCATTATCTTGTACACATAAAGTTAAAGGGCTTGGTGCTGTTACATTGAGCGCAAAAGAAGCATGCCCTTCATTAACCAAGACATTGTTTTGATACACTGCCAAAGCACCGAGGGCGCTTGTCTTTACATCTGCTGTCTTCCAACTGGCCACCACTCCACCAAGGCTTTCAAGCCGCACAGCGATGAGTGGGCTGGTCTCTTGAACCAATACCTCCAAACAGGTGTCCGGCTTTTGGTCTGGTATGAAAGTTCCAAGCCCCATTCTATCTTGTACAGCGTAGCCAGCATCCATCACTATGGCAGTACCGGGGTTTTTAGACTGCGGGATGACTGGAAGTTCTCTCTTAGTTTTTACGAAGGCTTGCACATTAGCTAAAGTAGCAGGTGCGGGCTTTTTTTCCAGAAAGGCCAACAATTTTTGTTTTGTGCTGCCAAGCGCATGAATTTTATCTCTTTCATTGACATTTAACAGCTGCGATAGATTTTGCCCCTCAAGAAAAAGCCTTTTAGCCTTTGCTACACATTTACCAACAGGCGCCTCGGTGGCTACATTTCTTTTTGCCACATAATATAAAGTCATAGCACCTATAAAAAGAGCTTTTTCATTATCTTTTTGTGCTAGCAACTGCTCTGCTTCGCTACAAAGGGCATCAATGGCATCATTTTTTACTAAATCAGCTATAAAAGCCTTTGTTTCCATGTGCACAGTGATGTTGTGTTGCGCTTTTAATCGACGCACAGCTTCAGCACTGCCAAGCTTTGCAGCCTCTTGCAAAAGGTTTTTTTCGCGCGCCATGGCATCAGCGCCATTGTTAGGCAAATGTAACAAGGCAAGAAGAGCATTAGTATCTTTCATTCTTGCAGCCTGCATAAGAAGTTCATATCCATGAAATCTTTCAGCTATGTCTTTTGAGGCAATAAGTGCAAGTCCATAACGCTCCATGGCTGGGGGAAAACCCGTTTCGGCGGCAAGCTTAAAGGCGTCTTTAAACTGCAACTGCAAACGAATTTTTTCATGTTCTGCCAAGTTGCCCAGACTTTTCTCATAGATTTTTTGCGCCAAATACAAACGCAAGGGAGCATAGGCAAAAGCATGACTATCCAAATGCTTTTTATAGCTTTCCAAAAGGTCTGGGAAATTCTCTGCTATGTCTTGGTACATATGGAATTTATAAGCATAATATTTTTCACGCGCAAAACTTTTTGATAAAGCTTTTATATATGCAGCCTTGTCTTTAGCCGCATCATATTGCGCCATAAGCGCTTGCTCTTCTGCACTCATAGAATGAGAAAATTTTTGCGCTAGCGGTTTTTTTAAAATGCCAGAGTCTATTTGATGTGTAAAATGGACAAGTAACCAAGGCGGCATTTGAGAAAGCATTTTTTCTTTGATATAAAATTGCACTAAAGCATCAATACTTGCTTTATCTTGCAGACTTTTCGGAAGATACTGTAATAAAGACTTGGCTGAAGGTTTTTTCTCCGCTACCACCTGTAAAATATCATGTACCTTTTGTATATTTTCTGTAGAAAACTCTTTAAATTCTAACATAAGCAAGGCGATTCTGTAGCCTAAAATAGTAACTAAAGCATCACTCATATGTTCTTCATAAAAAGCTAGTTCTTGCGCCGTATTTTTATAGCGAACAAATCTTTTTAAATCGCGTTCAATATCATAGCCCTTTTCCCCCAAGGCCAATCTATTAAGCAAAAATATCTCCGCCCCCGGTAATACTCGCGTATACTCCCAAAAGGCTTTTTGAGAAGCCACCGAGGAAGGATCTTTAAAGTAGCTTGCGTCAGGTTTATGGCGAATGGTATATTTAGGGATGGAAGTTGTTTTTTCTAAGTTTTTTTGAGCCTTTACATAATCTTGCTTTGTACCAAGGCCTATAAGATAAAGTTGACTAAGCAGTTTATACATGCTGCCTAACAAAAAATCCTGCGAAGAAAGACGTATTTGCTTACGCATGATGAGCAGGTCTTGCTCAGAAAGATGTATTTCTTGAGCATTCATCGTATCTAATGGAGCCAAATAAGGATAAATCTGATCCCATTTTTTCTCTCGTACCAAGATAGCCACACAAAGGCCCATGGCCGATATATTTCCTGCCTTGGCGGCTGGGCCATATACTTCTAAAATTTTAGCATAGTCTTTTACAGAAACATCTTTTTCCATAAGAGGAAACTCTTCTTGAGCCTTTTGAAACAATTCCTCTGCCGTTGTGCCAGCGTATGCACACAAAGAAAAAAACATCAAAAATGAAAAGGAAAAAGAAACAATTTTTTTATAACAAAACATATATAAAATATACCTTTACCTACATACTTTATGGCACCAGCAGTGGCGCGTGAAGTAACTTTGTCTTTTAAAAACTTGGTACAATATAAACATTACACGAGGCATATACAATACCCCGCGCAATGAAAAAAACTTCTAATTTATACAATATTTCACTTGAAAAAGAGGCAAAAGTAGTATTTTAGACATAAAATGATATATTTTTTCAAAAATAAGCACTTTGAAAAAATATTTTTTGGAAGCTTTGATGCATTAATTTCTTGAGGGGGGAAGGGGAACTTTTGCCAAAGCCCAAAAGTTCCCCTTCCCCCTCAAACTCCCCCCATCCCCTCAAAACGCTTCAACTAGTACAGTATAAATGCATCAAAAAGGTATGTACTTAAAAAAGTGAATACATTTTAGTACATACGTAACAAATCAGCGGTTACTTTTATAAGATTATCCAAGGAGGTAGAGGTTATAACACTGGGGCGAATGCCCACATTATTCCAATCATAACCTTGTGGGCTAAGTAAGTTTTCCGTTGTTAATACAAGCCTGTTATGATCTAAGAAAAAAACACTTTGTGCTTGTCCTTTACCAAAGGAATTGCCACCAACATTTTTAGCACGGTCATTTTCTACCAAAGCCAAAATAAAAGCTTCCGCTGCACTGGCGGTGAGTTCATCTTGCCAAATAAAAAGTGGATACAAATCGCCATATATGCCTAATTTGGCAGCTTTACGATTTTTCTTTGTCAAAGAGCGTGACTTCGTGTCTGTACGCATCTGCGCCATGCCAAGCACGGAACCTTGCGGCAACAACTCCGCCGCACACGTAAGCGCAGAAACAATATCACCCCCAATATTTCCACGCAAATCAAATATGATAGGCTGCATTTGCGCTTTAGAAAGATTTTTTGCAAAAAGAGCAGGAGTTTTCTTGTCAAAACGCCATATTCTAATACGTGCAAAACCATTGTGCTGTACAAATTGTACATGGGGGGGTGTCACCTTTTGACGTGTAATGGTAAAAGAAAGGCTGGAAAGATTTCGCTTTACGGAAAAAGTGGCAGTACTCCCCACAGGGCCAGATAAACTGCGTACATCTTCCGTAGTATACATACCAATAAGAACGTCCCCGTCCTGAATACCAGCTTTATGAGCCGGCCCTTGTGGATAAGGGACACAGACAAATTCACCAGATTTATTGCGCACTACATCCATGCCAATACTGCCGTTATTGGCAGCGCTGCGTTTTTTTTGCTCAGAAAGCTCTTTCTTAGAAGTCCATTGAGACCACTGGTCAAAGCTCTGCAAAAAATTACGAATTTGGACATTGCTTGCTTTTCCCAAGCCCCTAAATTGGGTAAGTCTTTCTTGGGATGGTGGTGAAAGTGCTTTATCACGTACCACTTTCACCACAGATTTAGCGGGCAACGCATCCGCCACAAGCGGACACGCTACCCCCATAAGAAACAAAAATAAAACTAGGCAATATTGCACTCTATTACTCCATGAGCAAGGCGTCCATATCGCTTTGCAAACTAGTATATTCTCTCTGCAATTCAGCTAAATATGCCTTACGCTCACTTTCTGACTGCCCAGAAGGAACGGACTGTGTATTTTTTTGCAAAACATCGGCGCGAGACTTAAGCGCAGCCAATTGCTGATTTTGTGATGCATTAGAACTATTAAGACGCGCTTGCAAAGAAGATACATTATCACGCATGGCGCGCAATTGTGCTTCTTGCTGTGCTACGCTTTTTGTTTTTTTGCCCACTTCTTTTTCTAATGCAGCACTGTGCGCAGACGCCCTACGCTGTTGTGTTTCTGCGCTGTTCAGCGCTGTTTCTCTTTGTGACAATCTTTCTTCATAAGCCTTAGGATTATAAGAGAAAAAACCACCTTTACTGGGGTCTGTGGTGCCTACTCCAAGACAACCGCCAAGCAACATAGTCGATAAAAGCACCGGAATGTAGAGTTTTTTATGTGACATGACATATCCTTTCTTTAGGAAATATTAGATGGATACACGCATGGACATGCTGGCAAGCTTACTTGATTCTTCGCGCAACTCGGCCACTTGCACTTCCATTCTGGAAATTTCTTCTTCAATAATTGCAGCTTGCTCATTTTTCTTTTCAGCACGTGCATCACGAACATAACCTTTCTGTCTTGCAATTTGCTTTTCAGCATTAGAGATATAAGTATCGTTAGCTTTTTGTTGTTCTGCAATGGCATTTTGCATAGCTTTCATATCTGAAGCTTTTGCGGCTTGTCTGTTATAGTCTGCGGCAAGCCTAGTAGATTTTAAGTTAAGCTCTCCCAAACGCTTACGCAATTGCGCATTGTAAGAAGCAATGGCCTTATTAGAAGATTGTGCCTCTTTAATACAAGCATCTAACCATTGTTCTTGCGTAGCATATTCTTCTTTCTTTTTAGCAACATACACGCCTGCGCCAAGACCTATCACACCACCTACACCTGCACCAATGGCCACCCATTTGGCATCGCCCGTGGCTATGGCTAAAATACCGCCTAGCACTGCACCGGCTACAACGCCTGCGCCAGTACCTTCTGCTACGGTGCGTGTTCCATCATCCGTTTTTGCTGCGCACCCTGGTAGCACCAAGGCAAAACAAAGTAAAAATGGAATAAGTCTTTTCATACATCCTCCCAGTTTTGTAGGTTTTTGAAGTGTTTCGGTCATTTTTCCACATGTAATTTCAATCAACTAGTACTATGGGCTTTAACAAAATGCAACATTGCAAAATAAAGCCCTCATCCTCGTATAGTACATAAGTCACCCTGTGACGACACTTCTTGTTTTTATAAATTATTTGCTTCAAGCGTTTGCTCAAAGTGTAAACGCCATTTTTCGGTATCTGCTCTTTTAGTTTTAAAATATTCCTTATAATGCCCTTGCAGTATACCAAGCAATTGTAAGGCAAGGTCCACTTCCTTACGGGTCATGCCTTTTTCAATATCTTTTTCAATATCTTTTTTCCGCTTAACAAAGGCTTCCTCCACAATTTTTACAGGCAAGTTGGAAAGCTCTTCAATGCCTTCCCCATAACGCTCTGAAAACCTTTCAATGGAAAAAATTTGAACAGCAAGGCGCTTTTTCCACCCTTCTTGACTCTTTTGCCCTTCTAGCTTCTCAATACGCGCTTCTGTGTATTGACGATTTTGAAGGACTTTTCTCAATTCTTGACTCAAAAAATGTGTTTGGCGCAACCAACCCAAAGCATTATCCGCGTCGGCTTGGTTCCGTATTTCAACGGTTTTACGTAAAGCATTTTCAGCATAGGCCAGCTCTTGATTCAAAATTTTCACAGCATCTTCAGGAGAGGCCTGCCGCAGCTTTTGTACCCGAACTAAAGCGTCATACACGGATGCACCGGCCTGATCGCTTATGGGAGCCACCGAAAGTTCCGCCGGCGAAAGTTGCCTTGCCCCTTGTTTTGTTTCAGATTGGTTTTGCCCTTCCATATATTCTTCATAGGCATCTTCTAATTCTTCAATGGCCGATTTGTCGGTAAGCAAGGGCGCAGAAATAGCCAAGCGAAAACCTAAAGTAGGTTTTGTATTAGGGGTAATTTTATTGCCACCGCGTACAAGATAAAAAGGTTCTTCTTGACGCTGTGCAGAACGCAGCTTGTCGCCATCCATAATATAGGAACCTCCGCGACTGGCAAAACCGCCACTTCTTCCTTCATAATAGCGCACTTGATACTGGCTTAAAGTCATTTCTTGCACATTGCCAAGCATATCGTGAATACCCACAGGATTAGGACTGAGTAAACCAATTTTCTTTATTTTACCATGAGAAGACTTATGCCCACCAAACCATTCATGCGCACCCAATTTATCGCCGTATACTGTGGCGGCTTCAAAAAGTGTTTTATCTACCTTTTTACCACCACGTGCCGCAAATTCCCATTCTGCCTCCGAAGGAAAACGAACAAATCCGGGAAATCTGCCAGCAGTGGGCATGGCATCTAAAGCATTGGCATAAAACCATTGATTAAGTTTGTCCATAAATTGTATGGCTTCAAAATATGATACATTAGTTACCGGTAGACTGTCTTTTTCTGCATTTGCTTCTGTATCTTTAAGGCTTACCGGTAATGCCCCCATAACGGCTCTGTATTGTCCACGAGTTATTTCGTATTTTCCTAGATAATAAAACCATTGATTTTCGTCTTCTTCGCTAGCAAAAGTCCCCCCCACCATAACTTTGGTAACAGGGGTGCGAAAATCTTCGCTTTCGGCATCGCCCATATAGAATATTTCTCCATGCATAGGGGTGGCCGCCTCTACCTCAATGGCACGAAAAGCAAAACACGTCCCCTGAGGACCGGGAATAATTAAGTCTCCCTCAGAAGGTTTTGGATTACATAAAGGATTTGCTACCGCCACAGATAAGGAGGCAGACACCGCCCATAGAAAAAACAATACAGCAATACTACCTTTTTTCATAATCACCTCTACTATTCATCACGTAAACTTTCTGCAGCTTCTATTTTCAATAAACGCATGGCAGCAGCAAGACCAGCCAGCATGGCTGCTAGTAAAGCCCACAGAACAGCCCAAAGTTGTTGTTCTAAACCAAGCTTGCACAACACTTCGCCCGGCAAGGTAAAGTCTTGCGCTAGCATATTCATATAGTAACCAATTGCATGAAATAACCCCAAGGAAAGCAACATACCAAGCCCTGTCATCACAAAGCCCGCCGTAAGAGGAAATGCACAAAGACTTGTGCCATGTATCCCCAATAAACGCAGCACGGCAAGGGCTCGGCGTTTACGCTCCACACTGGCATACAACGAAGCAAGTAAGCATATGGCGCCCCCTGCCACGGCAGCCCCAGCAATAAGGCCTAAAATCAAGGAGAGATATTGATCCATCTGCTGTACACGTGTAATATCGGCCACACGTGTTTTCACAATGACACCTTCTTTTTCCAATTGCGTCGCCAAGGGTGCCACATCATCTAAGGAGCGTGCATACATACGAAAGCGGGAATAGTTTTGTCGCCCTAGCAATAGTGAAATTTCTTTGCTTGCAAGTTCTGCATGTACCTGCGCCTGCAAAGGACGCGTAAAAAGCAAATTCAAGCGACTTATCAGCCCCGGTGCCATTATCGCTGTATTTGCTGGCACGGCATCATGTGCTTGCACTATCATGGGAAAAGTAATGTTTTCCCCCTCTTCGCCTTGTTCAACACTTGGCTGTACTTGTACGACAGCCTTCCCAAGGGGGAAGCGGGCAGCTATCTCTGTGGAAACAAGCAAGATATTAGGACTATGCTTCACATCTTGCCAAAAATCTATGGCCATAGCCTCAGGACCCGACGCTATGGGATGTATACCTTCCCAAGCTTCAGAGGCCCACAACGCAGTGGATGTCAACTGTAAGGGAAAAGCTTCTTTGCTCTCTTTACCGCTCTCTTGTGCAAAAAGAGTTAAAGGTTCATCGGGTCTTCCGCCTAAGGGAACGACAGCGAACTCTTTACCACGCATAATATTGCGTAGTTCTTGAATTTTAAAAAGGCTTATGGGTAAATTCCCTGATTCTAAAAGTGTCGCATGCCAACCTTTGACAGCGTAACTTTGCGTGCTATCCAAACGCACAAAACCTGTACGTTGGCGCACTTGTGCGCTCACAATGGGATCAAGGCTTTGCTTGGTATAAAGTATTGCCGAGTAAAATACAGGATACGCAAGGGGCTTTTCTCCCGGCCAATTATACGTCTCTACACCAAAACCATCACGATAGGCTTCCATGCGCTCCAATTGAACTAGCGGCACAAAGACCATATCGCGCCCCGATGCTTGCTGTGGCAAAATATCGTGTACGCGCAAAGTTCGAGTAACCGTTTCAAGGCCGCCGCCTTTCTTTTGGCGTGAAATGCGCACATCAAGACTATCCCCTTTCTGTACGCCAAGTTTTTGTGCAAGACTGGTTGTGAGCACGCCACTATCTTCTTGTGGTATAGTCACACGATAAGATTGCAACAACCAATCCCCTTGACCGGTGGGTTGCATATCTGCACGAACAGTTTTCTTTGTGATTGCGTTATGAAAAGCCCCAGACACACCTAATTCACGTGTTTTAGGTACCACAAAACCCACATGAGGGCTCTTTGCCCATTTTTCAAACCATGCGGCATCAAAGGTAGAAGTACCTTGAGGGATAACTTCCATAAATCCCGGATCATTTATCATTCGCTGACGCATGACTTCTACTACCCCATTTTTCAAACCAAAGAAAAGAAGTAGAGGTAAGGCAATGGCTGCCACCGTGAGCACAAGACACAATGTCATGCGTGCATCGTGGCGCAAATCTTTACAGGCCATCCAAATTACAGCTGAAAACTCACGCATATATACGCCCCTGCACAGACGGAACATGCGAAGAAGGCCAAAGCAATGTGGAATGCACATGACCTTGTGCGTCTGTTTTCAATTCAAATTCTGCTCGGGCATCGGCATGGCGCGCCATAAGTTCTCTATCATGACTTACGATAATAGCCCCGGCTCCGCTGTGCTGCACCACTTGCCGAAAGATAGTACAAATATTTTCCGCGGCACCGCTGTCTACAGCGGCGGTAGGTTCATCGGCTAAAACTACAGCAGGCTTATGAATGAGCGCCCGAGCAATGGCCACCCTTTGCCTTTGTCCACCGGAAAGGTGTTGTGGTTTTTTTAACACTTGGTTCGCAATGCCCAAAGCGTCCACTAATTCATGAAACCATGTATGTGTTGTAGCCTCGTTCTGACCAAGCAAACGCGCAGGAAGTAAAATATTCTCACGCACATCTAAAAAGGGCAACAGCCCGCCAGATTGCAACACATAGCCTAAACTTTGACGCCTTATGCGAGCCAACGTAGGTGCGTTGGCTTGCATAAGGGATATTTTTGCTTGATCTGCACCTTGTAAGTACATTTCGCCTTGTTGAGGACGTAATATGAGAGCCAGAATATCCAACAGGGTGGATTTTCCACAACCACTTTGACCTACTACGGCAATAATGTCGCCAGCTTGTAAGGACAACATAGGAACCGATAGATTAAAAACGGCCTCATTTTTTTCGCGCGTTAAGCGTACATCTCGTGCAGATAATAGCATTATGGTAATAACTCTAAAGGAATAGGGGTTACATAATCGTCTGGTGCATCGCCTTGATTCAGCGCTACCCACTGGTCTGGCGTGCCGTGTATGCTTTGATACGCTGCAACTTTTGCACGCAAGCTTTCGATAAATTGATCTTGCTCATCCGGACCAAGACTTTCCCATAATTCAGAAGACATAGTCATGATTTGGCTTTCATAAGGCAAGCCTTTTAAGAAAGCAGGCACAAAACCAGATTCTTGTAAGGATTTAGCTTTAGCTAATTGATCGGCATTACGTGATGCAGTGGCAGACACAGCTTGTAAAGATGTAAAGAAGTCTGCGCTGCCCATTTGAGCCTCTGCACCGGCGGTGATGATATCGTTTAGCATGACAGCAAGGCTATCCAATTGCCGTTTTGTTATCAACAAGCGCACTTCCAAAGCTTGGATGGAAGGGTCTTCCAAGTCTTTATCGGTAACCCAGGCTTCAATGTCATTGGGGGCTTGCACTTCTGCTGCTCTACCTACCCAAGTCACTGTGGCTGCTTTAATAATATTATCAAGCCCTTCTTGGCTTAATTGTCCGGCTTTCTTTTCTTCAGGCTTTTCTACAAGTTTTTCTTCAGGTTTGGCAGCCACTTTTTCTGGAGTGGCTTTGGGCTCTGGTAAAGCGTTAGCTTCTGCAAGCATTTTTTCTAAGGCGTCAGAAAAAGATGTAGTAAACTGCTGTGATTTTTCTACAAAAACTTTCTTATCCTTAGAAGAAACAGACCAAAAACCTGCTTCTAGTGTTCCTTTGTTGCTGGTTAAAGCTGTAAATTGCTTCATGGCAAGGCGATTATATTTTTTCTTTACCTTGGGTGCTACATGTATGCCCAATATAGTCACATTATTTTTCGTGGCCAATTCACGCAAACTTTTTTCATCTAAATTGGTGCTGTTCCACTTGTGTCCGGGCTCGTGAGAAGGAGCGTCACCCACCACAATAACAAAGCGCGCAGAACCATCACGCCAAGGGGCACTTTCGATGGCACTCTTTACGCCAGCAAACATATCTTCATTTAAGTCCACAGAGTCTGTAGTGGTTTCCTTTACGCCGCCAAGTGTGGTCACAAAGGAAGTAACGTCTTGAAGTTCCGGCGTAAAATTCTTTGTTAAATAACCTATATCTTTAATTTCTTCAGAATCTCTATACGCAACAAGACCAAATTTTATACGCTCTGCCATCTCTGGTTTGGCAGCCAAACTCTTACTCATGGTTTCTAAAGTATTGCGCACTTCTTCAATATAAGGTTGCATACTGCGCGTGGTATCCATAACCCATACTATATCAAATTTAGCGTCTTTCTTTGTTGCAGCTACATCTTGTTCCGTCACAGTAACAGCTTTCAGCGCTTCTTGGTTCACGCGAATATCTGCAGGTTTTTCGCGTTTTTCGTCGGCCTTGCCGCTCACAGCAGCAAGGCGTAGCATGCGCCCTTCATAGCTTTCCATGGTGATGGTTTTATGCTCAAGAATGGGAAGCAAATAAAATTGCTTCGTCACATCTACAGCCAATTTTGGCTCCATGGAAACAATGGGAAAATCTTCTGGAAGAGGTGTTGTAGCAGCGGCATCAATGTCTGCGTATAATTTGGCCACGTCCCCTTCACGCTTATCAGGCATTTCTTTTAACAAAGCATCAAGACTTTCTTCTTCTTCAAACATAAGTACAGGCTTACGGCCTTGAGGGTGACTAAAAGTCAAGCACATGGTTTGTTTCCATTCAAACACATCAGATGTTTTTATCCAACCTGCAATGGTGCCTTTTTCATCGGTGCCTACTTCATACCATCCGTCACCGGTAGCACGAGATTCACCGCCGGGGCGTGTGTAGACAAAAAAGGGTTTAAAAACTGGAAGCTGGCCTTCAATGAGCTTTGCTTCAGAGGCATCGCCGTAAAGCACAGCTTTAGGACGTGTCAGCACTCGCAAAGGTAAAGGAGACCCCTCTTCAATGGAGACAGGTTTTCGCTCTTCAGCCATAGCGCTAGGAACAACTCCTATACCTGCTGCAGTTAAAAACATCACAAGCAATAATGCATACATAGATTTTGCCATAAAAACCTCGCTCATCAACTAAAAGTTTATAAATTCCCCTTACCTATTACAAAACAAATATTCCTCAAACAAAAGCATAAGGATATAAAAAACACATTTTTAATAAGCCATTCTTAACATTTTCAACACAAAGTACTTTTAGCATCTTGTCTGAAAACTTTTTTCGTGAATAACCATAAAATGTGTTAATTCTTAAAGAAAAATCAAGTTTTTTCTTCATCAAATTGCTATTCGCAATATATTTTCAAAAAAATAACGTAAGCTTTAGTTTAATGCAAGTTATTTCCTTGTAAAAAGCACAATTTCACAAAAAAATGCTAAAATGTATATTTTTACACAACAAAAAAGCCCTTCTTTATACAAAAGAAGGGCTTAAAGATATACTGATGTTTTAAACTATTTGCTTAAATCCACAACAGTAACTTTACCTGTTTCAGCGTGCAACACGTGCACGGCACAGCCTAGTCATGGATCATAGGAACGTATCAAACGTCCCACATTGACAGGATTTTCCACATCGGGAACTTCTACGCCAAGAAGAGCTTCTTCTACAATACCACGAACACCCTTGTCATCACGAGGGCTACAATTCCAAAGCGTTGCAGAAACAATTTGGTAATTCTCAATAACAGAATCTTTTACGCTAAGGTAGTGGATTAAAGAACCACGAG
>CAYJAD010000049.1:0-19985 GCA_964368075.1 uncultured Desulfovibrionaceae bacterium | reverse complement strand
GTGTGTAGAGGGTGGCCGGGGGACGAAGGCCCCCTTGAACCCTCTACCCCTGCTGGAAGCAATGCACTAAATTTCATTGATAGAACTACTATCAGCCAGCGCACCATTTCCGCGCCACACAAACACACAAAGCTTCAACAGTAATCCTACCCCTGCTGGAAGCAACAAAGCCCACTATATGCACTCTTTGTAATATCATTACTAATGTTTAGGATATGCTAATGGAATTTGAACAATGTTCCTGCTTGAAAAAGCAACAGCTATGAACATTAAAACTCTTTGCTGCATTATTTTTAAGTGCTGGTAAGCCAAGACTTTCCTTGAGCTAACAGTTCCATAACTTTTTCCTTATGCAAGCGCTTAGCGTCATATTCGATTTCTAAGGTTCCGGCATCTTTGTCTAGTTGCGTTTTTTTTATGCCGGGGTAAAATTTTAAAAACATGGTAATTTTTTTTCCAATACCAGCGTCATGAAAGGCTTCATGCTTTAGGGTAATGTGTCCTTCACTAAAGGTGGTGATGTGCTCTTCTAACATAGTACCTCCAAAAAAATATGATGCCAAGTCATGGGAAGTTGTCAAGATTTTTTTGAAGTTAATTTTCATTTGATCAAATCGATTACTTATAAGTTTAGAATGCTATCTATGAGGGTACTGTATAAAAAAATCTTGAAAAACAGAATGTATGAGCAGTTTTTTTAGTGAAATTTTAATATAAATAGCTAGTTAATGAAAATGAATAAATTGAAAAAAAAAGTGCAATTTCCTCTAGACTGAAAGGTTTTATTTTTTTATATTCCTTTTGTTTTATACATTGAGAGAATGAAGTGTAGAACATGGTTGTTTTTTTAGGTTCAGAGAATCTAAATACTTTCACAATACAACAGCGCTTCTTTTAAGGGGCGCACCCATTGGAGAACTATATGGGGGCAGTAACTATTAATACACCTTGGTGTAAAGGCTGTGGCGTTTGTGTCGCATTCTGTCCAAAAGGCGCTTTGAGTTTGGTTCAAGAAAAAGCCGTTCATGACATGGAAAAATGTATTGTCTGTGGCATGTGTGAGCTTTACTGTCCAGACCTTGCTATTGTCGTGGATAAAAGCCAAAAGCCTGCCAAAGGCAAGAAACAAGAGGTGGCATAATGAGTGCGAATAAAACCGTTTTTGTACAAGGCAATGCTGCCTGTGTTGAAGGTGCTCTGTATGCCGGCGTGGGCTTTTTTGCCGGATATCCCATTACCCCATCTACAGAAATTGCTGAAGAGTTAGCCGTTCAATTGCCAAAGCGTGGCGGCACTTTCATTCAGATGGAAGATGAGATTGCCTCCATGTGCGCTGTGTGCGGTGCTTCTCTTGCAGGTGCTAAAGCCATGACTGCTACCTCTGGCCCTGGATTTTCTTTAAAGCAAGAAGCCATTGGTTATGCATGTATGGCAGAAATTCCTTGTGTGGTTGTAGATGTGCAACGTGCCGGCCCTTCCACTGGTCTTGCTACTAAGGTGGCTCAAGGGGATGTAAACCAAGCCCGTTGGGGTACCCATGGTGACCATAGTAAAGTTGTGTTGACAGCTTCTTCTATCCAAGATGTTTTCACTATTACTGTAGATGCTTTTAATATTGCAGAAACGTATCGTACGCCTGTTATCATTCTTTTAGATGAAGTCGTGGGCCATATGCGCGAAAAGCTTGTTATTCCACCTAAGGGTGAAATTGAAGTGGTAGAGCGTTTACATACTAAGGTAAAAGAAGGTTTTAACTATCACCCTTACTTACCACGTGAAGACGGCCGTTTACCTATTTCTGACTTTGGTGGCAAGCATCGTTATAATGTAACAGGCTTGTACCATGATATTTTTGGTTTCCCCACAGAAAAACCTGAAATCGTAAATGCTGCCATTCATCATTTGGTAGATAAAATAGAAAACCGTGCGCATACTTTAGCACGCTGGAAAGAATATCACTTAGAAGACGCAGAGCATATTATTGTTTCTTATGGTGCCTCTGCTCGCTCTTCTCGCGAATTGGTGGAAGCACGTCGTAGCAAAGGCGATCGTATTGGCCTTTTAGAGCTGCAAACTTTGTGGCCTTTCCCTGGTCAAATGGTGCGTGAAAAAACAAAGCATGCCAAGAACATCTTTGTAGTAGAAATGAATATGGGACATATGAAAGAACAAGTGAAACGCGTTGCAGTAAACCCTGACCGTGTGTACCTTGTGAATCGTATGGACGGTGTTTTGGTTAATCCTAAGGATATTGGTGCTGTTATGCGTACCATTGAAGGCAGGGGGTTCTAGCATGTCTCAATTTAAAAAATATATTCGTGAGCGCTTCTTTCCACATATTTGGTGTCCTGGTTGCGGTCACGGTACCATTTTAAATAGCATTTTACATGCTGTGGAAGAACAAGAAATTCATAACTCTGATATGTCCATGGTGTCCGGTATTGGCTGTTCTGCGCGTATCTCTGGGTATTGTGACTTCCACACCATGCATACCATGCATGGACGTGCTCTTGCTTGTGCCACAGGTTTAAAACTTGCTAAGCCATCTTTGAATGTTATCGTGCCCATGGGTGATGGCGATGCTACAGCTATTGGCGGTAACCATTTTATTCATGCGTGTCGTCGTAACATCGATCTTACCGTTATTGTAATGAATAACCGTATTTATGGAATGACCGGCGGACAATATTCTCCCTTATCCGGTGAAGGTATTTTAGCCACTACAGCTCCTTATAAAAGCATTGATGCTGCTTTTGATACCGTGCAATTAGCTCTTGGCGCTGGCGCTACTTTTGTGGCACGTACTACTACATTCCATGTAAAAGAGTGTATTTCGTATATTAAAAAAGGCATGCAACATAAGGGTATTTCTGTCATTGAAATCATGTCGCAATGCCCCACCTACTTTGGTCGCAAGAATAAAATTGGTGGCGCAGTGGAGCTTATGCAAAGCTATCGCGATGGCACGGCTCCTCTTGGTTCTAAGAAGTTAGAGGAAGATCCAACGCTTATTCCTAGAGGTATCTTCCGCGATGATACAAAACCGGAATATTGCGAAGAATATGCAAAACTAGTTGCGAAGTTGCAGGGGTAAGTTATGGAAACACAACGTTATTTATTGTCTGGTTCCGGAGGGCAGGGCGTTATCTCCTTGGCTATCCTTTTGGCAGATGCTGCTGCCATTTATGGCGGTCATAATGCCGTGCAGTCGCAATCTTACGGCCCAGAAGCTCGCGGCGGTGCTACGCGCTCTGACGTTATTATTTGTGACGGGCCTATTTATTACCCCAAAATTAGTGAACCCGGCTACTTAGTGGCTTTAACCAATGAGGCTATGAGCAAATATTTACCGCTCATTCGTCCCGGTGGTATGGTTTTGTATGATAGTGACTTGGTTAATGTGGATCCTCGTGTGGATGCTTTGCGCAAGCCTTTACCCATGTATCAAGCTGTTATGGATACCCTAGGTAAGCCCCAAGCACTTAACGTGGTGGTTTTGGGTGCACTCATGACCTTAACAGGTGTTATTTCAGTGCAGGCTGCTGAAAGTGTGCTAGAAGCACGCTTCCCACGTGCTTTTCATGAAAATAACAAAAAAGCTTTGCATCTGGGTATTGAATTGGCAAAACCTCTAGTGGACTAAGGAAAAAAGATTTTTTGGGGAAGCTTTTTCTAAAAGCTTCCCCTACTAGAAAATCTTCAAAAAATATTTAGGAAAGAATATGAACATTCATGAATATCAAGCTAAAGAGCTTATGGCACAATACGGCGTGCCGGTTTCTCAGGGTGGTGTGGCAAGCACTGTAGAAGAAGCCATAGCTGTGGCCAAAACGTTGACGGGCCCTGTATGGGTAGTCAAGGCACAAATTCACGCCGGTGGCCGTGGTAAGGGTGGCGGTGTGAAGGTGTGTAAAAGTTTGGAAGAAGCAGAGGCTGCCGCCAAAGCTATTCTAGGCATGCAGCTTGTTACGCATCAAACAGGCCCTGAGGGGCAATTGGTCAAGAAGGTATTGATTGAAGAAGGTACAGATATTGAAAAAGAGCTATATCTTGCTGTAGTGCTTGACCGCGGTGCTGAGTGTTTAACCATTATGGCTTCGCCAGACGGTGGCATGGACATCGAAGAAGTTGCGGAAAAAACTCCTGAACGTATTTTAGTCGTGCGTCTTGATGGTTCACATAAGGTATGGCCTTTTCAAGCTCGTCAACTGCTTTTTGGTTGCGGCTTAACTCCTGCACAAGTTACTCAGGGCGTGGCATTGATTACCAATTTAGTACGCCTTTGTGTAGAAAAAGATGCCGTACAAGTGGAAATTAATCCTTTAGCCATTACGAGCCAAGGAAACTTGCACGCTGTTGATGGCAAAATGAATTTTGATGAAAGCGCCCTAAAGCGTCAGCCCGATGTGCAAGCCATGGAAGATCCAGATGAAGCCGATCCCTTAGAGCGCAAAGCAGCACAATTAGGTGTGAACTATGTGCGCCTCAATGGTTATGTGGGTACCATGGTTAATGGTGCCGGCCTTGCCATGGCGACCATGGATGCCATTAAACAAGCCGGTGCAGAACCTGCTAACTTTTTGGATGCCGGCGGCGGTGCCAATGTTGAAATGGTGAAGAAGGGCTTTGAAGTAATGCTTTCAGACCCCAATGTGCGCGGTATTTTAATTAATATTTTTGGTGGAATTTTGCGTTGCGATATTGTGGCCGAGGGTGTTGTGCAAGCGGTGAAAGAGATTGATTTACAACTACCTCTTGTGGTGCGTATGGAAGGTACCAATGTGGAAGCAGCGCGTAAGATTTTGGCCGAAAGCGGTGTTTCCATTGTAACAGCCAATAGCATGGCCGATGCTGCACAAAAAATTGCAGAATTGACAAAACAAGCCTAGGAGAAACCACATGAGTATTCTTATTGATGAAAACACCCGTGTGGTGGTGCAAGGGTTGACAGGACGCGAAGGCCAATTCCACGGGCAACAAATGCTGGATTATGGCACTAATATTGTGGCAGGGGTTACCCCTGGTAAGGGCGGTCAAGAAGTTCTTGGCGTGCCAGTGTTTAATACTGTCAAGGAAGCTGTGGAGAAAACCGGTGCTAACGCTTCAGTAATTTTTGTACCGGCTGCCGGTTGTGCCGATGGTGCTTGTGAAGCAGCTGATGCTGGTATTGAACTTGTTGTTATTATTACCGAGCATGTGCCTGTACTAGATATGGTACGTTGCAAAGCGTATTTAAACGCCAAAGGGACCAAGCTTATCGGCCCTAACTGCCCCGGCCTTATTAGCCCCGGTAAGTGCAAAATTGGCATTCAGCCAGGATATATTCATACTCAAGGTAATATTGGACTGATCAGTCGCTCCGGCACATTAACCTATGAAGCTGTACATCAACTTACCAGTCATGGCCTTGGTCAAAGTACGGTTATTGGCATGGGCGGTGATCCTATTCCCGGTTTAAAATTTGTGGAATTGCTAGAGCTTTTCCGTGATGATCCACAAACAGAAGCCGTATGCATCTTGGGTGAAATCGGCGGTGACAATGAAGAAAAAGCCGCAGCATATATTAAGGATACAAAATATCCTAAGCCTGTCTTTGGTTTTATTGCCGGTTTAACGGCTCCTCCTGGAAAGCGCATGGGACATGCCGGTGCTATTATTTCAGGCTCTAAGGGGCGCGGAGAAGACAAAATTAAGGCCATGGAAGAAGCAGGTATTACTGTGGTAAAAGAGCTGGGTAAATTTGGTGAAACCGTAGCCAAGACTTTGAAAAAATAACAAGATATATAAAAGCACTATTTGATAAAAAGTATTAATAAAAAAACTTGTATAAAAATATACTTTTTAAAGTGTGAAGATTGTATTTTCACAAAAATTTAAGGATGGTTTTGCATAAGCAAAGCCATCCTTTTTTTATTTTACTTGTATATTTTGCAAAAAAGGTATGTAATTGTCTTCAGTAGATATTAACACATTGCCAAGGAGTGAGGATGTTACAACCACCCAATATTTTAACCATAGCCGGATCAGACTCTGGTGCTGGTGCTGGTATTCAGGCAGATTTAAAAACTATCATGGCCCTTGGTGGCTACGGTGTCAGCGTTATTACAGCATTAACAGCTCAAAATGGGGAAGGTGTCACAGCAATTCATGCGCCCGATCCCAGCTTTGCCGTGCAACAATTGCAAACGGTGTTGTCAGGGTTCCCTGTGGTGGCGGCCAAAACAGGCATGCTTTTTTCTGCTGAAATAATGCAAGCCTTGGCAGCTCAATTACAAAAGATGGATTTTCCCTTGGTGGTAGACCCGGTTTGTGTGAGTCAAAGTGGGCATACCTTATTGCAAGAAGACGCTGTAGCGGCACTGAAAGAAATTATTGTGCCCTTGGCAACCTTGCTGACGCCTAATAAACCAGAAGCGGAATTTTTAACGGGAATTTCTTTACACTCTGTCGATGATGTGGCAAAGGCCGGCGAAAAGTTATTAGAAATGGGGGCAGAGGCTGTACTCATTAAGGGCGGACATTTCGAAAATTCTATTATTTTGACAGATTGGCTTTGTCTTCCTGATGAAGAGCCCATTGCGTTGCAGCAAGCCCATGTAAACACAATTAATAATCACGGCACAGGCTGTACCCTCTCTGCTGCCATTGCCACTTATTTGGGACTAGGCATGCCCTTACGTGTAGCTGTAACGAAAGCGCAAGCCTATGTTAATTTAGGTTTGCGTAAATCCTATACGCCGGGTAAGGGGCATGGGCCTTTAAATCATGCGGCCTTTAATACAAATTAGAACGTGCTTATATTAATTACTCTTTTTTCTGGGGGAAACTTTTGCTAGCGCCAAAAAGTTTCCCCCAGACCCCCTCAAGAAGTAACTAAAATTTTTATTAAATATACGTGTTACGTTCTTTGTATTGTTCCATAAGTAAGAATGGAATGAATATATATACTCCTAAAATTACAATTATTCCGGATTGTATGAACACGCGTCGTGGGGAATGCCTGCGGAATAATAGTCCATATGCTACAGCGAGAGCAGCATTGAATAATAATGTAAACCCTACATACATGGGGCTTATTTTAAGTATCCATTGCCCTTTGTTACTGTGTAAGTCATTGAATGAAAGGCTAAAGGGAAAAAGTACATCTGCAGTTTTTGATATGACGGTGCTTTTATTTCTACTCATTTGATGCTTAAAACTATGCAATGGCTCAAGGGCTTGAGCAAGATTTTCCGCATTGTTAAAGGCGCTGGCATAGATGTAAGCATCGTCGGAATATACAGCCGTTATAAACAATGGATCCATAATGAGTTTAAAGTCCATACCGGCGGAAACATAGTTAGGTGTTGGTATATGCGTAAGCTTAAAATCTTTTTCGTGCAAAAGATACATACGTTCTTTTGTATCTAAAACTAATCCTAAATACTTACGATCTTTCGCTTCAGCAATGACTATTTTTTTAGGCACTACTGAGGCAGGGAAAGGCATTTGAATGATTTCTAATTTATTGCTTCTGCGAATAATTTGAAAAGTCTTACCTGCTGCATCAACGACAAAAACCCCGCCCTCATATGGCTTAAAGGTAGTAAAGTTTCCCCAAACCCCTTTGGCGGGAAAGGTAAAGCCTTTGTCCAGTAAAGATTGTGTGTAGACTTTGCTTTGTTCGGCATCAACCGCGTTAAGGTCACTATCAATAAATTGAAATTCACTACCACTAAAGCGCACACGGTCAGCAGGGAGTACCAAAGCCACTTGCCCTGGGTTTGCGTCTATAAGTGGATAGATTTTTTCTTTATAAACATTATCATCGAGTAATCTTGCTGGCATTTCCAGAACGCGCCGTGCTTTTTGAATAGTGGCACTATCGAAGGCTTTACCATGCAATGTCATGGGTAAAAGTTTGCGTAATTCCATATTTCTATAGTAAATGAATGGAATTTGTGCTTCAAACTCATTGCGAGTAAAGTAATCGTCTTTTTCGTTTTTATAGACCACGTCGGAATGATGGTTTTCTGACTTTTCCTCAGCTTTTACATCTCTCTCAAGAATTTGCTCGGTATAAACCATATTATTGCCCACAGGGCTGTAGAACATATGTGTTTTATCAACTACTTTGACAAAAAGTAGGGAGTAAAACATGGGGAAAGCCCAAGCAAAAAAGCATATACTTAATGCATACATGCAAAATCCGGCTATGCGTGTTTTCATGCTGTCCACCTATTTCTGTAATCATCTGCAGAGAGTGCGATGCTATAAAACATAATTGGGATAAGTAAGATAAAATAGGGCAAAATATCTATATAAAATCCCGTATTTTTGTATAAGAACAAAGGAAGGCAAAGGCCTAGACAAACAATAGCTGCAAGTATCTTGCGTTTAGGTTGCGGTTCAAGAAGCACAAAAGCGCCCCCAAGATACACATAAAAGCCTGCTATAAACCAAGGCAGCACGGTAATGATGGCCGAGACACCCACCTCAGGCGGATAGTAATGCACCATGCTTGCATAAAGGATAAGAGCATCACAAGCAAAAATACTTGCTAAAAAAAACATACCAAAAAGTGCGTGTAATAAAACGATAAGGCTTGAGTCGCAGGGCGCATGCAAGGCTATGCGAATTCTACCATCACGCATTTCTTGTAAAAACTGAAAGATACAATAAATAATTGCCGTCAAAAATGGTACAAACATCATTCCCTCATAGGGAATTTGCCCCAAATTTACAGTTCTGTACCAAACAATTTCAGAGTGGTCTTGCATGAATAAGCGACGCAAAGTAATAAAATTCCATACCATATAGAGTATGTTTGCCGCAAAAAGCAAGAGCATCATATAGCGTGTTTTAATGGCTTCCTTATAGAATACAGCATAAAGTGCGGATGACGCATGCATTTAATACCTCCCTGTAAAGCCAATGAAGGCATCTTCCATATTCATTTCTTTTTGCTCAATATTTAGTTGAGTTAATGAATGCTGTTGTAGTATTTCATTACGTTTAGCTTCATTTGCATAGATAAAAAGCTCTACAAAGTCTTTGTGCCATTCGGCATTTACTAAGATTTCATCAGGAATACTTTTCAAAGTATTTTCAAGTTCTGCGAAATTATCAGGACGTGGAAGGCGGTAACACGCAAAGTGAGCTACAAAATCAGCCAATGACGTTTGATGTGCCATTTTATGGCGTCGCATAAAAACAGCATCGTCTACAAAACGTTCCATATCTTGAATGACATGGGAAGTGATAATAATGGTGTGGTCTCCATCGCGCAAGTTTTCACATAAATAGTCGATGAACAGGCGGCGATAGCCAGCATCAAGCCCCATGGAATAATCGTCTAGAATAAGTAATTCTGGGTCTTGGGCAAGGGTTAAGCCTAAAACTACTTGTGAACGTTGCCCTTCACTCATGTGGGCTATACGATGGCTTTTAGGTAAACCAAGTAAGTCTACCAAATTGTAAAAGCGTTCGGGCTTCCATTTGGGGTAAAATTGCCTGGTGTATTTTTCTACTTGCTCAATGCTAAAAAATTGATACGCGAGGTGTTTTTCAAAAAGAAGTCCCACTCGGGCGCGAGTTTCAGGACGAATGGCAAAAGCTAAATCTCCAAAAATACGGCATTGTCCACTGCTTGGGCGTAAAAATCCCATAAGAATTTGAATTAAGGTAGTTTTGCCTACTCCATTTTTGCCAAGCAAAGCACAAACCCTACCTTTTTCAATAGATAGATTTAGTCCATTGTAAAGTTCTCGTCGGCCATAGTTATGTCTTAACTCTTTAATGCTTACAGGTGCTTGTTGCATAAAAAATCTCTTATTTTACAATGCTTTCACCCGGTATTTCAACGGAGTGACCAGAACCGCCATCAAAAAGAACGCTAAAATCTTGCTGTGGGCGTGGTAGCACAACCTCACTATCAGCATTTAGTGTAGCTTCTTGTAAGTGATTGCCAGAACTATCTTTAACGACAATGCGTATTCCTGTTGCAGATGAGCCATCAGAATAGCCACCTTGACATGTAAAGGTGCCGTCAGCATTGTCAAAGCAATTGAGCAAAGCACTATGGGCATAGGCATGGGTGGAACTAGCTATGCATAGGAGGCATAAAAAAGAAAAAAAAAGTATTTTTTTCATAAAAGAACTCTTTATTTTGTAGGGATTAAAACGGAGATGGAGGGGATAATTCCCCTCCATCTGAATTAAATAAACTTAAAAAAAACTATTATTTATTGATATCTTGAGCTTGAACCCAAATAACTGCGTCTTGAGAAAGCTCTTTACCTTTGTATTCTTTGTCTGGGCCAATGCCAAGAGCAGCAAAGCCCCACCAGCCAGCTTTCGCTAGGCCAAAGGTGAATACGCCGTTTTGGTCGGCAATAACAGTCTGAGTTACAAGAGAGCTGTTAGGATATTTTACAACTGGAGTTTTAGCAAAAGCATTGGCTTTCATGTCTGGGGGGAAGGCCAAGTATTCAACTTCTACTTCAGCGCCGGGAACAGGCTTGCCACCGGAAAGCACTTGACCTTGGAATACGTTACCAGACCATGTTGCATAAGGTTTAATAAGAGGCACGATTTCGCAAGGCAAACCAGCAGGCTCATTCCAAATGGTAGGAGCGCCACCAACGTTTACAATAAGCTTGGTGATTTGCTGCATGTAGATGTCTTCTTCTTTTTCCATGTAGTAGCCAGGAACAACTACAAAAACATAGTCACCAATGGAGCGAATTTCTTTTCTTGGAATTTCTGCAGAAAAAGCACTGCCGCTGCCTTCAGCAGAGGACCATTTGATATCTTTAAGATATTTTTTTAAGTCAATTTTTTGTGGAGCGTTTTCGCCACGCTTATAAAGAGCATAAAACTCATTAACGCCGCCCATGTCCATCATGTGGCCAGACTCAGCAGGGTGAGCAAAAGCAATACGCATGTTCAAGTTTTCAGCTTTTTCCATGGCAGTGTTGCCATCGGTATATACCATTTCAAAGTGGGCACTGGCTGGTGCGGCAACGGCAAGTGCTGCCACAAGGCCAAGGGAAGCAAGAATTTGTTTTTTCATCAAAAACTCCAATATAGGATGTTTAGGGTTGGTAAAATTTGTAATCTGCAGATATTACAATGCTCATTATTATTATAGGCAAAAGCCTATTATTCAACTATTTTATCACCGGGAACTTCGATTTTATGTCCTTCACCGGCATCAAGTTCCATGGCATATTTACCTTCTGGCTTTTTAATGCTGATTTCACCATTAGCATCAAGTGCAAGAGTTTTGGTAACTTTACCAGAGGCATCTTTCAAATGCACTTTAACGCCTGCGGCGGAAGAACCATCAGAAAAACCGCCTTGGCACATAATGGTGCCGTCACCATTGTCAAAGCAATCGAAGATGGGGCTATGGGCAAGAGCCATAGTGGGCATTGCCAATAACATAACTGCCGCTAAAACTAATAAACCTTTTTTCATTTTATCCTCCATTTATATTATTTAGACCTTTGCACAATTTGCGTAAGTCTTAAATATTAACATGTAATTACTTCTTCGACCATTAATCGGCGGAGCTTTTAATGGGCTTTAAAACCTTAGATGGTTTAGATTCGTGCGATGGAATAAATCCAAGTATAAGTACCAAAGTCAAGCAGATACTATAAAATGTCCACATGGCCTGTGTACCACTTAGCCCAAGCAGTTTTCCGCCACTAAAAACGCAGGTTGCCACAATAAGGCCAATAGTCATTTGGAATAATATGGAAAAAATCATCCATTTGGTGGAACCAGTTTGACCACGAACCATCATAGATGCAGGCAAGCAGGGGGGGTATAAAGACATAAAGAGCATAAGCGCTAAGGCATGAAGGGGAGTAAAGCCAAAAGCTTCGAAGTTTTCTCCGGGTTGGCCACCGTCAAATCCGTAGAGAGCGCCAAGTGTAGCGGCACTGTTCTCTTTCGCTGCTAGCGCTGAAAGCAAGGCTATATTCATGCGCCAATCAAAACCGGCTCCTGCTGTAATAGGCTCTAAGAATTTACCGGCTGCTCCAAGGTAACTATTTTCAAAACGTTCTTGACGAATTTCGCGACGTAAATTTTTTCTTTTACTATCTAAGGTGCGTAAAGCTGAGGCTAGTTTTTTGCCATCTTTTCCTTTGCGTAAAGAAATGGCGGCGTACACTGGGGAATCAACTAAAGCCGCTTCGTTAACTTTAGTAGCTTCTTCTTGCGAAAGGCCACGTTTCTTGCCACGAAGTGCTTCTTGATAGCGGATAAGCGGTAAAATGTCGTCCTTAGTAAATTTATCAGCAAAGGCAGTGCCTTTAACTGCTTTCATAAATGCATCTTCAACCTTTTGTTGCTCTGATTCATAAAAGGTTTTGCGTTCATCTGAAATACCTGGGAAGGACACAAGTATAAAGACCACTGTGGATACAGCCATAACAATAGTTAAAATCTTTTTGATAAATACCCAAATACGTAAAAGTGTTTCTTGCACAATATTACGCAAAATGGGCATGTGATAGGCAGGTAATTCTATAATAAATGGTGCTGAGGGTCTGCCTTTTAGCACAGTTAAATTTAGCAATTTGGCAACAATGAGAGCCATAAGCAAGGTGACTGTGCCCATGAAAAACATGGCGCTACCAGCAGTGGCTGCAAAGAAGCCACTTACCAAAAGAAGGTATAAGGGCACTTTGGCAAGGCAGTTCATCATGGGTACAACCAAGATAGTTGTAAACCGTGCCCGCTCATCCGGAATGGCTTTTGTGGCAACAACCCCCGGAATGGCACAACCACCCACATATACACCACCAAGAATTAAGGGTAATGTGGATTGCCCGTGCAAACCATAGGTGTGGAAAACTTTATCAAGAATAAAGGCAATACGCGCTAAATATCCACTCCCTTCTAAAATGTACACAAAAGAAAACATAAGGAGAAAGATGGGAATATAGTTTAATACTGCCGTCATGCTTTTTACAACCCATTCAACAAGAGAGCGCAAAATAGGGTCTTCTAAAAAGCCTTGATGCGGCAAAACAGAACTTATAAATGCTTCAAGACTTCCCCACACAGGCCAAACCTTGGCAGCCAAAATATTACCGTATGTCACTGAAACATGGTAGAATGAAAAAAGCACTATGAATAAAAATATGGGGCCCATAATACGGTGGCATACAATGGAGTCTACTTTTTCTGTAAAGGACTGAGGAACAACGCCATTGATCTTTTCAATATGTAATACTTCATCACTGATATTACGCGCCATTTGGTGCCGAGTTGCCGCAATAAATGCTTCAGAAGGTGTTGATAAGCTTGCCGCAGCTTGTGCCTTATGCTCTTTAATTTTGCTTGTCAGATCACCATGAGCACTATTTGCATTCGACATATATTCTAATACTGCCGTATCTTCTTCGAAAATTTTTAATGCAAGCCAACGCTTTGGATAATTAATTTCTTCACTTACTTGAGCAAGGTCGTTAGATAAAGACTCAATGTGCTTTTCAAGATCCGCATAATCCAATGAAAAATTCTTTATTTCAGGAGCTTTTTGTGTGTATTGCCCTACAAGACTCATCAACTCTGCTTTTCCTTCAGACTTTGAATTGGTGGCCTGAATGGGCACAACCGGTATGCCTAGTTTTTGGGAAAGCAAGTCTACATCAATCTTCAGCCCGCGTCTTTTAGCTACATCCATCATGTTTAGAGCTAAAATAACAGGGCGCTCCATTTCTAGTAATTGCAGTACAAAGTAAAGCCCTTTGCCTAAAGTGGATGCATCAGCAACAGCTATAACGACATCAGGATGTTCTTTTAATATGAAATCGCGGGCGGCCTTTTCTTCAGGTGAGTAAGAAGTAAAAGCATATGTTCCCGGTAAATCGACAACGGATATTTTTTGGCCGTCAATGGTGCAGGATCCTCCAAGCTTTTCAACGGTTACACCGGGGTAGTTTGCCACATATTGGCGCGCCCCGGTTATAAGGTTAAAAAGTGTTGATTTACCGCAGTTTGGTTGGCCTGCAAGAGCAATTAATTTATTAGGCATCTTCTGAAACCTCAACATACTGGGCTTCTGAGCGACGCAAGGCTACATGATAACCCCCAATACGTACTTGAATAGGGTCGGTTAAGGGGGCAGTTCGTACAAAATCTATCTTTGTTCCTGGACACACGCCCATATCATAAAGTCGTTGTCGCAAAGAGCCTGTTACGGTGATCCCAGTAACCAAGAGAACACCAGGGGTAGAAATGTCGTTTAATGTCATACTGCACCTCTTACTTGTGTAATATCATTTTATTAAAAGCTTTTATTGCAATGGTATAAGCTGTAGATATTGTGATTGTATCTTTATATCGGGCACACAATAACTGTAATGAAAATCATTGTCAATGTTATTTATAAGATGCTGTAGTACAAATGCTCACATTTTTACTACAGTGACATACAACTTTTGAGTAGGGGAGGGGGGGCTTTGGTTTATTCAGGCGGTTAAAAAAACTTCTGAACAATAAAAAATACTTCTGCACAATAAATTGTACAGAAGTATTAAGGAAAGGGTTTGTGTAGGGCCTGCAGGTGTACTGCCTAGCTAATGCACGCCCTAATCAAGGTATTTTTGTTCAAATTCATTCATTGGCATGGGGTATGCGATGAAAAAACCTTGCGCAAGCTCCAGCTGATCTGCATCTAGCTGCTCAAAGTATTCGGATATTTCAATGCCTTCTGCAATTATTTTCATGCCCAGCTGATGTGCAATGGCACTAATGCCATTGACAACCACCGTGCCACGTTTGTCATCTTGATTTCCTTCAAAGAAACTTTTGTCAAGCTTGAGCACGTCTACTTTAAAGTCCTTTAACATGCCAAGAGATGAGTAGCCTGCGCCAAAATCATCAATGGCCACTGTAAAGCCCGCTTCACGTAAATCTTCAAGGAGTTTAGATAAATCTTCCGCGTTTTCGGTAATAGCTGTTTCTGTAAGTTCCACTTCTATAAATTGACGAACATTTCCGTACGCATCACACACTTTCTTCAATTCCTCCACAAAGTGAGGATTTTTTAAATGAATACGAGAAAAGTTTACAGAGATGGGCAGGACTTGATGCCCTTTTTCAATCCACGATTTTATTCTCATACATACTGTTCGCAGAACAAAAAAATCTATTTCAACAACAAAACCGTTTTGTTCAAAAACAGGTATAAACTCATCGGGTAAAAGCATCGTGCCATCGGCAGTTATCCAGCGAACCAAGGCTTCGCCACTGGTGACTTTTTTCTCTTTTAAGTTGTACTTTGGTTGAAGATAAACCACAAACTCTAAGTTTTCTAAAGCGCTTCTGCTCATATTTACAAGCTCTGTGCTACGGCGCACCTCTTGTCTAAATGCATCGTCATAGTCCCATGTATTGATGTGACCAAGACTTTTGGTCATGCTGTGTGCAAGTGTGGTTTTGTTGATCATATCCGTTACATCGCGTTCTCCCTTTTGGATGAAATAGCGACCATATCGGAAGCAAAATTCATAGGAACGTAACTCAGTTAAGAGATTGTAGAAATTTGACTCAAACTCCGTACGTGTGGCGTTGTCATCTAAAAAGCCATGCGCGGAAAACATAATAAATTCATCATTACGCATGCGAGCGCATAAAAAACTATCGTCATTTAAGCTTTGTAATGCTTTTGCAATGTTGATAAGAACACTGTTCCCTGTTTCATAATCAAACATTTCATTAATAGCTTTAAAGTTTTCAAGATCAAGCTTTTGCATCACATATTTCATATTAGGATTTTTCTTGATAGCGGCTTCTACATCTTGACGAAACTTTACAGCATTGGAAAGGCCTGTCAATTCGTCATAAAATGCTAATTCTTTGATTTCGCGTAATGTCTTGCGCTTAAGATAGACAATGTAAGCGCTCATAAGTAAGAAAATACCAAGCATGACACCCGTAACATATTGTACATTATTGGATATATCACGCACTGGATTTGCTAAGATATCATGGGATACGAGAAAAAGTTTCCAATCATTAAGAGCAAGGGGGCGAAATTCAATAATTCTCTGTTCTCCGTTTAAAGTAAAACTTGAGCCGCCCCATTGCTTTTGCTTTACTAATGCTCGAAATTGATCATATGTTGTTTCGCCAGCAAATGTGGCATCACGTAAAAAGTTTAGAGAATGGTATATCTCACTAGAGGAAGCTACAGGGAAACCATTACTGTCAACAACATAAGCTGCTTCTGAAGGGTCGGTATATGCCTTGAGTATCTTTGTCATGTAGCGTGTGCTATATTCAACAATAATAGCCCCTACAACACGCCCTGCGTGCCTCATGGGTATGGCAACTGAAAGGACTTGACGATTTGAAATTTCAGATACGTGAATATCTGATGCACTATTGTTACCACGCATGGCCTCTATGAATAAAGGAGAGGCGCGTAGATCAAGCTTTTCGCCAGATGCACGCACAGCTTGTCCGTGTAGATCAACCATAACAATGGTATCAAAGCTCAGTGACTGTTGCACATTTTGCAAAAATTGTAGTTGTGCTTCGTGGTTTGCTTGAAGGGCTACAAGTGTTTTTGTAATACTCACAAGACTAGACAGCGTATTTTTTATAATACCGTTTAAAGCTGCATGTTCTTGGCTTGCAAGAGCAATGGTATTTTCCTTGTCTGTTAAGTTTAGATTGCGATGAATACTGCTGTTAAATGCAAAAAAAGACATAAACACCACAAGGGCTATCACCCCAAAGGCAAGAACTGCAAAAGGAATTTTACAAAGGGCAGCGCGAATGTCCCATTTCATAGTATATTTTATAAAAATATCTTGTAGGGCATTAATTTTAGTTTGCAGCATTTTCATACTCCCTCATATAAGATTGCTCAAATTCAGATAAAGGCATGGGTTTTGCGTAGTAGTAACCTTGGACTATTTCGCATTTAATGCTTTTTAAAAATTCTATCTGGTCAGCTGTTTCTATGCCCTCTGCAACAATTTTCATGCCTAAGGTCTTTGCAATTTTAATGATACCGTCCACAACTATGTCACCGCGCGAGTCATCCTTATTTTCGTCAAAAAAGCTCTTATCAAGCTTAAGGCAGTCCACTGTAAAGTTTTTGAGCATGCCAAGAGAAGAGTAGCCTGCTCCAAAATCGTCAATGGCAATAGAAAATCCAGCTTCATGTAATTCTTTTAGAACATGCGCTAAATCATCCACATTTTCTGTGGTAGCAGACTCTGTCAGCTCAACCTCAATGTATTGCCGTATATCGCCATAAGAATCACAAATAGCTTTTAATTCATCAACAAAGTTAGGGTTTTGCAAATGCATTCGTGAGAAGTTTACTGATATGGGCACAATTTTATAACCAGCTTGAAGCCAAAGCTTTATCTGTCTGCATACGCACTTCAAAATATGTATGTCTACATGAACAATAAAACCGTTCTGTTCAAAAAGAGGGATGAACTCATTGGGGTAAATCATTTTTCCATCGTTTTCAATCCAGCGCACTAAGGCTTCGGCACCATAAATTTTTTCGGAGAAAATATTTATTTTGGGCTGCAAATAAACTTTAAATTCATTGTGCTCAATGGCATTTTTACGCTTATTTGTTATTTCAGCCATACGCAGAACGCGTTTTTTAAAGCAATCGTCATATTCATACGTTTTCTTATCTTTATTCACCTTTGCCATATGATGCGCCATGTGAGCTTTGTTGATAATTTCCATGACGTCTTCATCTGCACTTTCAAGGAAGTAGCGGCCGTATCTGAATACAAATTCATGCTCGCTGAGCTCTGGCATGAGTGTACGGAAATGCTGTTCATAGGCTTCGCGCACTTTGTCATCTTGCTCTAAATATCCATTACCGGCAAACATAAGGAATTCGTCCGCGCCAATATGCGCACATACAAAGGTTGCTTCTTCCACAGTTTTGATGGTGTCTGCAAGCCTTTGTAAAACAAGGTTGCCAACATCGTTTCCAAACATTTCATTTATGGCCTTAAAATCCTTGATGTCCATTTTTTGGATAACAAATTTCATGTCTGGATACTTTTTTTGCAGGATTTTAACTTGTTCTCTAAAATAAACAAGGTTAGGTAAACCCGTTAAATCGTCGTAAAATGCTACATGCTCAATATCTTTTACGCCTTTACGTTTTAAGAGCAGAGTGCTTACAAGAAAAATTAGGAAGGAGAGTGTCATGGCTATAAGAATATATTTTATAGCCTCAGAAATATCCCTGATGAGAGTGTGTGATACATCTTCAGAAACCACGACCACAGTCCAGTTACGTAATTTTATAGGGCGGTATTCAAGAATATATGTGCCATCTTCCAGTGTTGCAATAGCTCCACCGCCTTCGTGCTTGCGTTGTTTAATGTTTTCAACGAGCTTGCTATAGGTTAGACCATCTTCATATTCGGCATTCTTAAAAGAAGATATGTTATCATCTCTGTAGTCTGTATGTGTAATGACATTGGCATTGCGGTCTAGAATAATAGAATAGCCTTTTTCATCAGCTTCATCCACCAGAGCAATAAGCGTGTCTGTTATATAATCGATACTATATTCTACAAGCACAGCCCCAACGATTTTGCCCTGTTCATTCTTCATGGGTGTTGATGCCACAAGAACTTTTTTACCAGAAAAACGTGACTTTATCGGTCTGGAAACGTAAGTCTCGCCTTGCATAGCTGCTTGAAAAGCTTCACTGTCAATAACGTCAACTTGCGTCAGATTCGAAAGGCGACCTATACCGGTATCATTGGCAACAATGATGGTATCAATATTTAATGTGTTTTCAATGTTTTGGAGGTATGAAGTAACTGCATTAGCGTTGTCTCCTATGATTTGCAGGGTTCTTGACATACTTTTTAAGTTGGTAGCATGATCTTTAATAGAACCGTCAATGGCTGCTTGCTGCTGATTGGCAGTCAAACTGATACTTTCTACTTCTGTTTCTATAAGGTTATTATCTATTTGGTGATAAAAAATAAACATGAAAAAAACGACGGCACAAAAGCCTGCCCCGAACCAAAGTAAGGTAGTTGGGCTTTCTTTTTGAAAATTCATACATTTCTCCAGTGAACAAAACGTGACATAACAAAGTAGTTTAAGACCTTATGCGAGGCAGATATAACGGATAAATCTAACCACGGCATGTAATATGGTCAATATTTTTTTTAAATAATACTAATTTAAAGATAAAGAACTTTATAATCTATTTTTTCGCCGTTTGTGTAGCTTCAGTATTGCTGTCTACGCTGATTAAATCTAATGTGCGTGTGTTGACATTAATGTCTGTTTGTGGATAGGGCACCTTAATACCATATTTCTTAAAAGCAGAGTTCATGGCAAAACGGATATCAGAACGGATTTGTTGTTGCTCAAGCATGTCGTATACCCAAAAACGCACTTCAAAGTTTAGGGTACTGGCAGCAAAATCTATAAAGAAAATGTCTGGTTCTGGACGCTTTGCTATTCGTGAATCATCAGCTAAAATTTCTAAGATGGCTTTTTTGAGAACTTCTAAATTTGAACTATAGTCGACACCCACAAGAATAGTGGATCGTACTTTATGTCCATTATGTGTCCAATTAAAGAAACTTGCACGCATAAATTCTGAATTTGGAATAAAAACGATGGCATTATCAAAAGTGCGTAGGCGCGTAGTTCGCAGACTGACTTTTTGAACAACGCCTCTAATGGTTCCCACATCTACTACGTCGCCTTCGCGGATGTTTTGTCCAAAAATAAGGGAGAAACCGCTAAATGTGCTTTGTACAATACCTTGCATGCCAAGGCCTATACCGACACTTAACCCCCCTGCAATAACAGCAAGATTGCTTAGATCAAAGCCGACGCTTTGTAACACATACAGAGCAAATACACCCCAAAATCCAAAGAAGATGATGGTTTTTGTGGGTGTTGTGGCTCTCCCTCAAAGAGGGGGGCAAAAAAAAGGCTCTCCCTCAAAGAAGGGGGCA
>CAYJAD010000048.1:0-20070 GCA_964368075.1 uncultured Desulfovibrionaceae bacterium | reverse complement strand
TGTCTTTTGCATTGTATTCTCCCTCTTAATCGTAAAAAAACTAGCAAAAAAGTCCAATTCAATTTTATTAGATAATGATTTTATAGCTAAAGTCAAATGGAGGATCATTAAAAGCCAAAAGAGGTTCTTTAAACAGTGTCGTTTGACCTTTTTGACTGATGCCACTATCTAATACACTCCCTTTCACGTGCGATGCTCCAGCGAGCAGCTTGTTTGATTTTTTCTCCTTTGTGTGTAATGCTTGCGACATATTTAATCCCATAGCAGGCTAATAGAGGTAGATTATGACAGAGCAAAACCGCAGAGAAAATTGCATTAAAGAAGTCATTGAATGCGAGTTAGATATGTTTTTAGCTGTCAAAAATGATGGTGGCCCGGCTTCTTGCCAGCAAAATCCAGAAATGTTTCGTCATTGGCGGTGGATGATTTTTTCTGTACTTTCAGATAAATATATGGAGTCTTATCTACAAGATCTTATGGAAGCCATTCATGAAGGGCGTAATTTGCTTTTAGAAAAATACGCACGCATGGAGAATCTTATCCCCTGTGCTTCGCCTAATATGGATAAAGTGCAGACCATCACTGCCGAAGAACGTCTTTGGCTTGTGCAATTAGCTAAAGAATATCCCTTGCAATTTGCTCAGCAATTGCAGCGTTTTGACTTTTATTTTTCTTCCGAAATCGAAGTTCTTTCCGAAAGAACATTGGACTGCTATCTTGACTGTATTGCCAAAGCACAAAAAGAAGGGCGCAATCTTGCTCTTGAACGCTATGAAAATATGTATAAACGCATGGGATTGCCCAATGTGGCAGAAAAAGAAAAACTTTTGCAAAATCAGCAACAGGGCTAAGCTATGCAAGGATTACGTCTTTCACAGATTTTTTTTGAAGAAGCTGCCGCCCCCCTTTTACAAAGAACACTAAGTTCGCATTGGCACAACTTGGCCTTTGGACTAGTAGGGGAGGGCTCAGAATGTTTTGGCTTTGATGATAGCATTTCGCGCGATCATGACTTTGGTGCCGGATTTTGCATTTGGTTACCTCAGGAAAAAATGCCCGCCCTTGCTCCGCTTATTCACGAGGCTCTTTGTGCCTTGCCGCAAACCTTTATGGGTTTTCCGGTACGAACACATTTGCATGAGCAGGCTTTGCACGGAGGACAGCGTGTGGGGCTTTTCGCCATAGAAGATTTTTATAAGCGCTTTACTAATCATTCCGCGCCACCCAAAGCATGGCAGGAGTGGTATCTCATTCCTGAACATTTCTTGGCTGTATGTACCAATGGAGCTGTCTTTTATGATGGACTAGGCAAGTTTAGTGCTTTTCGTCAAACGTTGCTTGATTTTTACCCCGAAGATATACGCAAAAAAAAGTTAGCAGCAAGGTTTAGCGTTATGGCACAAAGTGGGCAATATAATCTTTTACGTCTGCTAGAACGCAAAGATACAATAGGTGCCTTGTTATCCCATGCGCGCTTTATAGAAAATGCTTTGGCAGCTTTTTTTCTACTGCATAAACGCTATATGCCTTTTTATAAATGGGCTTTCAAGGCGGCACAGACTTTGCCACAAGGAACTATTTTTACAGATTTACTATATAATGTGCAGCAAAGCATGGCCATGCAAAAAGACATGCCTAAAACCGTAGCAGATGCGGTGGAAGCCCTGTGTGTACATATGGTATCACTGTTACAAGCACAGAATTTAAGTTCCGTAGATGAATCGTGGCTTATGGTGCAGGCAGAGCACGTGCAAAACAGTATTATTTTGCCGCAACTGCGAAGTTTACCTATTAGCCATGGTGTACAATATTCATAATAATATTTCTGTTTATCAGCCGTTGTTAAAGTCACTTTTGTGTAAAACAATAAAAAATATGCTTCAGCATCAAATTTAGGCAGAGTGTTTGAAGGTCGTCTTATTAAATAAAACTTTTTATTACAATAGGGAGGTATTATGAAATTACGTACGATACTATTATTAGTAGTAAGCATGCTTTTATGTCTAAGTAGTGTTAGCATATCAAAATCTTATGCTAAACAAGAATTCTCTAAAGAAGAGCTAAAAAAAATGGGTGATTTTTTAAATGTTTTTACCGTATTACATTTAACAAACTTCACTGCAAAAGAAATTTTGAATCCAAAAAATCCAGCAGAAATGATTTATTTTGGTGTTTGGTATCATTTTATTTTTGATTTTGATAAAATAGAATATCAAGAAAATGGTTTATCTCTTTCTGATAAGTATGTTGCAGAAGTACTCAAGAGATATTTTGATTATACTATTACGAAATTTCCTTCAATAAAACCCTCAGATGAATCTATGGGCTTTATTTGGAAAGATGGTAAATATTATTTTGGAGGTGCTGATGGCGGTGGTGCATATGTTACTAAAGTAGAAAAAGCGAAAAAATTAGCTAATGGTACCATTCAAATAAAAGGCATTGTCTATGACGCCGTTAGTCAGGAAAAAGATATTATGGGGCCTTTTGTAGCTATTGTTAAACCGCATACATTTAAGGGTAAAGACACATGGATCATTATTAGCTTAAAAACTACTGAGCAATAATGTTTGTTATAATTACGATATATATAAAACATATGCTATACATAAGACTCCTGCACAATTATTTCTCAATAAAATTTTTGTAAATTTGCAAAAGAATTTGTATAAAAATTTTTGTGCAGGAGTCTTATATATATTTTTTCTCGTATCCTAGGTTTGTAGCATGGGCATCATTATATATATACCCACTTTTATTAATTGACATTTCTATGAAATATGCAGTAAATGCAAAGAGGATGTTCTCCATGTTTTATCGTAGATGTTATTTCTACAATGTTTCAACATAAAATTATACAGGTGGTGCTTGAAATGGGTTTTACAAAGTCCTCTTTTACTCTGCAACAAATGCTATTTTTAACGCTCTTTTTTACTCTTGCTATTTTTATATGTACTCCCCCTGACCTTGCCCATGCAGGCTATCTAGATTCTGGTTCAGGCAGTTCTTTTGTACAGGGTATTATTGCAGTGTTAGCTTTTTTTGGGCGCATGATTGATAAAGTAAAAAAGTTTTTGGGCATTGGAAAAAGCAAGTCATAGGGGGGGTATTTTGCAAACAAGGGATAAAGCTTCTTTTCGCGACCCCTGTGGCCAAGTTTTTGTGGGCGAAGATGTGGTATTGCGTACAGTGAATGAAATTTACCAAGAACATTGGAATCACGCTGTATCATCTAAGCTATTTGATACTTTAGTAAATCAAGAACTCATGCTTCCTTTCACTATTGCATGTGCCGAAAATATACCTAGTCATATACAGGCATGGAAGGTTTTGAGCACCAAAAAACTTCCCTTTATATCATATGCATATGAATGGTCTTTTCCTCAATTGCGTGATGCAGCTTTACTTACACTAAAAATTGAAAAAATTGCCCTTGAGCATCAGATGACATTAAAAGATGCTTCGGCTTATAATATTCAATTTGTCAACGGTAAACCTATTTTCATAGACATTCTTTCTTTTGAAAAACGTCATGAAACGGAACCTTGGCAAGCGTACAGGCAATTTTGCATGCACTTTTTAGCTCCACTTGCCTTACAAAGCTTCGACCATCGCTTATCACGTTTATCAGCTCAGTGGATTGACGGTATTCCTTTAGATTTGGCTTGGTCGCTTTTGCCTGTGCGTGCATCTTTATCTGCGGGTTTACAAATGCATCTGCATTTACATTCTAAAGCCGAAAAAAAATATGAAGATGGGCGCAAAGCGGTACAACACAAAAACAAGGCAAAGCTTAGCACAAAACAGCTATTAGAGTTACTTGGTTCGCTTGAACGTACTATATTGAGCATAAAACCACCTAAAAATATGGGAGATTGGGTGGATTACTATACAGATACGAATTACTCCCATGCTGCTGTTAAGAATAAAGAAGAAATTGCTGCCACTTTTGCTGAAAAGTTTAGTGGAGGTTTAGCCATAGATTTTGGTGCAAATACAGGAAAGTATAGTGCTATTTTGGCTAATCATTTTACAACAGTCATTGCAGCTGACATTGACGCCACAGCCGTCGCTAAGCACTATGTAAATTTACGTGAACAAAGTTGCACCTCCATTACTCCTATAGTGCTAGATTTGGCCAATCCTTCGCCAGCCATTGGCTGGGCTTGTGAGGAACGTCCTTCTTTTAAACAACGCTACCAAGCTGATTTTATTTGTGCTTTGGCCTTAACTCATCATTTATTTTTTAGTGCTCACATTGGCTTTGAAGAGCAAGCAGAGTTTTTTGCTTCCCTATTAAAAAATGGCGCAAGCCTTATTATAGAGTTTGTACCGCGCAATGATAGCCAAGTAGAGCGCATGCTTCTTGCACGCGATGATGTTTTTCCGCACTATACTCTTGAAAATTTAATGCATGCTTTTCTTAAATATTTTGATAAATTAGGGCAATATGATATTGTTGAAACGAAAAGAACCTGTATATGCTTTACAAAAAAAGATTAATTTTTTTGTAACTCTATCAGTCTGTTGCAAAAGTCAATTTTAGGCAGGCTGTTCAAAAATAGTGAGATGCGAGGAAGAGAAAAAAATCAAGATGCGCAGTGTATTAGATATACATAAGCAGTTTGGTTTTTTTGCGCTGACGACGCAGATTGTTGTTTTTCAACAGCCTGCTATGCTAAAAAAATATCTTTATAACATTATTTTACTGGAAGAAGGTACATGCTTTCGTATTTTACTACTTCTGAATTAGCAATATTCTTATCTATACTAACACCTACAGCATGTTTTTGCGCTCTTAATCAACAGTTTTTTAGTAATAGACAGCTTGTTCAAGCAATTTTTTTAGCATTTTTAGTTTCTACTCTTACATGCTTTTTGGCTATTTTGGGAAAATACTACTTAAAAGATATTTCATTTGTTATAAATGCCCAAAAATATGGAATATCATTTTTTGATATGATATATAGCCTGCTAGCTATAACTTTTTTTATTGTTCTACATGAGAGATTTTTTACCGAATCAATACAAGTAAAAAAATATCGTGTGTACATTATTGCTGGAATATATATTTTATTCGCTCTATTAGCAACTATATATTCTTTAGCTCCTTTGAATATAATCTTACTTTTAATGATTTTTTCTTCATTTATAGATGCGTATAAAAACTTCCATAAAGAAAAGCAAATTGTTTTTGAATCAAATTTGCAAAATATATATTATAGTGCAAAAGAAACAAGAAATATTACCTTGACTCACAAGCCAAATATATATTTTTTACTTTTAGAATCTTATCATTCTGCACATGCCCTTAAAAAATTATATGATATTGATGACACAAAAATTGATATTCTTTTGGAGAAGCATGGTTTTATAGATTACAAAAATTATTATAGTAATAGAGCATCCACCGTACGCGCTCTTGATGCCCTCTTAAACTTTTCTCTTACTGGGAGCCAACACACCCAAGCCTTTGTTTTTGATGTTTTCAGAGAAAATGGCTACCAATGCGAATTTTTTGATATAGAATATTTTATTTTTGGCAAGTATATGAAAAAAAATGAATATGCATCTTTTTACATGACACCGATACAAAATATTCTTCACGCCATGCTTGCTCCCATATGGGCTCAATCTTCTTATTTGCGTAAACTTATAAAAAGCTCCGACCCTTTTGACATACAAGATGCTACATCTATAAAACAGGTACTTGAATCTTTTCACCAAAGATTGCACATAAAGCAAAAACATCCACGCTTTTTTATGGCGCGTTTTGGTGCTGACCATGCAAGCCCTCGAAAACAATGGCTCAAAGACAACAGTGACTTTATTGCCTATTACAAAAAACGTGTTCTCGAAGCTCAAGTTCAAATAGCTGATATTATAAATGATATTGTAAAGACTGATCCTCATGCTTGTATTTTGGCCATTGGTGATCATGGCTCCATGCGGCACGTTAATGTATGGCAGGGGCAAGACCCAAAGCAAGCCATCAAAGAACGAGGGGTCAGTTTAGAAGATCTGGCTCTAGATCAATTTGCTGTACGTTGTGCCATTCGCTGGCCATCAGAAAATTACCCAGCGGAGTTGTTTTCACATGTACAAATTTTTCCAAGTCTTTTGCAGCAATTAGGAGCTAATATAACATCTTTACCGAAACCTGCAGAAAATATATCCATTCTCAAGTGTAACGCCATTAGCGTTCGCGATGGTAAAATATTACCTGAGCTTGAAGATTTCACACAAACCGCCTTACTAGAAAAACGCTATGCTAGCTTCATAGCGGGTACAGCTTCTCTACAAGATTGCATGGAACTGAGCATGGCTCTCGACACAAAGCATGCCATAGAGGTTTTAACTTGGGCTCAAGAAAAATACCCTGATTCTGCAGAGCTTTCCATAAAACTATCAGATTTGCTTTTTAGTATAGGGCATGTAGAAGAAAGTTTGAAAATAATAGAGCCTGTGGCAAACAATAAAAAGCATTTTACTCTATCAGAAGATTATGCCAGACAACTCTTGGAAATAGCCCCTTTACAAGCTATTACCTATATTGATCAAGACCCTAACCATACCCTATCTGCAGATGTATGCTTTATGTATGCATGCGCGAATCTTAAGCTTGGCAACAAAGAAAAAGCCCTTGAATATGTTGATATTATAGCATCAAAGCATAAAAATAATCCTAATCACTATTATTATGCCATATGCATTTTATTCACATTGAAAAATTATTCACAGGCACTACGTATAACAAAAACTCTAAAGAATAATATTTTGGGTCAGCATATTAACAATATGTACCATGAAATTTCAACTTTTACCTATATGTTTAATCAGGAATGGGATTTGGCAGAGCAGGCAAATAAAACAGCCTGTGATTTTCGCACACGAATTTCTTGGAATTGGATTTTACAAGCATATATATATGAAACAAAAGGCAACTTAGATGCAGCTTTTACAGCGCTTATGAATGGCTCCAGACAGGCAGACAATAAAGTACACATTTTTCAAGCATTAGGGCGTTTTGCCATTAAATATTCTTTAAATGACAGTGAACTGAATGTGCCTATACAATATGCCAATATGGAAATAGAGGCTATGACTAAGGTTCTCACAGAATCTAGAGTAGTACATAAAAACTTTTATCTATCACAAGTAAATAGCAAGGAAAATGTAGGTTCCGTATATTGGCATTATATGAATAGCGGTCTTTTTCAAGGTTTAGACTTTGTCCCTTGGTTTAATACCTTAGTGTACTTATTCTCAAATCCACACGTATTTTGGGCAGGTTTAAATCCATTTACCTATTTCCTTGTTGAAGGAGTGCAAAAACTGCAAAATCCGAGTCTTTTGCATCACACACGTGCAATTCTCGTTGAAAACCCTAAACTACAAAAAACCCTGCTCGAAGATAGCAAACTTTTATTATACCAAATGCATAAGAAATGGGGATAAAATTTTGCCTTGTGAGCAGGGGGGCTATAATTAATTTTTCGCACCAGCATCTTGAAGTAAGTCTACAATGGTAGTAAAATTATTTGCTTTCGCCACAGAAAGAGCAGTTTCTCTCGATTCTCCCGCTAGTGTTTGCAGCTTGGCACCAAGGCTAATAAATTTTTTCACTAAGGCTTCATTATTGGTAGCAACTGCCATCATTAACGGTGTATATCTGTCGGGTGTAGTGGCATATTGGACACTTGCCCCCTTGGCAATGAGCCAATCCACGGCTTTTTCTTGTCCTCTCAGGCTTGCTTCTATAAGTGCTTCATCGAGGGCATAGGGCGCTTTTTGCAAGAGGGGGTTAGCGTATAAAAATTCTAGCATTTCTAGATTATCGTCCTTGGCGGCAGCTTTAAAAATTTCATACCACTTAGTGCTTTGCGTGCTGAGCCATGGCTTATAAAGCGCATCTTGCAAAAGAAGCTCCACCATTGCCGTATGCCCATTGCTGGCCGCAGCTACAAGTGGTGTTAGATAAAAAGTAGGTTTGTGCTTAAGTAGCTCTTTCACCGCTTCAATATGCCCGCGCTCTGCTGCATAGGCTATGGGTGTCCAAGGTCCTGTATTGGTATTAATATTAATATCTTCGCCAGCGGCAATAAGTTTTTGAATAAGTGCTACATCTCCTGCTGCTGCTGCATGGCGCAAGTCTGGTGTGGGTTTCCACGGAATATACGTTAATGCAGTAATAATGGCTGCAGGAAGAAAGAGATAGAAAAAAACAAAACTTACGAATTTTTTCAGAAAATTTATCATGCTGCTTCCTTTTCTCTATTTTGTGCCTTGAGTAATTTTCTTTTCAAACGCCCACCTTCCACACTTCTTTTCTTAAAGTAAGAGCGCAGTAGTTTAATAATAACAATGAGCAAAATCCATAGGCCAAACAGCATCAGGCCAGATGTATCATCTTCATCTGAATCAAGGTCTTCATCATAAAGTAAAAAACCAAGGAAGGAACCTGCACCAAGCCCTAAGGCTACTCCAATGAAGTCGTCATCAAAATCATCGTCGTCATAGCCTCCTTTTTTCTTTTTTCGTGAACTGAATTTCGCTGTACCCGGTTTAGAATAGGTGCTTGCCACCGAAGCCGCACCCAATGTTGCTATGGCGCCTAGTGTCGCAGGACGCATATAGCCGGAACGGGAAAATGTAGATTTTGAAGTGCTACGCTTTATGCTTTTAGAACCATAGCTGCGATTATAGCTACTTTTGGAGCTACTACTACTTTTGGAACTGCTACTTTTAGAACTGCTGCGACTACTACTACTCCCACTACTACGACTGCGAGCCGCCTCAGCCTCGGCAATAAATAAAACAGTTACCGAGCCTAGAAAAATTGTAAGAATAGAGAGGATTAGAAAATTATTACGCATAGTTATCTCCTTATAGCATGGTGTGCGCTATTTTGCATGCTATTCTTGATGCGTGTCTGCTACGAAATATCATTTTGTATAGGAACCTTTAACTGTATTTTCGTAATCATGAAAAAGCTTTATCACACAGCGCCCTGTATTGGTATCTAAAAGTTGTTCTTTATAATAAGGAATAGTGATAGTATTTCCGGCTTTAATATTCATAAATTCTAGTGGTTCTTCGTGTCCAATGCCAATGTCATAATTTTTACCGTCTTGAGTTTGTACTAAAAAACCAAAATATTCTTGATGGTTGGTGTTTTTTACATATTTCCCCTGTAGGATAGCTTTACCAAGATTTTTATTGGGGCAGGGCCCTTGTGGCTTTATGAAATCCTTGGTGATGGGGGGGAGTTCCATGGCTATAAGCCTTGCTTGAGCAGTAAGGTCTTTCTGTTTGGCGGCAAATGTATACAGCACAAGAGCCCGCTGTTTGCGTTCTTCCAGCTCTTCCTTGCTTGCCGTGTTTTTTTCTGCTTCGCTATCAAAACCTTCTTCAAGGGCAAAGTCTCCAAGGCGCGTAAAGGCGGGAGTATATCCGGCCATGGCAGCTTGGGTATACATATCATAAGCCCCACTATGAGAAAATACAGGGCCTTTACGTATCATGCGTAAATCTCCGGCACGCACCAAGGCTTCTGGAATGCCCAAGGAAGCTATACTTCCATACCATTCTGAAGCTTTTACAAGGTCGGCTTTGACACCACGTAAGCCGTATTGATAATAAGCGCCTATGTCTAAGAGCGCTTGCTTGGGGCCCTTATCAGTAAGGAGCTTCTTTTCTAAGGCTTGTAATTGTTGGGCTGTTAAGTTAGGTAGCAGTTTAAAATGCTTAAATGTTTTCATAACTACATACTCTCTTATGCCGGGGTGAAAGAGCATAGCATGATCATAGTGTACTTGTAAGGATTTACCTTCTTGCCCCTTCAGTTCTTTAATAACCATATTAGGTGAAAAAAGGGCTAATTTTTCGTCACCTTGCGTAAATAGCAGCCAGTAGCCATCGATGTATTCACCGCCTGCATATTTACCCACCGTCGTCATGGGTGAAATTATTTTTAGGTCTTGTGCCAAAGCGCGGGAGCAAGGCAAAGCCACAAGACAAAGAAAACAAAAAGCAAAGACTATTTTTTTCATGATTTTTCCTTTATATTTTCAGAAAGCTACTTGCGTAAAAGGCGAGAGTATTCCCCTATCTCATTTTAGCAGCGTAAGCGGCTTCATAGTTTTTGTACAGAAAAGTACGAAAATAGTCTGCCATTTGAGAAGAGCACCCAAGGTTGTGCTCCACAGTAATAAGAGCATGATTGCCAATAAGACTGGCTGATCCCATACCGCCTGTGGATGTGTAAAAGCTATATTCGCCGCCATAATAGCGCCCGCGAGTGGTGTTAGCAATACCGGCAGCATGTAAGAGAGCGCGCATAGTATCATAAAAATGTTCATTAAACCCTGCGTCTTGTGGTGTTGAATAGGGCACGATGGCTACCCATAAATCACTTTCTTGGCTTCCTTTTTGCGGTGTTATCACACAGAAATTCTTTTCTTCTTTTACTTGCCAAGTTTTACTCTGTTGCATACGAAGGTTTTCAGTAAGGCTTATTGTTAAATCAAGCTTAGAGACGTTGCCTTCAAACTTGGGAAGTTCTTTACGGGAGCTGCTAAGCCATGTTTCCCAATTTTCACCATCGCTTTGTGTTTTTTGCTGTGCTATGGTGCGAAAAATATTTATTAAAGATGTATTCTTGCTGTTGATAGCATAGAGCATGAAGGGCAATTGTGGCACACAAGTATAGGTGGTAACAGTAAAAAACTGCCCATTGGCGGCAAACAGAGTAAGACTTCTTAAACCATTACTTGTATTTTCTACGGTAAAAGCGGTAAAGCTAGTATCATTATCAAAGCGTACTTCTTTGCTATTAAAAATGAGATGAGTATCTTTTTCCTTCAAAAAATTTTCAGCAAATTCTTTTTTTACAGCCTTTCCAGAAGTAAAGGTCAACACCGTGCCTTGCCCTTTGGCAAAGGAAATTTCGTTATCACCACCTTTAGTAGCGTTAAGTCCTTCTATCGCAATGACTTTATAGTCTTTAAGGTCAATAAAATTAAAAGGTGCCGCCTGCACAGCAGAATAAAACAAAGTCAACGTACAAAAAAAACTTAAACAAACAATGAAAAAACGGGGTAAAAACGTGTGCATAGTGCGTCCTTTGGTTATAATTTGCTAAGGGGAAACACGGGAATACTTTTATAAAAGCTTAACCCGTGTTTCCATTCTTTGATAATCAATTAACGCATATTCACCTTAATGCCCTTAGGTATAGTAGCTAATTGAGCTTCGGTAAAGGCGTCTTTAGACACAGTCAGTACTTTTACATTTGGAAATTTTGAAAGAACAGAAAAGTCTGTAATGCCGGTACTTTTTCTCACGGTAATGGTTCGTAACTCTGGCAGATTGTCCATTTTTTGGAAATTTTCAAGCTTACTGTCTTCTAAATCAAGGCTTTTGAGGTTTGGCAAGTCTTTTATAAGCGAAAGATCTAGGGGTTTTGTATTTTCGCCGATATTCATATATGTCAAATCAATAACGTTAACATTTTTAAGACCGTTTACTGCGAAATTTTCCGCCGTACTTTTGCTCAGCTCCAATCTTTTCAGCGCAGGGAGCTTTTGTAAGAAGCCAAAGTCTATACGAGTATTATCTTTGCCATTGTTTCTGAGTATATACAGGTTTTCTAATTTACTCAGAGTGCCAATAGCTTCAAAACCTGTGACGCCTGTATTGTTATCTATTTTTAAATAAGTTAAATTTTTTAAGTCTTTAACAAAGGCAAGGTCGCCTACGGGCACTTTCATATTCCAAAGCTGTAGGGATTTTAAGTTCGGGGCATTTTTTAAGGGTGTATAATCGGAAACATATTCAGCAAAAAAATCTATTTTCTCTAGCTTTGGCATATCCTTAAGCCATGCAATAGAATCAAGCTTTGTGAGACCGCCCCAGAATATTTTTGTTTGCTTTAAAGTGCCAAGGGTAGAAAAATCTGCACCTTTTACAGCGTAGTACATAAAACGATTAATGTGAGGCAATTTTGCCAGCGGGCTAAAGTCTTTCAATGTAGAGCCGTAAAAGCTGATGTCTTCTATCTTTTGTAATTTGTTAAGGGCTGAAATATCAGCAAATTTGCCGTATTTAAGGTTGATATTACGCAAACCGGGTAGAGCGGCAGCTAAAGCGTCTAGATTAGGCACATTTATATAATCCAAGGTTATGGTGTAAATATTGGGGCGAGAGGGTAGTCCCTCAACGGATGTCAGCCCCTCGGGAGCAAGGGTGATACTATTGAGAGCGGTCAATTTACTCATCCAAGTAAGATTTTGCCCCGTGGCATCATATTGAAGGTCAATTCTTGTTAGGGTTGTTAAGCCAGAAAGAGGCGTAACGTCTTTTACTCTAGGGGTTTTAGCTTGAATTCTAGACACTTTCTTCAGTGTGGCCAATGGAGAAAGATCTGTAATAGCTTCACTGTATATTTCAACATTTTCTGCGTCGGGAAAAGCTTTTACAAAAGTCACAAGATCAGCATTTTGTATTTTTTTAAGAGTGAACTTGCCGTTTTCCAAGGTGAATTTTTTTTCTACTTGTTGTTTTTTTGCGGCTTCAATATTTTCGGGAGTAATGGTTTCGCTAAAATTGGTTACACTTCGACTCACAGAAAAAGATGGGGCTGCCAACGCTGTGGTTGACAAAAGCAAGACGATTCCTAATGACGCTAAAATACGTTTGATACTCATAAAAAACTCCGTTGTTAAAAGTTTTTGTTTCTTTATGCTTTAGATGTTAAGCGCCCCCCACATAGCGAATAAAGGCAATTGCATGAGCATTAATGCTCACCCAGGGGGTTTTTGATGCATCTTTTGAGTATGTTCACAGCATAGCTATTTTCGTAAGGCGTATACTCCTTCTGTTGCAGGATATAGCATTGCCAAGTGAGTGATTGACCTAAACAGCAAAAAAAACTATCTAGGAGAAAACTAATATATTTAAAAAGTTTTCCATCCTCCTTAAGATGAATTTTTGAAATATTATAGATAAATCATCCCTTTAACTAGTTCATCTTTGTGATGATTTTCTTGTGTAAGTGTTTAAAATTATTATTTATATTTGATATATAAAAAGATTATTTTAGGGCTGGGTTAAAAGGCGTTTATCACCAGAATTTATTGTTACATTGCCGTATTTTCTTTGAGAATATGCGTGTGCTAACTAAAAAGAAAGGCATGTATAAAAGCAAGAGCTCTTTTATTTTGACATAAAATAGATGCAATGGTATTTTTTCTCGGTTTTATAGATAAAGTTTCACTTTTAATCCTGTAGGGGGATGGCACAAGGAAATGCGTACATTTTATGATAAAATTAATTTTGCTGATGATTAAAAAACTTAGTTTGACATCATGAAAATGTCGTAGCGTGCATTCTATATTCCTGTTTTTAGCATTTTTATTTGCATATTTGTACTAAGAAATGGTTCATTGCAAATTATTAGTATATTTTTCAGTGACGACTTGGTATAAATGAATTCAGCATAAAAGTGCAAGGTGTTTCGCCACTGGAAGTAAGTGGTTTTCTTTAACTTTAAAACAGAGGGTAAACAAAATGAGCGATGAATTAAAAAACTTAGACATGAGCGACTTGGAAAACATTGTCGGGGGTACTGGCGCGTATATGGACAAATTGTCTGGGCTTATCAACACAAACGCACGAAATGGAGAACAATTTTTTAATGTTTCAATAGAACGATCTGGTGCAGCCCAGGGGCATTTAAATATTGGCGTTCCTACGGATGAAGCAAGTTTCAAAAAAATTATTGACAAGGCTGAAAAAATGGGCGCAAGTGGTATTACCTTTGTAGGGCCTGACAAAAGTCAACGTACAGTTTCTTTAGTTGATCTTAAAGCAATGGTATAAGCATAGCGAATAACACTGTTTGACTCTTCAGCATTGGAGATATGACCAATGAGCGAAACCAAAATTCGCTTTTCTCAAAAAGCGCTAGAAAAGAGCCTTTCTAGCCACAATAGTGATGTATTGTCTGGAGTTAAATCACGTTGGACGTGGTTATTATTTTCAGCCATTACCTTGCTTTTTGGAGTAATGATTTTTTGGGGATTTTATGGAAGCATGGTTGAAAGTGTTTCTGGCATGGGTCTTATTATGCGCTCGGAAGGTAGCCGTCCAATAACAGTTGGCGGTAGTGGAATTATTTCTCACCTTAATATACAAAATGGCTCAGAAGTTCACTCTGGTCAGATTGTAGGTCAAATTTACAATGCTGAAAGTTTTTTAAAGCTGCAAAAAATTACTTCCGAATATGCCGCTTTGCGCGCTCAAACAGATATTCTTGCTAAAGGCATTCAGAGTATTATAACAAAACACGTTGACGTGAAGGCAAAGAAAAAAGAGCTTTTGGATTATCTTGTGGCAGAAAATGAAAAAAGCAAAAAAAGAGCAAAGGATCTTGCTCAAATTCAAAAAACACTCAAGGACTTAAGAGCATCTACTTTAGCTGAGTATTATCGCTCGCTTGACCAATGGTTACAAACAGAAAGTGCCTTAATATCTACACTGATACAAAATATAAATAATGAAAATGAGAGCGATAGCATTCTCTGGGATAAAGAGGAAAAATTACTAAACTTAAAGCAACAGCTTGATTCAAAAATTCATGAAGTACGCTTAGCCGAACAAATGTATAGCGATGCGTATTGGATTCGCTCTACCTTTACGGGCAAAGTGCGTGAAGTTTTTAAAGAGGAAAATTCATTTGTGCAAGTTGGCGAAAAAATTGCCACTGTGGATTCAATGCAAGACGAAGCTTTGTATTTATTGTCATTTGTATCTGTGCAAGATGCTAAAAAGGTACACACTGGTATGAGTGCTTTCTTCTCTCCTTTTGCTGTTTCTTCCAATGATTATGGATTGATGCGTTGTATTGTTCGTGAAATTGGTTCAAATCCTATAAGTCTTGAAGCCATTCAGGCAGAGCTTATGAATAATAGTCTCACTCAAATGATTGCTGGCAAAAATGCCATGGTTCGTGTGGTTTTAGAATTAATCCCTGATAAAAAATCTCCTACAAAATATAATTGGACAAGCAAAAATGATTCGGGCATCAGCATTACAAGTGGTATGCTAGGGCAGCTTATGATAAATACAAAATATCGTTCACCTGCTTCCTATATTGTGCCCATAATAAGAGAACTTGTTCGAGGTGAAGCACAAAAAACATTGGAAAACCAAGAATGAGTTTTTTCGCAAAACTATCGCGCATTATAAATCCTTACAGGGTTAAAACCCCTACCATATTGCAAATGGAAGCAACAGAGTGTGGGGCTGCCTCCTTGGCTATGGTTCTGGCTTATTTTGGACGTTATGAACCACTAGAAAAATTACGCTCAGATTGTGGGGTATCCCGCAATGGGAGTAAGGCTTCTCTCATTGTAAAAGCAGCAAAAATTTATGGCTTAGATGGCAACGGCTTTGAAGCCCCTTTGAAAAAACTGGATAAACTCGATCTTCCAGCCATTTTATTTTGGGATTTCGATCACTTTGTAGTATATGAAGGGCGTTCGCGCAATGGGAAGTATTTTTATATAAACGATCCAGCCATGGGCCCGCGTATGTTAGATAAAGAACTTTTTGAAGGTTCATATACGGGAGTTGCCCTAAATTTTAAACAAAATGCTACGTTTACCAAGGCTGGCATGCCTGTTAATGTAATCAAAGCCATGATTCCCTTTTTGCAAGGCATGAAAACTATTATGAGTGCCGCTATTTGGGGCGGTCTACTCTTAGTTATTCCAGGAATTATAGTGCCAACCCTCATGCGTATATTTGTTGATGAGGTCTTGCCCGGTAAAACTCAATGGCTTGTCCCCGTATTATTATTTTTTGCTTTAACTGTTGTTTTGCAAACATGTTTAAGTTTTCTTGTAAAACTGGCTCTTCGTCGTGGTGAATTACAACTTGCTGTCAATAAAAGTTTAGAAATGCTAAATTTTCTTTTTCGCCTCCCCATGGATTTTTTTTTACAACGCTCTACAGCGGATATTCAAAATAGATTATCTTTAAACACCGATATAGCCAATGCTGCCTTTGGCACGTTTGCTGATAATATAGTTAAGCTTTTTACGGCCGGATTTTTTCTTGTACTCATGTTTCAATTTAGCCCACTCTTATCTTTTGTAGCTATAGCTTTTGTATTTATTCAAGTCTTGTTTTTTGCATTTATTAATAAGATTCGCCAAGTTTTAAATCAAAGCGTACTCATGATTCAAACCAAAATGCTTTCTTCACTTACCAATGGTATAGGCATGATGGAAACCGTGCGCGCCCTTGGTAGAGAAAATTCCATGTTTTTACAATGGAGCGGACAATTAGCTGCATTAAACAAAAAGCAGTTAAAATTTCAAATATTTTCTTCTTATTTTAATATGCTGCCTACTTTTTTAACAGGCGTTGGAAACATTTTAATACTTTCCATAGGGGCTTATGAAATTGTTAGAGAAGATTTAACCTTGGGTGGTATGTTTGCCTTTCAAACATTAATGACCAGCTTTACAGGGCCATTCACATCGCTTTTAATTTCAAGTAGTTTAATACAAACCATGAAGGCAGATATTGATCGCATTAACGATGTCTATAAATATGATGAAGAAACAATTTTTGCCCCAGAAAATAAAAGCAACGAAGGGCATAAAATTGCGGATTCCGTATGCTTTGAAATGAAAAATATAACCTTTGGCTATAGTGCACATAGTGAACCAATCTTGAAAGATTTTTCGCTCAAGGTTGAAGCCGGTAAAAGGGTTGCGGTTATTGGCACTACGGGATCAGGAAAAACCACTGTAGCAAAAATTGCCAATGGTATATTAAAAGCTTGGAGTGGTGAAATACTACTTAATGGAAAAGAAATTTCACAATATACAAAAAATCAATACTATGCCATGGTTGGCAGTGTTGATCAAAATATAATGCTTTTTTCTGGAAATTTGCGCGAAAATTTAACGCTTTTTGCTCCAAAATATGATGTTAAAGAATTGCATACAGCCATTTGCGATGCTGCCATAGACGAAGATTTAAACGAAAGAGGTCCTCTTTTAGAGCTTACAGTAAGTGAGGGAGGAGAAAATTTTTCAGGTGGTCAAAGGCAACGTATTGAAATAGCAAGGGCTTTATATCGAAGACCTCTGTTGTTAATACTTGATGAAGCAACAAGCGCCTTGGACCCTATTACTGAGCAAAAAATTGATATGGCCATTCGCCGTCGAGCATGTGCATGTATTATTATTGCGCATCGTTTAAGCACAGTGCGCGATTGTGATGAAATTATTATGCTATCAAAGGGTGAAGTAATTGAGCGTGGAAGCCATGACGAATTAATGAGCTTGGGCAAAAACTATGCGCAGTTTATGCAATCTGAGGAAGGAGCTTAATATGTCGTGCGAGCAAATTACGCTATTTTCAAGCTCTATTCTTCCTTTAAATACTATAGCTTCGCCCATGAAAATACTTGAAGGCGGAGTAAATTTATTTTTAATAAAACTTGAAAATGGCAAATTGGGTGCGCATTTTTTTATTATGCCCTTTTTAAGCGATGAGAGCTTTATTCCTGTAGAAAAAATAATTTATAATGATGAAGAATATATATATGCACTTATTGCATATGAGGATTCTGTTTTATGTGAAGACAGCGCGCCTAATATGCCTTATTTACAAAAAAAATGGGACGATGTTTTTTTGCTTCAATTTGGTAAAAAAATAACTTCTGACACCAACATCTACTTAGAATATATTAAAGAAAATAAGGTAAATATACAAAAAAGAGCAAACTTAAAAAATGATAATGTTGCCATGACAGCATTGTCACTTAACCGTAAAATTGAAGAACTAGGCAAACTTGCTTCTGTGAGTGTCGTTAAAAAGGAGCAAGATACTCATGAAGTAGACTCTTTCTATTTAGCAATGCAAGAAATTGCAAAAATATACCATCTTCCTTTTGAAAAAAATAAAGATATTCTCTTAGATATAGATGTATCTGGTGCAGAACGTATAGAAAATTTTTGTGAGCACATTGGTTGGAGGGTTAGAAAAGTTACTCTTACACGTGATTTTTATAAACAAAATTCTGTACCCATTATAGTCATTTCAAAGAAAACCTCTAGTGCTGTTCTTGTTTTTCCTAGTTCAAATAATTCACAATATATTGATTTTTCTGATGGAAATAAGAAGAAATCTTTTACTAAAAGCATGGCAGAAGATGCGCAAGATGTAGCCTATATGATTTATGAGCTTTTTCCAGCAGGAAAGTTAAGCAAACAAAAGCTCTTAAAATTTATATTCGCTAGGGCAAAAAATATTTGGCCAGTAATTGCTATTTCGGCACTTATAGCTTCGTTTTTAAGTCTACTTTCTCCATTGGCCACGTCCTATATAACAGGCAAGATTATACCTACCGCTAATTTACCAGAACTATATCAAATAAGTATAGTTTTGATAGTTCTATTGCTTTGCCAAATTATGTTGCAAGCAGTTTCCGGCATAATTATGATGACTTTTAATGCAAGGCAGCTTGAACGTTTTCAAACGGCTGTCTATGATCATATTTTACGAATACCGACAGCAAGCCTAAAAACTTGCGATGTAGGAGATATGACCCAAAGAATTTTGGGGGGAACACAAATACAGGCAACTGTGTTTGAAGTTATTTCACAACAATTTTTGTCTTCTATATTTGCTTTATCAAACCTTGCCATGATGTTTTATTATAGTCAGTCTTTGGCAAGTGTTGGGCTTTTCATGGTAATTGTTTATGCTGTACTACTTTTTTTTCTTTCAAAAATGAATCTAAAACCCTTAGCCCGTCAAGCAGAGGCAAGCGGCAAGGTAAGCGGCCTTACTAAGCAATTTATTGACGGTATAAGCAAAATCCGCTCAGCCGGTGCAGAGCAGCAAGTTATATCACGCTTTATGGATGACTTTTCACCCATGCTTAAAGAAGGGTACAAAATAGCAACTCTTAGTGCTTATCAAAGTGTTTTTAGTTCAATATTTCCCCTAGTAATTTCAATAATTTTTTATGGCATGGCTGGTGGTTTTTTGAAAGAAAATTTAGCCTTTCCTATTTTTCTTGCTTTTATGGCTGCCTTTCAAAATTTTCAAGGTGGCGTGCTTGGAATTGCTGGGGGTATTTGGACATTATTAGCCATTAAACCAGATGTTGACCGCATTATGCCCATTTTGGAAACAGAAATTGAAGATGGTTCAGAAAAATACTTTCCTGATATTTTAAAGGGGGATATCGAATTATCCCACATACATTTTCGCTATGGCCTAAACGAACATCTTACTCTTGACGATGTATCTATCCATGCAAAAGCAGGGGAGTTTATAGCCATTGTGGGTTCTTCAGGTGCCGGTAAAAGTACTTTAGTTCGTTTATTACTAGGTTTTGAAAAATGCGAAAGTGGTGCCATTTATTATTCAGGACAAGATCTTGCCCATTTAAATTTACGAGCTGTCAGAAAGCAATTGGGTGTTATTTTACAAAATAGTAAGATTATATCAGGTTCAATTTTAGAAAACATCATTGCTGGCACAACTTTCACCAAGAATGATGCGCTGCACGCCTTAAAGCTCGCCGCCTTTGATAAAGATGTTGAGGCCATGCCCATGGGAATATATACGCATGTTTCTCCTGATAATATTTCAGGCGGTCAACAGCAACGCATTTTGATAGCAAGAGCACTTATAGGCAATCCTGTAGCATTAATTATGGATGAATCAACAAGCGCGCTCGATAGTTTTACCCAGCAAACTATAAAGAAAAATATTGAACTTCTTGGTATGACACGCATTGTTATTGCACATCGCCTCTCTACCATTATCAATGCGGACAGAATATATGTGCTTGATAAGGGAAAAGTGGTTGAACATGGCAATTATCAAGAATTACTAGATAAAAATGGAATTTTTAAAGCACTGGCTTTGCGTCAGCGCGTACATTCTTAAGGAAACGCTGATGAATTATTTTTTCTGGAGGAAACTTTTGCTTGCGCCAAAAAGTTTCCCCCAGACCCCCTTCAAAACGCGCTTATT
>CAYJAD010000047.1:0-20316 GCA_964368075.1 uncultured Desulfovibrionaceae bacterium | reverse complement strand
TTCTGTAAAAAATGTTGTTGAAGTGGAAACTGGCACATTAGAGGTTCACGCTGGCATGACTATGCTTGGTGAAACAGTGGATACGGAGAGTGCTAAATTTGATATTCAAAGCGGCGGCACCTTCAACCTTATGGGTGGCAATGTGAATTTGTCAAATGTTGCTTTTAACACAGCAGATACCTCTACCCTTAAATCGGCCTTTGGCACGGAACTTACCGTGGATATTGCCAGTATTGGCGTCAATGCAGACGGTACAGATTCTGGCACTGCGGCTACAGTACACGCCAATACCAATGTGAATAGTTTGTTCGGCACGGTAAAAATTACGGGCTTTGACGCTACCATCACCGTCTATGACACCGCGACAAGCAGCTTAAACGCAAGTTATGCCGCATTAAATCAAGCCGCCACCGACGCTTATGGCACAGACGCCAATATCATCTTTGACGGAGTGACTTTTGATACCACAGGGCTAACTTTAACTCTTGTGGCGGATAATGCCATTCAAGGCCTTGGTGAATCCTCTGTAGATAGCGGAAGTGTAGACAGTGGAGAAACTGCCACCGTGGGCTCCATACGCGATGCCGATGCTAGCGGTGTTTCCGCCACCAACAATGGCGGCACGCTGACCATTACGGGCCAGTCCACCGAAATCGGGCAAGAAAATAAAATTTCCGCAGGGACTGTGTTTACCACCGGTGCAGGCGTAACCAATCTTGGCAATGCCACAGGCGTAAGCACCGTGGGCGGTTCTGTTGTCAGTGATAATACAACCACAACTAACAGCACTACCACCTTGTTCAATGTCAATGTGCAAGAAAATCTGGAAAATACTGGCTCAGGCAAAACAGTAGTGCTAGGCAGCACCAGCGTGCAGGGTGCTACCACCTTAGGTGCCAATGCAGAATTACAAGCTCAAGATGCCACCTTTACAGCTATGGGTGAAACCACCCTTAACGGCGGAACTTTACTCACTACAAACGCTAATTCCGGTAATGATTTTGCCAATGCTTCAGCGGCATTTTTGCATAATCTGCCAAGTGGCATTGATGGTAATATTATTGTTGAACACAATGCGTACACCGTGCTTGGGGGTGGCGACAGAGCTAGTGCCGAAAATATCTTTGGCAAAAGTGGGCACGATTGGGGCACTGGCGTGACGGCAGCTTTATTTATTGTGAAACCGCAGACGCTGGCAAGCGGTGGTAGCATAATGGTTGATGGCAAAAGCACAGGCATTGGTGCCGCAGGAAATAACGAAGCCAAATTTGCCGCCAATTCCCTCTTGGTGGTGGATGCCACAGGCGTGGGCAGTAATGCCGCTTTAGCATCTACAGACGGTACGCTTACCGTTGCGTCTGGTTCAAAGCTCGTCATCAGCGGTGGTGATGTGGGCACGGTGACGGTGGTGAGCGGCTTTACCACTGCTTCCGACACTGCCATTGCCGACAACGCTTGGGGTTTTAATGATGCCATCCTTGCCAATGTGAGCACCGTTAACGAAACGCTGAAAATTGACAGTGTATTGTGGGATGGTGGTAAATTTACCGTAAATCTAGTGCAAAATGCCTTTGTTCTTGATGGTGTGGACTCTTCTGTAAGTGATTTCATGGACGCCGCCAGAGATGCAAAAACAAGTGGCGCATTCTTTGACTTTATGGACAATAAAAATAACCCCGATGCTCAAAGAGTAAAAGCCTCTGAAGTGGTGCCCCAAGCGGCTGCCATGGCTAGGGTAGCTCGTGGTATTATGAATGCCGCCGGTGCCGCCGTAGACGCCATTAGCTTACGTAATAATGTGGGCGGTACAGGCACACAAAATCCGTCCGTAGTCGTTGTCAATAACAATACATCTACAAAACCTCAGGGACAAAGCCTCAATAGCGGTAGTGATACGCAATCAAGCAAGAATGGTATGGGCTTATGGCTTATGCCGCTGTATAAATGGAGCACTGTTAGCGGCATAGAATCCGGCGTGCTTGATGGTGGCTATGAAACCGGCCTTGGCGGGCTAAGTGTGGGAGCTGACTACACTTTTAATAATAATTTCCGCTTGGGTCTCGCCTTTAACCTAGGCGCAGGCTATACGGAATCCACAGGCGATTTCAGCGGTACGGACAATAGTTTTGATTTCTATGGTTTATCACTCTATGCGGGCTATAGCCATGAGAATTTAAATATTTCCGCTGATGTGGGCTATAGCGCAAGCACACATAATGTCACACAAAAAATGGGGACAACCAGCTATAGCGCCGAAATTTTTGCTGACGCATGGACAGCAGGACTAGGGCTTGCCTACACCTTTAAGACGGACTTTATGGACATTGCCCCCCATGTGGGCGTGCGCTACATGGGCGTAAATACCTATGGCTATGAAATGGCCGGCCTTGAGATGGACAGCGACTTTCAAGGCGTGTGGTATTTCCCCGTGGGCGTGACCATAAGTAAGGACATTGTCACGGACAACGGCTGGACATTTACACCCAAGCTAGATGTGGGCTTTATTGCCGCCGCTGGCGACCTAGAGGCCAATAGCACGGCCACTATGGCCGGCGTCAACGCCTCTATACAAAAGGAAACCATCAATGTAGACGGCTTTGCCTTTAACGGCGGCCTTGGCTTTGACCTTGCCCATAAAGACAATGGCGTAAGCCTTAACCTGAATTATAACTTGCAAATGTCTGAACACGAAACAGGGCATATGCTTAGCGCTACTTTTAGATATGAATTTTAACGCATAGCTTTTTAAAATAATCACAAGGGGACAGGGGTAAAACTCTGTCCCTTAGGTAACTTCACCGCTAATGGCGCTGTAGCCCACGTCTGCCATATTGGTTAAAGCCGCGCAAAAGACTGGCATCATCTATATTGACTTTGGTGATAATCATGTTTAGTTTTTTATAGTAAAAGGGGACAGAGCTTTCACCCTATCCCCTGTTTCTCATCTTTTTGCCAAACCCTACTGCTTAAAACTCAAACCTAAACACAGCATTTAGCATATGCGCTGTTTCGTGTTCAGAGGTTTGGATATTGTAGTTCAAGCCAAAACTCACGCCATTATCTTTATGAGCAAGGTCAAAGCCAAGTCCGCCGTTAAAGGCAAAACCGTCCACATTTTGCATGGAATAGTCCACAGAACCAATCACGCCGGGAGCGGTAGTTGTGGTATGTGCCTCAAGGTCACCGGCAGCAGCCACAAAGCCCACGTCTAGTGTGGGGGTGAATGTCCAGCCGCTGGCACTTTCGAAGTCTTTGGACAAGGTCACGCCCACGGGGAAATACCACACGTCTTGGCTATGCTTTTCGGTATGTGCTTGCACAATGCCATTACTCGTCATGTCAAAGCCATCAGTGGTAATGTTCATATAGCGCACACCCGCATGCGGTGTGACGTCCAAAAAGTCCGTTTCAAAGGTATAAGAAGCGGTAAGTCCTGCCGTCCAAGCAATGGTCTGGGTGCTGGCCTTTAGGCTAGACCAACCGGAACCGCTGATGGTATCTTGACTAACTTCCCCAAATACGGAATTGACGCCCACGTCTGCCATGAGGGAAAAATTATCTTTCTGTATGCCGCCATACAGTGACAATCCCCAAAAATCAAAGTCATTGATGGTTTCGAAAAAATCGCCTGTGCTTTCGGTATAGCCGGCGCCCACGTTAAAAGCCAGACCCACACGGAAAATTTCCTCAAAGGTATAGTCCGCCCCAAGGGTCAAACCGGCGGCACTGCTTGTATAGCTATTTGTATAGGCCCCCACCTCTTGCCCTTGCACGTTGCTATAGCTATACATGGGGGCAATCCACAATGCTAGGCCATTGGCCGTATCTTTATTCAGCGCTTGACTGGAATGTATGCCGGAAATTTCCGAACCAGCAGGCATGCCAGAAGTAGTCGCATCGTTTGGTACTTGCTGTACTTGTGGTTTGGAGCCAGTAGCACCAAATTTTCCAAAGCGCCGCAAAACATTGGCCGCAAAGCCACTGGCAACGTCAATGCCGCGCGCTTGAACATCGGCAATATGCGCAAGGCGTAAACCACCCTCCATGCTACGGGTGACGGCGTCAGGGTCTTTTCCGCCGGGGGTATCCAATATTTGGACAAAATACGAATTTTTATTGCTGGCATCAAAGTTTACCACAAAGTCTGCTGTTTCTTGACTCATATTAGGGTAAATCTGACGCAAATCACTGGGGGTGGCTTTGTCTATTTTTACGCTATAACTTCCCTTAGCCGGATCAAAATCTTCCACCTTCACCCATTGCAAGGAAGATGTGGAGGTAAGGTTGTCGCCGTCCCATGCACCTGCGGCTATGGATGAAGAGCTGTTTGTAAAGCCACTGGCAACATGTATGGTATCACCCGTTGTACCGTTTGCAATTTGCAATTGTGCGCCTGCTTCAACTGTGAGAGTGCCTGCACTTCCACTACTTTGAATGGCGGCATTTGTGGTGTAAGAATCAGCATTGAGTGTTAAAATACTGTCGCCTGCAAAGGTGGCACTTTGTGCGCTGATGCTACCGTGTGAAGTATCACCGCCTTGTGTTACAGTGCCTAGAGAAAGATTTGCTTTAGTGAGGCTGAAAGCTTTTACCTTGGTAGCTTCATTGTTGAAATAAAAAACATTATTTGCGGCGTTCTCACCTGTGATAGTGAAATCATAAACATCAGTAACAGTAGGGTCAATCTCAGTTACGTGTCCATTAAGCCTAGAGTAGTCTCCTCTTATGCTATCATTTATAATAAATCCGCCATTACCTTGCATGTTAAAGTCCAAACTTACTTCAGCAGGAGTAGAACCATAGCTTGTCCTATCAACATATATGGCATTATATCCGCTTTTATCTTTATTTCCTGTAAAGATATGGATATTGTTATCCGCCACAAAATTTAAATTATTTCGTGTATAAATAGCACCGCCTACACTATTTGCAGTATTAGCAATAAAATTTGAGCTGATGGTATTTATGGTCTTCAAGACTTGAAGAGCACCACCGCCCTCGTTGGAGGAAGTGCTTAAAGAGCTATTGCCAATAAAATTTGAACGAATCATATCTACAATGCCATCGACATTAATAGCACCACCTGATCTTTGGGCACTATTACCTATAAAGTTTGATTCAATAGTACCTATAGTACCGCCTTCTATATTAATAGCAGCACCACTTTCATTAGGAGGTCCGCCAACATCAAAAACCTTATTACCGATAAAATTTGAATTGATAGTAGTTATGGTACCACCTTCAATGTTAATACCAGCACCTTCACCGCCCGTATTACCGATAAAGTTTGAATCTATAGTAGCAACCGTGCCCGAACTAAGATAAATATGATTACTATGCCTAAGATAAAAATCATCAGTTATCGTGTTTGGAAGAGGATATGCCAAGGTTTGGTTTGTAGACGTTAGTGCTGTTATGCCGTCACCTTGCGCAACAGTAAAACTTGTTCCACCGATTGTGAATGTTGGGCCTGTTGTACCCTGCACTATTTGCCAATCAGTACCTGCTGATGTTGCAGAAGCTTTTGCCCCCGAACGCAAAATAAGATCTGTAAGACTGCTTGTTCTCTGGTTAGCAGAGTTACTATCCTCAAATATCACGCCATAGTTTTTGCCGTCTACGCCTGTATAGGTGGTATAATAGTTTGGGCCTGTTTGCACTTCTTCAATGGTGACAATATTCGTATCAACGGGTACGGCATGGGCAGTTTGTGGCATACATACACTGGCCACACTAAGGGTTGAAGTAAGGGTGGTTATCAAAGCCAATGAACCAAGGGTATTTAATACATGACACTTTTTAAGTACTGCCTTGTAACGACTAATAAGATTGCCTATGGCATTTTTACTTTGCATGGGAGCTCCTAAATATGTAAGTTATTTGGGGTAAGAAAGAGCAAAAATTACGCCTAAAATCATCCATACTTGAGCCAAAACGAAGCTTGTACAAAGATTTTGATAGCTATTTTTGAAGATGTAAGGTTTTATTGGCGCATATTATTCGTAACTTTTTGTAGTATAATACACAATAAGGATACTCCTCTATCCCAAGAGGCTATGTTTGTCAATTTAGCAAAATACTCATGGCGCACCATAATACCATGCTCTCCATTGCTAGTGGACAGCAACGCCCAGACGTATTGCCAGAGGTTTACATGCCCCGCTATTTCAAGTTATGCACAGGTAAAGATAGTGACAGTAAGCGGGTTTTCACCAAAGACAGGGGCAATTCGCTTCTTAGCCCTTCACCTAAACACAACTTAAGAACACTTCTTGCCAAAGATGCTACGCTCATAAAGGATAAAGAAAGGTTCATTAAAGAAATAAATAAACAGTGGAAATAAGGACAGAAGAGCTCGCCCCAAAGAGCTTGTTGCCGCTAGGTGAGAAACAAAGTTCTCGGCTATGGCGCGCCTAGGCATCGCTTCCTTCACAAAAAAACTTAGTTTTTCTTGTATTCTACACTTTTTGAACATTTGACTTTAGAAGAAAGGAATGGCAAACTCAAGAAATTATATTCGCAACACCCCAATGAATGAGGGATAACAGATCTGAGGAAAGTAAGCCTTTTCTACACTTCCTCTTAGAAAGCATAAAACGAGGGTTAACATGTTACATCCGGTAATACTTTGTGGCGGTAGTGGTACACGTTTATGGCCCGTTTCTCGAACCTACAGCCCTAAACAATTTGCTGAATTTGATAAAGATACTCCTTCTCTTTTTGCTCAAACGTTTCAAAGGGTGCAACACTTACAAAGAGCCCATGAGCGTTCTGTGGGGGCTCCCATAATTATTAGTCACGAAGAATATCGCTTTTTTGTGGCTAATATCATGCATGATATGTCTATACCGGGCAGTCGCACACCTAATATTATTCTTGAACCAGAGATGAAAAATACCGCACCAGCCATTACTCTCGTGGCTTTGGCGGCTCTTGAAGCAGATAAAGAAGCGGTTCTCTTGGTATTACCTTCAGACCATGCCTTAAGCCCCGACCGAGCCTTGGTAGATGCCGTAGAAGCTGCTAGTGCTGCAGCGGACAGCGGTTTTTTAGTCACTTTTGGTATTACCCCTCAAAGCGCCAAGACAGGCTATGGCTATATTGAATGCGGAGAGCTACTTGACCTTAGCAACGATATACACGATTTATTACAAGAAAACATTTTTCATGTACGCAAATTTATAGAAAAACCCCCACTCGAACAAGCTCAAGCCATGTTTGATGGCGGCGCTCACCTTTGGAACAGCGGTATGTTTATGTTTCGTGCCGACGCTTTTTTAAATGAATTAGAAAAGTTTTCACCAGATACGGTGGACATATGTCGTCACGCTTGGCAACAGCGAAAACAAGACCGTGATTTTATCCGCCCTGACGCCAATACCTTCAGAGCTTGTCAGGCGCAATCTATAGATTATGCCATCATGGAGCATACCTCTAAAGCCGCGGTGCTTCCCTTAAATGTTCAATGGAATGACTTGGGTTCTTGGGAATCTTTTTACGAACAAGATGAAAAGGATAAAGACCCCTTTGGCAATGTCTGCCATGGTGACGTACTTACCTTAAAAACGCGTAACAGCTATATACATTCGCAAGGACGTTTGGTAGTAACCCTTGGAATAGAAGATCTTATTGTAGTAGAAACACCAGATGCCGTGCTTGTAAGTCAAAGACAAATGAGCCAAGATGTGCGCGCCATTGCTTCTGCCTTACAAGCCAAAGAGCGTAATGAAGCCCTGTGGCATCAAAAGGTTTTTCGACCATGGGGCCACTATGAAAGCCTTGCTTTAGCCGAGCGTTTTCAGGTCAAACGCATTGTGGTTATTCCCGGAGCAGAGCTTTCCCTACAAAGACATTATCATAGAGCAGAACATTGGGTAGTGGTAAGTGGCACAGCAGAAATAACCAATGATGACAAGATTACTTTACTTACAGAAAATCAGTCCATATATATAGCGCAAGGGGCTGTACATAAACTAAAAAACCCTGGAATTTTGCCCTTAGTTCTCATTGAAATACAATCGGGCTCTTACCTTGGGGAAGACGATATTGTACGCTATTCTGACCCTTACAACCGTTAATAGATTATTGAAGCGCTCTATTGGTAAAACTTAGATGATAAATACAGGACAACCGCATGCAGCGTGATGCTAAAGTGTATGTGGCTGGCCATGGGGGGCTTGTGGGCTCTGCCGTGGTACGCGCCCTTAAAGCTTCTGGATATAACAATATTTTAACGTATACCAGAGCAGAACTAGACTTGTGCAATGCAGCGGCAGTGGCTGCCATGTATGCACAAGAAAAACCACATTACGTTTTTATTTGCGCTGCCAAGGTAGGAGGCATTTATGCCAATGACACCTACCCTGCTTCCTTTATTTACGAAAACTTGCAAATGCAAAATGCGCTCATACATCATGCATGGGAACATAATGTAAAAAAGCTTCTTTTTTTAGGTTCTTCTTGTATCTATCCTCGGCAATGTCCACAGCCCATTAAAGAAGAATACCTTCTTTCGGGAGCATTGGAAACAACCAATAAAGCCTACGCCTTAGCAAAAATTGCAGGGCTTGAAATGTGCGCCGCGTATCGCAAGCAATACGGTTTTGATGCCATAAGCGTTATGCCCACCAATTTATACGGCCCCGGCGACAATTATCATGCAGAAAATGCGCATGTCATTCCTGCCCTTATTGGCCGTTTTCACTTGGCAAAAGAAACTCAAAGCCCCGAAGTTTGCATTTGGGGCACAGGCACACCAAAACGCGAGTTTCTGCATGTGGACGACCTTGCCAAGGCATGCCTTTTACTCATGAAAAAATACAGTGCTGCGGAACCCATTAATATAGGATGCGGAGAAGATATAAGCATTTTAGCCTTGGCTCAATTGGTAGCCAAGGTTGTTGGCTATACAGGTAATATTAGCCTAGACAGCAGTAAACCCGACGGTACACCACGTAAAGTATTAGATGTATCCCGAATACAAGCCCTAGGATGGAAACCAAGTATAGCTCTTGAAGAGGGCTTGCGCCTTACCTACCAAGATTTTTTACACAATGCCAGGCGTCTATAAGGAATAAAAAAATGTTGAAAGAATTTTTTCAAAAAATCTCTTGGTATATATGGTCACCCATGGGCATTCTCAGTATGCTTTGTATCATTTTTTATTCGGCCATGCATTATTATTCTGTATCAGCTCTTGAGGATGCGCCACAAGTGAACATAGCACTTGTTAATGAGCTCGTAAACATACGCATGTTTTCTAGCGCGTGCTTTTGCGTACTCTTGGGTTATTTGGGTGTGAAATTATCAGGTCATGTTTGGCCGGCCATGCTCGTACATACCCTTGCAGTAACAGTGCTTTTAATTATAGATTTATCCTTGCAAGAAATACTCAAAGAATGGCAAATAACCTTGCTCATTTTAGCTTCTGTGGCATCTCTTACAGGCTTAACCAGTGCTTTTACCCTATTTATTTTTTGGATGAAAATAAGACTTCCACATAGAAAAAAATCATAAATTCCTTACAGGTAGACTTTGCCCCAAATAATATTTTTGCACTAAATAGAAAACTCCGTACCTTGTGAAGATTTTTTTTTGCAGCAATCAAGCTCGTTCTACGCGTCTTTTTTGGAGACCCTTTCTGCACAGCCTTTTACAAAAAGGTCATGATATTTGCCTTGTGGTGCCTGAAATCTCATCCGATACGAGCTCCCATGATATACAAAAGCTTCTCGAAATGGCGTCATACACAGACTCAAAGGGAAGCTTGTGGGTGCGCACCTACCCTCTTTTGCGGCGTGGTACCCATCCTTTACAAGAAATGTACAGTTTTTTTGCCTTAAAACAGCTTTTGCAAAAAGAAAAACCGGATCTCATCTTTGCTACCACCATCAAACCTATCACCTATATTGCCCTTGCACTTCGCCTTTTAGGAAAAAAAATTTCTGCCCCATTCTTTGCCTGTATTACAGGCCTTGGCTATTGCTTTGAAGAAGAAAACACAGCGTCTTTACGTCGGCTCCTCGCCACTAAGCTGTATACTTTCGCATTACCGCGAGCAAAGAATATTTTCTTTTTAAATACGCATGACATACATTCCTTTTTGCAAGCTCGCATCATTTCACCCAAACACCAAGACCGCTGTATACACATTCCCAGTACCGGCGTTGATACAGAGTATTTTGCTCTGGAAAAAAACTATCCACAGCAACCCACTTTTTTACTTATGGCACGCTTGCTCAAAGCCAAAGGTATTGAAGATTTTGTGCATGCAGCAGCGCTTTTACGGGCACGTTATCCTTTAGCACGTTTTCAACTGCTTGGCCCTTGTGAGCAAGGCCGCGGTGCTTTGCCCTTAAATACCATACAAGACTGGCATAAAAATGGAGATATAGAGTACTTAGGTTTTTTGGAAGATGTGCGCCCTGCCATTGCCAACGCCAGCATTATGGTGCTTCCTTCTTGGCGTGAAGGCATGCCCTGCGCTATCTTAGAAGGTATGAGCATGGGACGTGCCGCCGTGGCAACAACAGTACCCGGCTGCAAAGACGTGGTAGAGCATGGAAATAATGGCCTTCTTGTGCCACCCAAAAACCCAGAAGCATTAGCCCACGCATTGGAGCAATTTTTACTTCATCCTTCATATATTACTGCTATGGGGCAAAGAGCGCATAATTTAGTACAAAGGTTTGCAGCTAAAACTGTTGTTGCCTGTTTACACAAGCATATGCATTTATAATGCAAAATATTTTATGCCAAATATAGCGTATATCTTATAGATATAATATACTTTAAGAGACGGTTATTATGTGTGAAACAGACTGTTTACAAGAAGAAATAAAAATACAGCCCACGTGTATATAGATATACATACGTGGGCTGTATTTTTATTTTAACGCAGGAATTTATTCTTTAGATAACGCTTGGTAGCATGTCCTATGCTACACAAGCTATCGTAAGCGTCGTCTGCTAAAAGCTATACTGCACACCAACCGAGCCCACTATGCCCTCACGCTCGCCAAGGTAGCCTTGCACGCCAAGAGAAAAGCTTAAGCCCTCTACAGAATTTGGACTATATTTTGCTGAAAGTTCGCCAATGTAGGTGCTTCCTTGCAAGCTTTCTTCCTTAATTGCCACGTCTAGCACTGTGCCGCGCATGTGACCATCAAATTCATATTCATAGGCAAGGCCCAGCGAAAGTTCCAAAAGGGAATTATCTTGTAGTGTTGCGTAGTAGCTATATTCTGCACCAAAACGCAAACGCTGAGAATTGATGGAATCCATAGCGAAGTTACTATCCAAAATGGTGAAATTATCTGCACCTTGGTGGATATAATAATAGTTTGCATACAGGTCGAGCTTGGAATTTTTAGTTATATCCCAAATATAGCCAATTCCAAGATGAAAGGCTGTGTAATCATTGGTGTTCTCAAAGCTGGCTGTTTCACGTGTTACGGGGTCAACAATGTCATCGCTTTGGTATTGCGAGCGCACTTGCCCGTAGTGGAAGGAACCTTCAAAATAGGGGGTTCCAAAGTCGGTATAAAAATCATAGCGAGCCAGAAGCCCAAAGCCATAGGTATCTGAATTTCCATCACCGTGTATGGAAGAACCATCAACTTCTGTATTATGGGTATCAAAAGAGCCTGTGCTTCCCTCAAAAAATGCCGCAAGCAGCAGATTTCCGCCCTTGTGTTTATATCCATAGGTTAAGCCGCTCACGAAAGAAAGCGACTGCACATCAAGACCATCGCCCACATCATAGGACATGGTTCCGCCTGAAATGGTGGCAAAGGTGGTGAAGGCTTTTTGCTCCCCTAAAATCTCACTGCCTGCGTTGATACTCTTTTCCTTGCCAAGTGTTATGTCAATGGCGTCTTGGGCACTGCTCGTGGCGCCGTCGGTGGTATGCTCCATATTAAGGATTACTTGCCCCATTCCTGCGGCGTTTGCCCCCATTATGCCACCGGCAAGGGCATTTGTTTTTGGTGGACTGAAAGTAGCAACAATGGCACCTAGGCTAGTGTCTTGGCTAACCCATGCAGTCATGTCAAGAAATGTACCTTGTTGCGCTGTTACAGAGCCGTTATTATTGCCTAGGGTTCCATTTGCTGTATCGTAATCTACAAGAATAATATAATCTTTTTCTGTCAACAAACTATTAGGGGCAATGGAAACACTGCCAATACTTGCAAATTTTTCATTAGCACCGCTTGCACCATTGCTCAAGTGTAAAGTCCCAACCTCTAGCAATGTATCACTATTTTTAACAGTGTCTCCAACAATGAAATTATAGGTCTCAAAATTCCCAAGAGTGCCGATTTTATTGCCTGCATAGCGCTCAACATTGAGAGTATTACCATTAAAGGTATGGGGGCTGACAAGAAAACCTTTAAACTGGTTTTGCGTAAGGCCACCTGTCACAAAATTATTAGCATTTAAGAAAGTAACTGCACCGCTTAGGGTAACTGTGTTGTTTTCTGCTCTTGAGTCAGCATTGCCAATAGCTACACCGCCAATGATATGTCCAACTTTATCATTACCAACCGTGCCAATAGTAGCCCCTTCTATAAGCACAGTATTAAAACTGGCTGTGGCTGTAGCTGCATTGCCGGCAATGTCGTTATCGTTAGTACCGCCTTCGCTTGTAGCATAGCTGCCAAGGACAGAGAAGCCCACAGTGCCATATATGGTAATTTTATTTTCATTGGCTGTAGCTGTACTGGCATCGCCACCAGTGCCGCTATCGCTACCACCGCCAAAGCTTAGCGCATAACCAGCATAGATTCCTTGTTTAACAGTGCCACTAGTTTCAACGGTTACGCTATTATTATTGGCTGTGGCTACACCTGCAGTACCGCCAGTGCCGCTATCGCTATTACCGCCATTGCTTTGTGCTTGGCCGCCATAGGCAGACCAGTCCACAGTGCCACGTATGGTAATTCCATTTTCATTGGTTGTGACTGCACCGGCATCACCGCCAGTACCGCTATCTACATCACCACCGTTGCTTTTCGCATAGCCGCCATAGGTATCACGATTTATAGTACTACCAGTTTCAACCGTCACGATATTATAACTGGCTGTGGCAGTACCGGCAGTACCTCCATCGTTGGCTAGGTTCCAAGCATAACCACCATAGGTATAATTCTTCACAGTGCCATATATGGTAATTTCGTTTTCATTGGCTATGGCAACGCCGCCATCACCGCCGCTACCGCTATCTACAACACCACCTAGACTCCAAGCATAGCCGCCATAGGCATCATTATTTACAGTGCCACCAACTGCAATGGTCATGTTATTGTTACTGGCTGTGGCTGTACTGCCATCACCGCCATGGCCGTTACCGAGAGTGACATCACCGCCTTCGCTTTTCGCATAACCACCATAGGCAGACCAGTCCACAGTGCCACTTATGCCAATTTCGTTTTCATTGGCCATGGCAGCATTGGCATTGCCGCCATCACCGCCGCTACCGCTATCTACAACACCACCTAGACTCCAAGCATAGCCGCCATAGGCATCATTATTTACAGTGCCACCAACTGCAATGGTCATGTTATTGTTACTGGCTGTGGCTGTACTGCCATCACCGCCATGGCCGTTACCGAGAGTGACATCACCGCCTCCGCTAAACGCAGAGCCGCCATAGGCATTAGTGATAGTGCCAGTATTCGTAATATCCAAAGTATTGTTATTAGCTGTGGCAGAAGCGCTATCACCGCCGGAGGTGGAGTTGCTGGTATTAGCCTGACCACCGTAGGCGTCGTTACCAGATTGGTCAGTGCTTACAGTATGGTCACCGCCATTTGCGTTCGTCGCTGTGCCGTCGCTTTTAACATCTGTCACAGTAGCCGCCAAAGCCCCTTGTGGATTTCCCAGCTCAAGGGTTAAGCCACCAGCAAGCCCAAGGCAAAGCATGGTTGCCATAGCCAGCGAACCGAAAGTATTTAATAAATTGCACTTCTTAAGCACGGCCTTGTAACGATTGATAAGATTGCCTGTGGCGTTTTTGGATAATTGCATGGAAAGTCCTTACGATAGAGGGATAATGTTTACTCAAACTAAAATTTACAAAGATTCAGCTAGTATCAAAGTATTTCTTTCTTGTCAAAAATGGGGGGAGAGTTACTCAAGACCGCATAACAGCCTGTTGAAAAACTCAAAATTTTAGAAAAGTCTATTTTTATAAAGTTACTACAAGCTGTTCAAAAAGTGTAAAGTGCGAGGAAGACGAAGTTTTTTTGCGGAAGGCGCGTATAGAGACATACGTAACTGGAGCAAAAAACAAGTCTGACGAAGCAATGTGCACTTTTTCAACAACCTGATAACGTAAGGAAACGCTGAGTATATGCTTTTTTGACTTCTCATTGCGTCAGGATCCGCTGTTCAAAAAGGGTAAAATTCAAAAAAAACAACAAAACAGAACACGCCATATATACATACATACATAATCGGCCCCCTCTAGAAAGAGTGCACAGATTTTGTTGCTAATATAAGCAATATAAGGCATGGTACTTTTGATTGTTACTATCTCTGTGCGCATGACACTTCTTATATTACTTCACTGCCGCGTACCTATTTTTTTAAGCCGCTGGTGCAACAACAAAAGACACCGAGTACTTAATACATTTATCTTAAGAGCCTTTTAAAGAATATGCAAGAATACCCTGAAATCACTATTACATATAAACAAGATCTTTTGGAAGTGCAGCTTTCTGGCCATTGGAAAATTTCGCAGCCTTTACCAGATATAACCCCCCTTTTACATGCCATGCAAGAGCCACAAGTTGCTCAAGTGCGCTTGCAAACCATACATTTACAAACATGGGATAGCTCGCTTTTAACTGTCTTGGTGCGCCTTGTACGCCAAGCTAAAAAATGTAGTTGCCACGTAGACGTCTCTTCTTTACCTGAAGGTCTACAAAAATTATTAGATATGTCTTTTCGTGGCAATGCACCCAAACCTAGAACTGCTGAAGACAGTTCTTCCAACTTCTTATACCGACTAGGTAAAAAATGGCTTGCAACTATACATTCCTTTGTGGAATTTTTAGAGTTTTTTGGAGAAATTTGCCTTGGCATGTGGCGTTTTTTTCAAGGAAAAGCCGATATGCGCTTTACCGATTTTTGGAATGCCGTGGATGAATGCGGTGCTAAATCCTTAGGAATTGTATCTTTAACATCTTTACTTTTTGGGCTTATTTTGGCTTTCATAGGAGCCATTCAACTTACCCAATTTGGCGCAGAACGCTTTGTAGCTCCCCTAGTGGGTATTGGCACTTTGCGTGTTATGGGTGCCATCATGGTGGGCATTGTCATGAGCGGTCGCATTGGCGCTGCCTATGCGGCACTTATTGGCACCATGCAAGTTAACGAAGAAGTAGACGCCTTAAAAACCTTTGGATTTTCTGCCGTGGACTTTTTAGTATTACCGCGGATTTTTGCACTAATATGCATGACACCCCTTTTAACACTATACGCAGATTTTATGGGAATTGTGGGTGGATTTTTGGTAGGCGTTTTTATGTTAAACCTTACCCCCTACGAATATATAAGTGCAACCATTAGCTATGTACCATTTAAACATTTGATTATTGGTCTTGTTTATGGCACTACCTTTGGCATCATTATAGCTATTGCCGGCTGTTATCATGGCATACGTTGTGGACGCTCTGCAGCCGCTGTGGGGCAAGCAACTACAGCTGCCGTGGTCAGTTCCATAGTGGGCATCATTGTCTCTACAGCAATCATTACTATAATTTGCAATGTACTAGAGGTGTAGGCATGTCTACAAAAAAACTTATTTCTGTGCGCAATTTAAAAGTAGGCTATGATGAGCGCATCCTTATGCAAAATGTTAATTTCAATGTGCATGAGGGAGAAATATTTATTATTATGGGCGGCAGTGGTTGCGGAAAGAGCACTCTTTTACGTGTACTTATGGGCTTAAAAGAACCTGCTCTTGGCTCGGTGCGCTACAATGATATAGCTTTTTGGCCTGGCAATGATGAAATGCGAAAAAAAATCATGCGATGCACCGGCGTCCTTTACCAAGGGGGGGCGCTATGGAGCTCCATGACTTTGGCTGAAAATGTGGCTCTTCCCTTAGAGCAATATACAAACTTATCCGCAGAAGATATTAGAGAACAAGCTGATCTTAAATTGGCATTGGCCGGATTAGCAGGTTTTGGCAACTACTACCCTTCTGAAATAAGCGGAGGTATGCGTAAACGTGCAGGCCTAGCTAGAGCTTTAGCTCTTGACCCCGAAATTATTTTTTTAGATGAACCTTCTGCTGGGCTTGACCCCGTCAGCGCCCGCAGATTAGATGATCTTATTTTAGAATTGCGCGACAGTTTACAAAAAACATTTGTGGTAGTCACACACGAACTGGCCTCGCTTTTTGCCATCGGTGACACGGCTTTATATCTAGATGCAAATACACAAACTATGGCCGCTTTAGGAAATCCCAAAGCCCTTTTAGAAGACGAAAACACACCTCCCGTAGTTTTAAATTTTTTAACTCGCGGAGAACATGAAGAATAGCAAACTCTTGAAAAAGCTTTCTTCTGATTGTTTACATACTAAATATATGCAAGAATGCGAAAAAAGTTATAGATATGCTCAGCGTTCATATGACACTGACAACATACTTTTGTAGCAAGCAAAGTATACAGATTTTTTCAACGGACTAAGAGTCAAAAAGGTATCTTGTATGGCGAAAAAAAATAATAAAGCCAGAATCGGTGGCTTTATTCTGGGCGGAATTGCTTTCTTAATTATCAGCATCATCACCCTTGGCGGCAGAAATATTTTCAGCGATTCTGCAGAATATGTCCTTTATTTTGACGGTTCTGTCAGTGGCCTTTCCTTAGGTGCGCCGGTGGTTTTTCGCGGTGTTCCTCTAGGCAAGGTGACGCAAATTGTGCTGGTAGCCAATACCAAGGATGAAGAAATCACCATCCCTGTGTATATTACCATTGAGCCTAACAGCATTGCCCTTGATAAAGATTCTATGGATGAAGCTCCTGAAAGTGCTCGTATTCAGCTTATGCAACGCATGATTCAACGTGGTCTTAGGGCGCGCCTGCATATGCGCAGCCTTGTTACAGGCCAATACAGTGTAGAGCTAGATTTTTTCCCTGAAACGCCTGCCCGCTACCATTCTTCGGACCATTCTCGTGAAATCCCCACCGTGGCTTCAAGTTTTGACGAATTTCAACGCACGCTTTCTCGCTTACCCTTAGAAGAAATGTCTCGTTCTTTACGTACAGCCTTAGAAGCTTTTTCAAAACTTGCCAACAATGAAGACCTTGCATTTGCCATAAAGGCATTCCGCAAAACATTTGAAAATACATCAAAATTTACAGCCAATGCAGACTCTTTACGTGGTGATTTGCAAAGGGCCATTAATGCCCTTAGCGATACAAGCACTGCTCTTGAAAATCAACTACCCGAGGCCATGGCTACTTTACAATTGGCCTTAACCAGTTTTGCAGCGCTAGCAAAAGACTTACAGGTTACTGTAGATTCGGCCAATAAAATTATTTCTCCCAATTCTAAAAGCTTACAAAACTTGAATAGTACTTTATCAGAAATTTCAAAAGCTGCTAAAGCCATACGTGAATTGTCAAAAATGCTAGAAAAGAACCCACAATCCTTAATTTTAGGTAAAGGAGCCCGATAATGATAGTACCTTACATACGCTCAATGCATAAAAAAGTGCTTTACCTTGGCTTATTACTAAGCATGGTCATGCTTACAGCCTGTGCAGAGCCCAAACCCACGACTTTTTATGTTTTAGACAGCAATACCCGCTCCCCTATGGAAGAGTTGCAAGCCACAAACACTAAAAGAATGCCTAAAGTTCTTTTACAAGAAATAAAAATTCCCGACTACTTAGACAGGGATGCTCTGGTCAATCGCCCCAGCCATGGTGTAAAGGTAGAAATAGCCAGTTTTAACTCTTGGGCAGAGGGGCTGGAAGGCGGCATACAACGTGTGCTTTCTGATGTACTTATGAATACCCTGCTTGAGCGCCGTGTGGCTTTGCTCTCCATTGATAATGATAGTGCCAAGGCAAAAAAACTTTATGTCTTTATTCAGCGCTTTGACGGACAATTGGGCGGCAGTGCAACTATTGATGCACGCTGGACCTTGCACAATCACGCTTTAGAAGCCGTTGCCAGTGGTGCTTTTGTAGACTCCATGCCGGCTGGCCCGACCTATGACAGTATGGTTGCAGCTCAAAGTAAGCTGCTAGTAAAATTTGCTGAATATATTAGCGAGCCCATTGCAAGCGCAGCCAGAAAATAACAGTATACCCTCTAGCATATATAGTGTATAAGCAATAGAAAAACGTCTTTTCAATACCTTTGACATGTCTTGACAAGTACAGGAGAATGTCTACCCTTACATATGGGGTAAGTCTTTTGAAAGCAGACGTAAAATTTATATGGCACACAGCCAAAGATTATGCCCTATGTTATGGCACAAATACAAAGTGCTAACTAAGTAAGTGAGGAAATGGCATGAGTGAATTATCAACCTTTGCCCCAGAAAATCGTAGCAGAATTCTTATTGTAGATGATGCTCCTGAAAATATACGGATTTTAAGTGAACTGTTGCGCGATAAACATACTATTATGTTTGCACGTAATGGACAAGATGCTTTGCGCCTTGCGAAAGACAGCCCGCAGCCGGATATGATTTTGCTCGACGTTATTATGCCAGGTATGGACGGCTATGAAGTATGCCAAGCTTTGAAAAAAGATGAAAGCACGGCAGATATTCCGGTTCTCTTTATTACAGCGCAAAATAATGAAAAAGAAGAATCCAAAGGATTAAGCATGGGTGGCGTGGACTACGTGAGCAAGCCCTTTCGTGCTTCCCTTGTATTGACGCGCGTGGATAACCAATTAGAATTAAAAAAGCATCGCGACAGATTAGACGAACTTGTGCGAGAGCGCACCAAAGAATTATACCTTACTCAAGAAGCTACCATTGAGTCCATGGCAAGTCTTGCAGAATGGCGCGACCCCGAAACAGGTTTACATATTAAACGTACGCAAAAATTTGTCCAAATTCTTGCCGATTACTTGGCACTTGATGAACGATTCGCCCCTGAGCTTGACGCAAAAACACGCGAACTCTTATATCTTTCTGCGCCTCTGCACGATGTTGGCAAGGTATGTATTCCCGACTCCATCTTACAAAAGCCGGGGCGCCTCACTGAAGAAGAATTTGAAATTATGAAAGAGCATACCGTACGCGGCAAAGCTGTTCTCTCTTCTACAGACTCTAAGCTTGGCTCTGACTCTTTTTTACGTATTGCGCGTATCGTGGCATATAGTCACCATGAGCGCTGGGACGGAAAAGGCTACCCTCAAGGTCTTGCTGGTAATGACATACCTTTGTGCGCACGACTTATGAGCGTTGCCGACGTGTACGACGCCCTTACCAGTCGCCGCGTCTACAAGCCACCAATGCCGCATGAAAAAGCAAAATCTATCATTGTAGAGGGCAGAGCCACGCAGTTTGACCCAGACGTTGTGGATGCCTTTCTGGCTCTAGAAGATGCCTTTATAGAAATTGCTGAAAAATACGCCGATAAAGAATTTGAAGCTGAAGAATAAAACCTTACCCCCGCTTTGTCGGGGGTTTTTTATGGAAAAGCTAAATAGTTTATTTTTTGAGGGGGGAAGGGGTACTTTTGCTAGCGCCAAAAAGTGCCCCTTCCCCCTTGTATAGACCCGCCCCCGAAGTCAAGAAGTTTTTGCTTTTTAAACGAATCGAATGCTGTCTTGTATTCGGCATCAAGCTTAAAAGCATGTACCATGATGAAATCCGCACTTTGGCTTCCATATCTCAAACACGGCTTCTAACGAGCCAGAGGGGGAATCGGAGTTTTCCAAAGTCGGTTCGACCGTTTGTCTGCATCCAGAAGGCCGTCGTAATACTTCACAAATAGCTTCAGCATCAGCCGCGTCTGTTTTATTATTGATGACAAAAGGCTTAACCAAGCGCGGTGAAATTAAACGTACATCATTACCAAGCTTTGTAAGCTCACGGCCCCAAAAATGAGCTCCGCCACAAGCTTCTATTCCCACAACACATGGCGTAATATTAGCAAAAAAAGTTAAAACAACACCACGTTGAAATTTTCTATTGTAGATTTTTTTCCCTTCTTTGGTTGCTCCAAAAACCTGAAAATTTAACTTGGCAATATCCATTCCAATGTAATAAGCTGACTTCATGACCCGCTCCTATTTTTGTGTTTATGTTAATTACAAACACTTTGGCACATAGATG
>CAYJAD010000046.1:0-20440 GCA_964368075.1 uncultured Desulfovibrionaceae bacterium | reverse complement strand
AGCCGCTGGTAACGGCCAGCTTGCCTTCTTCCATGGTTTTACCCATGCCCTTACGGATACCTTGGTTGATGCAAGGTGAGTAGGCGATAATAAGTGAAGGGCCTTTATACGCTTCTGCTTCGCGGAAAGCTTTCAGCACCTGATTTTTATCAGCGCCCATAGATACAGAGGCTACATATACATAGCCATAGCTCATGGCCATGGCGCCTAAATCTTTTTTGCCAATGCGCTTACCTGCGGCAGCAAATTTGGCAATGGAGCCTAAGGGAGTGGCTTTTGAAGCTTGACCGCCAGTGTTGGAGTATACTTCGGTATCCATGACTAAGATATTAATATCTTCACCGGAAGCAAGCACGTGATCAAGGCCACCGTAGCCAATATCATAGGCCCAGCCGTCACCACCAAAGATCCAAATGCTTTTCTTGGTGAAAAGGTCATCCATATGCCATATTTCATGGGCAAGGGGATGTTCCACATGCGTTAAACCACCAAGAATTTTGTCGCCGTATTCTTTGGAAGCATCGGCGTCTTCCATATTTTCAAGCCAACCAGTGCAAGCATCTATCAAAGATTGGTCAAGGCCTTCCAATTCTAAAAGCATGTTAATGCGCATGGCTAAGTTGGCACGTCTTTGTTGATAGGCCATTTCTATACCAAAACCAAACTCTGCGGCGTCTTCAAAGAGGGAGTTACCCCACGCAGGGCCGTGACCGTCTTTGTTGGTAGTGTAAGGCGTGGTGGGGGAAGATGCGCCCCAAATGGAAGAACAACCCGTGGCGTTGGCAATAATCATGCGATCGCCAAACATTTGGGTTAATAGTTTTACATAAGGGGTTTCGCCGCAACCAGCGCAAGCGCCAGAAAATTCATGCAAAGGCTGTTGCAATTGCGAGCCTTTCATGGAGTCGCGGGGCAAAATATTGTCCTTCAATTCCACGGCATTTTCTGCAAAGTCTAAGTTGGCTTTTTGCTCTTCCAATTGTGTTTCCAAGGGCTTCATGACCAAAGCTTTGACCTTGGCTGGACATACATCTGCGCAAGAACCGCAGCCAAGGCAGTCTTCGGCATATACTTGCATGCGCATATGTAAGCCTTTGAGTTCCTTACCTTGTGCAGGTTTAACTGCAAAAGATGCAGGTGCTTGCTCCATTTCTTCATCGGTGACAAGCACAGGGCGGATGGTGGCATGGGGGCACACAAAAGAACATTGGAAGCACTGAATACAATTTTCTACTTGCCATTCTGGTACGGCAATGGCTACACCGCGCTTTTCAAAGGCGGCAGTGCCAAGGGGCATAAGACCGGCAGGGTCCATGCTGGATACGGGCAACTTATCGCCTTGTTGTGCAAGGATAGGACGAACAACATTGGCTATGTAGTCAGGGTCTTCGCCTTGAGCACCGCAACCGCAAGAGCAGCCGGAAGAACAAGATTGGTCGGTACAGCAGGCATCTTCGGCTTGAGCCCAAGAGGCAGGGTAAGATACTTCTTGTACGGCATTTAAAGCACCATCTACAGCGGCGATGTTCATATTAACAATTTTATCGCCCTTGGAACCGTAGGTTTTTTTGATGGAATCTTTTAGCAAGCTTACGGCAGTGTCAAAATCTAGCACATTAGCTAGTTTGAAGAATGCTGTTTGCATAATCATGTTAATGCGTCCACCAAGCCCTACTTCTGTGGCTAGTTTTACGGCATCTACATTGTAGAATTTTAATTTCTTTAGAGCAATGGTGCGCTTCATGGCGGCGGGAAGATGAGCGTCCATATTGTCTACAGACCATTCGGAATTTAGTACAAAGGTACCACCTTCTTTAATGCCTTCAAGCACATCGTACTGATGCACATAAGCAGATTTGTGACAAGCCACATAATCAGCTTGAGTTACAAGATATGAAGACTTAATGGCTTCTTTACCAAAGCGTAAATGTGATACAGTAAAGCCGCCGGATTTTTTAGAATCGTAAGCAAAATATGCTTGTGCAAACATGTCGGTGTTGTCACCGATGATTTTAATAGCTTGCTTATTTGCACCTACAGTGCCGTCGGCGCCAAGACCATAGAACTTACACTGCACAGTGCCTTCGGGCACAGTGTTAATGTCTGCTTCTACATCTAAAGAAGTAAAGCTTACATCGTCGGTGATACCTACGGTGAAGTGGTTTTTGGGGCCGGCACAAAGCATATTATCAAAAACTGCTTTCGCCATGGCAGGGGTGAAGTCTTTAGAGCCAAGACCAAAACGACCGCCCACAATGGTAGGACTGCCAAGGTTAGAGCTGCCTTCAAGATAAGCTGTACACACGTCTTGATATAAAGGCTCGCCCAAGGCGCCGGGCTCTTTGGTGCGGTCAAGCACGGTGATGGTGGTGGCGCTGGCAGGAATGGCGCGTAGCATATGCTCAGCAGAGAAAGGACGGAATAAACGCACTTTCACAAGGCCCACACGTTGCCCTTGTTTATTTAGATAATCCACTGTTTCTTCAATAACTTCGCAGGCAGAGCCCATGGCAATAATGACACGATCTGCTTCGGCATGCCCCACATAATCAAAGAGTTTATATTTACGGCCGGTGAGCTTGGCCACTTTTTTCATATTTTCCAAAACAATGCCGGGAATAGCATCGTAATGTAAGTTGGCGGCTTCTCTGTTTTGGAAATAAATGTCAGGATTTTGCGCGGTCCCACGAATGTGCGGATGCTCAGGGTTCATGGCATTGGCGCGAAACTCTTCTACTTTTTCCCAGTTTACGAGGGGAAGCATGTCTTCGTAATCAATGGTTTCGATTTTTTGTACTTCATGTGAGGTGCGGAAGCCATCAAAGAAGTGACAAAATGGCATGGAAGCATCAATGGCAGAAAGATGTGAGACCAAAGCCAAGTCCATACATTCTTGCACAGAAGCAGAAGCTAGCATGGAAAAACCTGTTTGGCGACAAGCCATAACGTCTTGATGGTCTCCGAAAATAGATAAAGCATGGGCTGCTAAAGCACGGGCAGATACGTGAAAAACGGCAGGTAAAAGCTCACCAGCAATTTTATACATATTTGGCACCATAAGCAATAAACCTTGAGACGCGGTGAACGTAGTAGTAAGCGCACCAGCAGCCAGCGAACCGTGTACTGCACCAGCAGCACCTGCTTCGGATTGCATTTCGCGTACTACAAGTTTTTGCCCCATAAGGTTTTTGCGTCCGGCTGCAGCCCAATCGTCCGCCAATTCACCCATGACAGATGAGGGCGTAATTGGGTAAATAGCTGCGGTGTCGGAAAGGGCATAGGCAATATGCGCGGTGGCGGTATTGCCGTCCATGGTCTTCATCTTAGCCATAACACACTCCTTGATGTTGAATAACATCGGTATATTTTTCTGTACGCAGAGCGTACTTGTATAAGAGTTTTTATGAAAACTCTTTTGAAAAGACAAATGTAGCACAATAAAATGGCTATGTCATGCCTAAATTAAAAAGAGTTGTTCATTGAATAATCAGTCACTATCATAAAATTGATTGATTGAACAGTTTATTTTGTACCTATTTTTGTTTTGGAGCAAATATCTTTTTGCACACAGTCTTTGGTGTGTAATTTATTGATAAAATACAGTTTATTTATCCGGTTCAGGGAATGCAAAATTTTATTTTCTTGCTATTTGTGCAAATATGTTTACTTTGAACGAGCTCTAAGGAGTAAAAATACCTTTTGGAGGCGAGTATGCCCATAAAAAATGACGATACTGTGCAAGTGCATTATACAGGAACTTTAGACGACGGCACTGTTTTTGATTCTTCTTTAGAACGTGAGCCCCTAGAATTTACCATGGGAAAACAAATGCTTATTGCCGGTTTCGAAAAGGCCGTCATGGGCAAAGAAGTTGGCGATAAAGTAACGGCAACTATTGCTCCTGAAGAAGCCTATGGAGAACTGGACGAAGAACTTATTTTCACTGTACCACGCTCTGAAGTGCCTGAGCACATTGTGCCTGAAGTGGGCATGCAATTGTCGCTTTCTAACGAAGAAGGCGGTATGAATGTGGATATTTGCGAAGTAACCGACGAATATGTTTCGCTCAATGCTAATCATCCTTTGGCCGGTAAAACATTGACTTTTGAAATTGAAATTATTGCTATAAAGTAAGGCCGTAACGCCGAAGTATAACAGCCTGTTGAAAATAGGTACAGTGTAAGAAGTATGTCTTACGGAATACGGTGCCTATTTTCAACAAGCTGTGTGTAAATTTTCAAATGGATTGAAGCTGTCTTGTTTGCGCAGATGAGATTCTCTAGGGCTTTATGCCATTAACTCGTTGTACCCTTCCCATAGTATCCACAATAAGAAAGCTTTCTTGCTCAATACGCAGTTCGACAGCATTGCCTAAGTAGAAACTTTCTAATCCAAAATAGCTCTTTTTATTTTTGGCATAAAAAACCATAATATCCCAATGTACGGTTTCGTCATTCAAATTCACGGTGATGGACTGGCCGTAATTCATAGGTGTTTTTAGATAGTTCGGTCCAATATCTTGGGACAAGGTATCGGTAAAAAACATCATAACCAAGGGGCGCGGACTTAAAGAAGTTACTTTAAGCATCTTGGCAAAAGCGGTATTGCTAAAAAATCCACAACAAATAAAAAGGGTGCATAGGCTTAAAAGATATTTTTTCATGGTTTTCCTCTGTATTATACTGGTTATATGATATGCTACCTGTGACATAAAGCCCCGTAAGGGCAAAAATCGCAATGCTTGCCCTGCCTTGGTAAAAATTCTGTGGCGCTGTGCATATGTTGTACAACAAAAGTCAGCAAAGGCGCAATGCGGTTATGTATGAAATCTTCACGGTCAGGCATATCTCCAAAAAGGTATTCTTCTTCGCCACTGCCGCCAAACTCTACCCATGCGGCATCTAATACACGTTCGTTGTGGGTGCTGGCGCACATATGTATATAGCTTGGTAGCTGTAAGGAGACAAAAGCATCTGCCACCATGCCTAAAACTTCTTGTGTATTATCCGCCGTGGGGGTCCATAATTGTATGCCTTCCCACAAATCCATATTTAGCCAAGCTTTGGGGTTGTTTTTGCGTAAGGTTCCTGTCTTATAATCAAGTACTACTAAACCCTTTTGATGTCCTTTTATAGCATCAGTATGACAACGCCTGTCCACTCTGTCTACTCTGCCGCTCAAAGAAAATATTTCGTTATTGAGACCTTGTATTGTGGCTGTGAGCTTTTTTTCCAAAGCCACAATATGTGTGCTCCCTGTTTTTATTTGTTGGGCTTGCGCCTCTAGAAAGCGTTGTAAACGCACAGGGGCTGCCATGCGTAAAAGTATAAGGCTTGGAGGTGGCAAACTCTGTTTTAATTCACTACTTTCTAAAAGAGTTTCAAAAAGAACAGTAATATCTTGTAAACGTAGATCTGCCAGCAATAAATCTTTGCCTTTCCACGGTTTATACGCTTGATAAAGCACTTGGTGTAAAAGGTCGCCCACTCCCGCGGAGTCGTCCCCTTCGTTGACCATGTCTAAGGGGCGTAGTTTATAGATGTTTTCAAAAATAAAACGCTGCGGACATTGTATATAGCTGTCGAGCTTGGTGGGAGAAATACCATGGGTAAGCATTTTTGTAATGCTTTGTTGTATTTCGGGTGTGTTTGTAATTCTTTGCACTTCTTTTTGCACAGGGTGCACAGGGCTTGCCAATGTACGCAGTGGGGCCATGTTATGTTCGATAAGGTGCCCTAGATTTTGCTCCTCTTCCCAAAGGAAGGTATCTACAAAACGACTGCGTATTTTCTTATCATCAAAAAGCCCAGAACTTTGCATACCTTCTTGCCAATAAAAATGCACTTCTTTAGCAGAAGCTAGAAGACGGTGCAAAGTATGAGCCATAACACGCTCACGCTCTTGTAGTCCCGGTAAACCTATGGCGCGCCGTAGAGCTTCGGGTAAAAGGGGATCTTGATTGCTAAAGCCTGGGAGGGCGTCTTCTGTGGCGTCTACAATAAGCACTTTGTCAAAGTGCAAAAGGCGTGTTTCTAGCATTCCAAGTACTTGTAAACCTTGTAGGGGGGCAGCCTCAAAGGGAACGCGCTCTGCCCCAATGCATTGTCTACACAGGGCAAAAAGTGTGGCTTGAGGCAATATTTCTTGAGATAAGGCAGAATTTCTCAATGTGGGCACCACATGCTGCATAAGGCGGTACAAGCTTTCGGCATCTAAAGGGTAGCGTTGCCAAAAAGTTTTACCGCATTGTAAAAGCAATTGGCATACATCGCTTAAAGCTTGCGCCATATGTTCTGTGGTATGAACAGCGCTGAAATTATCTAATAAACAGGCAAAAATTTCTTGTAAACGCTCTATTTCTTCTGGCGTGGCTTTGGCCTGCCTTGTGTGTTTTTGCGAAGCTTGTAAAGAAAGAAGTATATCTTGCACTGAAACAAAGCGTGTTCCTTGGCGTATAAAGCTTTCAATATGGTGTAAAATAGGCCGCAAAGAATTGTCTTTTTGGCTTTCGCCATTGTTGGGCACAGGAGGTAACATTTGCACAAAGGGGTGGCGTAAACAATGGAGTATATGTCGCCAATGGTAACGGCGTTGTATGCCTTTTTCGGGGGAGGGCTCCTTTATATCACAAAAGGCGGATGGCTTTTCTTCATGGGCAGAGGCATCTTGGGTATACGCATTTCTGGAATCTTCTTGCAAACGCAAAAGAGCTTCAATTAATCCAAAAAGGGAAGATTTTTCTAAAGGATAGCCCATGGATACGTTGAAATCTTGTTCCGGTAAATGATGTAAGGTTGGCATAAGTAAAGCAGGTGAGGTAAGCACCACCGCAGTACTTTGCTTTTGGCGCACGGATTCTGTTTGCACTTCACCTTGCGCTGCCTTTGCTCGTTGCAATTCTTGCTGCAAGGCTAAGAGCTGAGAATGTACGTCATACCCTGCCACAAAATGCATAAGCGGTTTTTGCTGTGTGGCCGAGGTGACAAGTTGTAGGGGGGCTTTCCAGCGTTGAAGCCATGCGCTGTGTTCTTGGCAGGCCCAATGAATTTTTTCTTTTTTTTGCGGCTGTTGTGAGGCCAAATTCGGGTCGCTATGCCAACATATATGTGCCCCTTGTTGCCAAAAAGCCCGTAATAAAATATCTTCTGCCTTGGTTAGGGTAGAAAAACCCACAAAGAAAACATGTTTATTTTGGTCTGCTTGCGGGCGCAAAAGCGGCGGAATGGCCGCATCTGGCGACAGGCTCTGTATATATTGCGCTGTGCGCCATGCATTTAAGCCTGCTGTGCTCCATTGCTCTTCTTGTAAGAGGGCTAAGTATTTTTTATGTATTTGCCCCAAAGCTCCCAAGAGAGCCGCAGCCATGGCGGAAACTTCGCCTTGCATGGCATGCATATCTTGCACGGGTAGCATTTGATGCATGTATTCTTCAAATAAAGCACTTAAGCGTAAGCCCCAAGGAAGAAAAGTCGCTAAATCCATGTGGGCAAAGGTATGGGTATAGTCTTGCTGTTCCGAGTCAGCAGGGGCGTAAAAATCAGAAGCCGATGATGCTGTGTCGGGTAAATTTTTTACTGCTTTATAGAGTAAATAGACAGAATCTAAACTTTCCGCTGTGCGCCATAGAGGCTGTGCTGTGTCTTCATGCCCTTGTAGCGTGAAATGATGGTGTGCCAAAAGCATGGAGCGCAATTCTTCTAAAGTAAGCATGCGAGGCAAAAGAAAGGGGCCTTTTTGCGTGGCTGCTGTGCGGAAAATTTCTGTTAAGTAGCGACGCGGCCTGTTATGCGGCATAATGATAGTGGCACGCCCAAGATTTTCTTGGCAGTGTTGCATAATATAGGCGTGAACATGCTCTAAAAAAGGGACATCCCAAGGGATAAGAGCTATGGGCGGCCCTTGTTGCGTGCCAATGCCATGCGAATTGTTATGCGTAGCTTGCTCTGTTTCGTTTAATAAGGAAAGGAAGGATGCAGACATATTAACACTCCCCTTGCCATAGGGGCACAGCAAGAGTTTCAGACTGCCCCTGTGCATAGACCATGCGGCATTGTTGTAAATCTAAGTAAAGAAGTACCCCTTCACTGGCATAGGATGCAGTAGCATTTTGGGGTATGGCATCTAATAAAGATAAATAACGGCGTAATTGTGCCAAATGTTCCACATTCTCTTGGCCTGTTTTAAATTCTATCACACGCCATCCGTGCTTCTCTTGAGGGGGAATGAGTAAATCTACTCTATGTAATTTTCCTTCTTGATCCACAAGTGCCTGCTCAGGTAAGCCTTGTTGTGCCCAGCTCATGGCGTGGGGAAGGTCGGCATACCATGTGAGGGCTTGTTCAAGTTCTGCTGTTAACTGCGGACTTAAGGTCAAAGGCAAAGCAAAGGTTTGTAAACCCCATTGCACGGCATATTCTATACCTTGTTGTATATCTTTGGCGGAGGCGCCTTTTTGCAAAACACCCATGTTTTGAAAAATTTCTAAACAATGGTGCATAAGCAAACCCCGATTTTTAGCGCTTGGGCTTGCTTCTAAAAGAAGCTCTTGTAAGGGATCTCGGAAAATTTTTAAACGCGGCAGCCATTGCATAAGGGGCGCAGAGGGTAGAGGCGCAGCAAGAGCTTCTGTTTCTGGCTGTGCTTTCATCATTGCAGAGTCCACATCTGTGTGCTCTGTTTGGCTTGCGCAGGAACGTGCTTCTGATTCCTGACGTTCTTCCATATCTTTAATAATGGGAATACCCGCTTCATAGGGCAAAGGCATTTCCACTGCCGAAAAAAGAAGCTCCAAGGCATTGGCAAGGTTTTTCCTTTTTTTTGTGGCATTTGTATAAGTATGAAAAAGGTAGAGCTCTTCTTGGGCTCTGGTGCTGGCCACGTAAAACACGTTTAACGCTTCCAAGGCGCCTCGTGCTTGAGCGGTATAGTAGGCTTCGCCGGAATATTTCCCCCTTGGGGCCAGCATATGCAAGCCTCGTACTTCATGTACTAAAAATGCTTCGCTGTCTTTATTTTCAAAATTCAGCCATGGAATAATCACTACAGGAAATTGCAAGCCTTTTGATTTGTGCACTGTCATAATATGCACGGCATTAAGGTTCGCAGGGGTGGGGGCTTTTTCTTTTTCGCCTTCTTTTTCCCAATAATCAAGAAAAGTGCCTAATGTGCCAAAGCTTTTTTGTTCAGCACCGTGTAAAATTTCTAAAAAGCGCCGTAAAAAAGTATTTTCTTTGGGGAAGCGCTGAGGCACGCACCATAAAGTGTACCATTCCTGCATACAATCGTAAGGGCTGAGCACTTGTGCAGAGCCGTAAAAGGGGGCGAAATAATATTCCCAAAATTCGGGCCATTGCTCTTTAAAGGCTATATATAAAGGCCGTACTGGTTTTTGCTGGCGCTGAAGTACTATAAAATGCTGTAGTTCTTGCAAAGAAGGAGCCGACACTTTGTGTGGTAGAGGGCTTTCTTCGCCTGCCAAGGCACAACGCAAAATACTGCCTGTAAGCACAGTCCAAAAATGCATATCGTCTTGGGGGCTTTGCAAAAAATACAGTAAAGCCACACTTTCTTCTATAAGTGGATGGGTATGTAAAAGTAAGCTATTTTCTGTAATGGCAGGGATTTGCCATTCTAATAACCATTGCGCTACTAAGGAGGCGTGTTGATTTTTACGTACCAAAATAGCTACGTCTCCCCAAGGGTGACGATGGCCGATGTCATCCACAAGAGCTTCTTTAAGGTTGTTATAGACAGCTTCTTCCAGTTCGGCGGTATTTTCTCCATGTACCGGCGTAATGCACACATAGCCCCCTTGGGCATTACTTTTTACCTCTTGGCGAGCCTGAGTAAATGTGTTGGTAAGAGTATTGAGGCTAGTATCAAAAATTTCTTGCGGACAATCTGCGCTAAGCAAGCTTTGTAACAGTGGTGCTGCCGTAGCCGCATCGCTTAATACCGTGAATAAAGAATTATTAAAATTAACAATAGCTTCACGGCTACGCCAATTGGTGGGCAGACTGTCAGTGTCAGGGGTACACATGCAGGTAAGTTCTGGGCTGTGCAATACCTCATCAAAAAGTGCCGCATCGCCGCCGCGCCAACCATAAATAGCTTGTTTTACATCGCCCACCCAAGTGAAAGATCCCCCGTGGGATAAAGCTTCTATCATAAGCGGACGTAAAGCATCCCATTGTTCTCGGCTTGTGTCTTGAAATTCATCTAAAAGTACATGATGTAAAGCATTGCCAAGGCGGCAAAGTGCCGAAGAAACGCCGTATTGAAATTCTAAAATATCTTTGGCATAGCCGGGTATTTTAGCGTGAGCAACTTTCTGCTCTTGGTCGCGCATTGACGTAATCTTTTGTACAATTTCTTTGGAAAACTCTAAAAATGGATAGAAGCGTATGGCTCTTTGCAACACTTCCCCTTGTTCTTGCATGATTTTAGCACTGTCTAAAAGATCTAAAAATGTTTTTTCTGCCAAGGCAGAGGCTTTTCCCTTACTGGCTTTATTCAGGCATTGATCAAGCTCGGTTTTTTGCACATAGACGCTGTCCAAAGCGCTGATATCCATTTGGGCGCATTTGAAAAAAAATGTTTTAGCATGAGCGGCTACGGCTAAACTTTCAGCTTCAATTATTTGCAGCATACTTTGCCCATGGTTTTGAAAAGCTGCACGCATGCCAGTGTAGGCAATTTCTAACTCATGCTTGGGGCTTAGTGGGGGTAAATTTTCGGTAAATTGCATATTCACCAAAGGGTATAAAGCATCGACCATGCGTTCTCCCACCATAAAACCTTTCACATTGGCATGAAAAAGTAGGGAATGACACATGTTTTCCAGCAAAGAGAGCATGTGGGCATCCCCAAATTCTGCTTGTTCCAGCATTGTTTCAAAAATGGGGTTCATAAGTTCCTTGGTATCAAAAGAACTTTCAAAATCGGGGGCCAAACCCAAATCAAGGGCAGAGGTGCGCACAATTAAATGCAATAGGCTGTCAATGGTGCGAATGTTTAAGGTGCTATATTGACGTAGAATAATATCAATCCACGCTTTGGCTTTTTGACTATTCATGGCGGGGGTGTCATGCGTGGTGCTTGCTTTTTCCAAAGCCAGTTCCTTGAGGCTTTTGAGTACCCTTTCTTTCATTTCTTTGGCGGCCAAATTGGTAAACGTAATGGCCATAATATCGCCCCAAGAAGAAGGAATAGGTGAGGAATCTTGTGTGGGGTTTTGGTCAAGAGAGGGAGAGCTCGCTCTGTCTGGCGAAGAAAATAGGCATTGCGGCGCATGTGCCTGTAAGGGGCTTTGAGCTAATAAAGATAAAAAGCGTTGGGTGATATAGTGGGTTTTTCCGGAACCCGCCGAAGCCTTTACTTGGCGCATGTGCGGTACAAGCATACTTTACCTCTTTGTGTTACTCGCCAAACTATTCAAAAAGTGTACTTAGTCGATGCTTAAATACTTTTTCAGTGACGACTACTTACAGGTTCCTTTTTGTCTCGACTACCTAAGCTTAGTAATAACCGTTTTTCTTGTAAGTACACTTTTTGAACACTTTGTATAATGATATGCTATTCTTATAACAGCCTGTTGAAAAACTCTGTTTCGTAAAAAGTTTCAGATGAAATATCATTTTCATCATTTTTCTACAGACTGTTCAAAAAGTGTAAGGTACGAGGAAGACGAAGTTTTTTGCGAAGGGAGTGTACACTTCTGGTACTCGACCGGAGCAAAAAACAAGTCTGACAACGTAGATTGCACTTTTTCAACAGCCTGATAAGGAATTAACGGCAGCAGTGCTGAGGCAACATGCCTTGCAATCTTCCCTGCCCTGTGGACTCAAGCACAGCGCGCCATAAATCAGAGCAAATATTCAATTTGCGGCGCTCTTGAATAACCAAATCTAAGGGGAGATGTACAAATTGCTCTTGTAATTTAGCTACCACCATATGTGTACGTCCGGCCATGGCCGCATGCACAGCATGTTGCCCTAAGAAACCGCAATACACACGGTCATTGGCATTGGCCGGTACAGAACGAATCATATAGCTGGGGTCTACGGTTTTCAACACATAGGGGAACTGTCTTTCATGGAAATATTTTTGAATTTCCTCTTTTAATAAGGACATAATATCTCCAAGGTGGGCATTGCCTGAGGCGTCGGTCAGATCTGAGCTTTGTAAAAGATGTTGTCCTGCCCCTTCCGCAACCACAATAACCGCATGACGACGAGTGCGCAATCTATCTTCTAAAGCTGGCAACAGGCCGCCTTCTCCATGAAGGCTAAAGGGCGCTTCGGGTATGAGTACAAAATTCACATCTTTTAAAGCTAAGGTGGCTTGGGCGGCAATAAAGCCAGATTCGCGCCCCATAAGTTTCACAAGTCCCACACCATTGTGTGAGCAAATGGCCTCGGTATGTGCTGAGCGAATGGCCGCTGTGGCTTGGTCAACGGCGGTATCAAAACCAAAAGATTGAGGTACAAAGTGTATGTCATTATCAATGGTTTTGGGAATGCCAATGACAGAAAGGCGCAAGCCGCGCGCTTGAACTTCGCGGCTTATGGCGCTGGTAGCTTTCATGGTGCCATCGCCGCCAATGACAAAGAGTATGCTAATATTCATGCGCTCAAGGGTATCCACTATAAGTTCAGGCGATTGTGGCCCTCGTGAAGAACCCAGTAATGTGCCCCCAAACATATGAATATCTGCCACTTTTCTTGGGGTTAGCTCGGCAACGCTGTGTCCACAATCGGGGATAAAACCTTCAAGGCCATAGCGAAAGCCTAGCACACTGGGCACATTGTAGGCATGGTGCGCCTGCATGACCAAGGCACGGATGACATCATTGATACCGGGGCAGAGACCACCGCAAGTCACAATGGCGCATTTTGCTCGTGAAGGATCAAAATAGAGGTTTTTGCGCGGCCCTGCGGCTTCAAATTCCATAAGTTTAGGTTCGTGTAAACTGCTACACAATTCGTCGTCTACATAAATTTTTAACTTTTGGTCATCAACCCACATGCCATAGGGAAGTTTTGATTCAATTTTATTGGGGCCAAGGGTGAGGATGTCTGTGGAAAAATCTTTATCCGTATGCATATAATTCTCCTTAGCTGTTAGCTGGGCAAATTCAAAAGGCTTGCCTTTTGTGCCATGGCTTCTATGGAAAGTTTTAAAAATGTATCTAAATCAAGACCAATTTTATCACATTCTTTAATATTTTCTCTACTCACACTGGCAGCAAAAGCTTTGTCTTTCATTTTTTTCTTAAGGCTTTTAGCTTCCATACCTGTAATGCCAGTGGGGCGCACTAAAGCCGCCGTAACCACAAGCCCAGTGACACTTTCGCCGCAACGTAAGGCAAAGTCTAAAGGGCTTTGGGGTGTGTGCCCATTCATTTCTCCATTGTGGGCTTTAATGGCGTATAATGCGTGTTCCGGCAGAGCATCTTTTAAAAGCTCACAGGCCACAAGACCATGCTTTTCTGGTGTTTGCGCCGTTTGCGCATAATCCACATCGTGCAAAAGACCTGTAATACCCCATAAGGCTACATCCTCTTGTAAGTGTGCGGCAAGGGCTTCTAGAATGGCTTCCGTGGCTAAGGCATGTTGTAATAAAAAAGCTTCGTTGGTATTTTCTTGAACCATGGTCCAAGCATTTTCACGTGTGATATATGAAGACATAGATGTATCCTTTTATAATATAAAATTATGCCATTGGCAGGGGCAAAGGGTAGGTTATTTAAGGTGCCTTGGCAAGTGGCGGAAAAAGTGAAGCATAGTTAGCATAGAGTAATCAAAAGTTAAGAAGAGGCAGAAGGCTTTTTCTGAGTGATTGTTTCTTGTTTTAGTAAAATAGAAAGGAGCCAGCAAAAGCCAACTCCTTTTTTTTCTGATACATGTGTAGGTTATTTACCTTCGGCTTCGGCTCTTTCTGCTTCTTTTTGATAAATAAGAGTCAGGGCTCGACGAGCTAAGTAATTTGCTTCAGGTTTAGATATTTGATCATCGGCGCCTACAGATTCGCCCTTATGTCGTAATTTTTCTGTAATAAGGGAGGAGAATAAAATAACAGGCAATTCTGTCAACACAGAGTCGTCTTTGATTTGCTTACACAAGTTATGGCCGTCCATCATGGGCATTTCAATATCAGAAACCACAACTTGCACAAAATCGGTAAGGGGGCGTTGTTCTTCTATGGAAAGCTTTTTCATCTGCACAAGGCGATCCCAAGCTTCCGCCCCATGATGGCATACTGTTACTTCAAAATTGGCCTTTTCTAGCATGTCACGCAGCATTTCGCGAATAAGAGCCGAATCGTCTGCTACTAAAGCACGGCGGCGGCGGCTTAAATCCCATTCTTCGCCTAGCTCTTCCACATGCAAGCCAAGGGCTGGGTTTAAGTTGGCTACAATTTTTTCAAGGTCAAGCAAAAAGACAATACGATCTTCTAAGCGTACTACGCCAATAACGGTATTATTGGAAATCTTTGATACATAGGGGCTTGGAGCCTCTACTTCTTCCCAAGAGATACGGTGAATGCGGTTCACCCCTGAAACCATAAAGGCCGTGGTGACGCTATTAAATTCTGTCACAATGGTCTTGGGTTCTTCGGGTTGGGCTATATGCTCTTTACCAAGCCACATGGCCAAATCCACAAGAGGAATGATGTGTGAACGCAAATTAAAGGCCCCAAGAACGCAGGGGTGCTGTACTTCCGGCAATTCCGTCACCTTGGGCATGCGTATGATTTCAAGCACCTTGGCTACGTTTACTCCATAATACCCACGGTATCCTTCGGATGTTTTTGTGCCGTCTTCCGTTAAATTTTTCTCATCAAGAAAAAATTCTACGATTTCTAATTCGTTGGTTCCGGCTTCGAGAAGAATATTGGTTTGTGCCATACGCTCTCCCTGAGTGCTCCATTTTATTGAATTTTACAGTGATTATAAAGAAAGTATTCTTGTGCTTGTCACATGACAGACCATGGCCTGCAAGAAAAGCCTAGAAACTTTCCAAAAGTTTGTGTGTTGTATCTATAAGTCTTTTCGGCGTAGATGCGCCAGCCGTTAGGCCTATTTGTGAAAAAGTTGAAAAATTTTCTTTTTTCAGCTCATCAGCTGTTTCTATATGCCATGTGGGTTTACCTTGTGCGGTGGCTACATCGGCCAGTCGACAGGTATTACCGCTTTGCTTGCCACCCACTACTACTACTGCATCCACATGGGAGGCAATGTTCATAATATCTTCTTGGCGCTGATGTGTGGCATGACAAATAGTAGATAAGACAGGAATGCCTGGGTAATTGTGGCGTAAATAGTCTTCTATGTCACGAAAAATTTTACCATCTTGCGTGGTTTGCGAAGCGAGCACATATGTCCCTTGGGAAGTAAGGCTAAAACTTTGCAATTTTTCAAGACTGTCAAAGACAAAAGCCGCCCCTTGAGCGTAGGAAATAAGGCCGCGCACTTCAGGGTGGTCCTCTTCTCCAAATAATAACAAGCTAGGTTTTTGTTCAGCTACTTTCTTTGTGGCGTTGGCAATGGCATTTTGTGCCTTTTTTACCTTGGGGCATGTGGCATCAATAATAGTAAAGGCTTTGGCAAGAAGGGCTTTTTCTTCTTGCTGTGGAATGCCATGGGCACGCACAACCACAATGTCATGCTTTTGCACTTCATCAACGCTGTGTAGACATTGTACTCCAAGGTCGGCGTATTCTTCTAATACCTGCGGATTATGGATGATGGGACCCAAAGTACAAATGCGTTTATCTTTATTCTGTTCAAGAGCTTGATCTAGTTTTTGCAGAGCTAGGGATACCCCCATACAAAAGCCTGCCGTTTTGGCACGAATAACTTTCATGATTGCCTCTGTTGCTGGTATTCAAAAAAATTTTGAAGCAAAATGTTTAAATCATCAAAGGATGCGCATAAAGACATTTCTTGACGCAAACGCTTTACCCCAGGAAAATGATGCACGTAGCGGGGCACAAAGGTACGCATTTTTAAAAGCGCCACACGCTCAGAACTGTATAGGGATGCCCAGTGCATATGCCGACGAATACGATGCATAAGTTGCTCTGGCTGTGCCGGCTCAAGGTGTTTTCCTTGCCAGAGTTTCGTATGCTCCTCAAAAATAGCAGGGTTTTGCATGGCGCCGCGAGCATACATGACCGTATCTACCCCCGTTTGCCGTATACAACGTACACCGTCTTCTGCCGTGAACAGGTCTCCGCTGGCAATAAGAGGTATAGATAAAAGAGATTTTAATGTGGCTAAATGTTCCCAAGCGGCCTCACCGCCAAAACCTTGTTTGGCTGTGCGCGGGTGCAAGGTAAGCCAATGGGCCCCTAGTTTTTCAAGCCCCATAGCCAAATCTTGCCAAACATGACTGTCATCGGTCCAGCCTAGACGCATTTTAAAGCCCATACGTGTGTGTGGTCCGGCTTTTTTTAGGTGCTGTATCATGCCCTCGGCTACGCTAAGCGCGTGGTCAATGTCTTTAAGCATGGCAGAGCCACAACCTGTACGATTCACCTTTGGAACAGAGCAACCCATATTTAAATCAAAATAGGTAAAGCCTTGCGCCAAAAGCTGATCAAGGGCTTGCTCCATAAAAGGGACTTCATTGCCAAAAAGCTGTACCACTAAAGGATTATTATGACTATCATCTTCGGTGGTTAAAAGTAAATCTTGTGTTCCGTTGCTTTTATATACAAGCCCTTTGGCGCTGACCATTTCTGTACAGGCCACATGGGAGCCAAATTCACGGCATAGCAAACGAAAGGGCAAATCAGAATATCCTGCCAATGGCGCCAACCACGGCTGGTCGGGGCAAAACGTCAGGGGGGCAGGTGGGGTTTGTAGGGTCGTTGTTGTCAAGAAAGTCTCTTTTATAATGATGATATACTGGAAAAATAAGGGCTACTAGCCAAATTGTAAAGGGCTATGTGTCCATTTTGCTTATTTTTTCGTACTGCAAGGCCTAGGCTTCGTAAAAAAACAGGCGTGGGGCGCCCAAGCAATAAAGGTAATAATTCTACGGGGGCTGCACCTTTTTCTGTACACAATTGGCGAAAGGCCGCATCGTAACGCACATGCTCAAGAATTTCCTCTGCGCAGGAATTTGTAATGGGCGTATCGTGTTGCGTAACGTGCTGCTGTGCTTCACGTGTCAAGGCTATTAAGGGTGTTAGTGGGCATTGCTCTTCATGTACTTGTGCAAGAGCCCATAAGTCTGGGCAGAGAACATCTTTTCGCGAGACTCGTTCTTGTTGATATTGGGCTTTCAAGGGGCCTGTGTCTTGGCAAAAGAGAGCTTGGCATTGGGCCGGACGTAGTGGATGCAAATGACACCCTGAGGCAGTGTGTAAAACGCAGTGCCAAGGGTTGGCTTTTTCTCCGGTGCCGGCAATTTTTATAACTTCACTTTCCAACGGTAAAAGGCGATTTTGCACAGGGTCATGCACCAACTCTGCCTTACGTAAAGTAAGAAGGTTAGAGAGGCAAATTTGACCAAGTATAGGGAGGTCAGATGTATGCAGTAAAGGCCCTCCCTTACGACAGCAGGTGCCACAGCGTTGACATGTAATAGTTTGCATACACACTTTTAGAATATTATGGACTTTTGAGCAAGCAAAAGCCTTATGCTCTTTGCTTTGTAACCATGAAAAGAACAGCATTTTTATAGCATTGCCAAAAAATACCCTTACTAATGTTTAGGACTTTACTTTTGGCAATGCTATGTAGGATTCGAACGTCACAGGGCTTTTTTGCAAGAATTATAATGTTACTTGTATGAATCAATGACCTTTTATTGAAAGCATTTTTACATATCTTTTGTTAGTCGATACTTAAAAACGTGTGGAAGCGCGGTTTTAAGTATCGACCAAGTACTAACTATGCGCAGGATGCTCTTTTTGTTTTTTATGTGCCAAGGCAACTCCCAAGAAGACGACAAAAGCCGCTGCCAAACCAATAATAAAGGGAGGCATATGGGCAATGGTGCTAGGCACCCATGCCATTTGCGCTTTGAAGAAAGATGTAGAAGGGGCCACTACCAAGTACCATCCCACGCAAGAGACGAAACCGGAAACAGCACTCAACCATGCTGCTTTGCTATCTTGAATTTTAAACTTTACGGCCGCTACATAAGGCACCATGGCAGTAGCACCGATGACGCTCCATGCTGTAGTGCACAAGAGAGCAATGATTTGTCCTTTAAGATTGGCTGCCACGGCAGAGACAGCAACGCAAAGGGCAATGCCTATGAACCATCCTAAGGGGGAGGACTTTTTGCCTGTGATGTCTTCAGTGAAGGAAGATGCCGCAATGTGATAGAGAGCCGTGGTGGTTGAAAGAGAAGCAGAAATAACGGCAAGGGTAAAGATTTGCTGCCCCACATGTGGCAGTAGATTTTGGGTGAGAATGGTGACCACTTGGTCAGGGTGTGAGGCTTCAGGTAAAAAAATACGTGAGAGCGCCGCAATGAAAAACATGCCGGCCACTAAGGTAAAAATAATGGCGGTGGCAACAAGGGCTGTTTTATGTACGTCTTTTTTATTTTGTAAGGCGAAATGGCGTTGAATCATTTGTGGTTGCGCCCAGGTAGCCACAGACATAACAAGAACGAGGGAGAAAATGAACATACCCTGACTGCCAGAAGAAAGAGAGGTAAAACCATTGTTGGCTTTATCGGTGGGGGGAAGCTGAGAAAGAGTTTCCCAGCCGGCGATGGGGCCACCCACTTTTTGCAAAACGGCATACATGAGGAGTAAAATACCAATAAGCATAACGCCGCCTTGCATGGCTTCTGTGTAAAGCACACCGCGCAAACCGCCCCACCACACCAAGAAGCCTACAAAAATAGCTAAAGCCCAGATGAGTATATCATTACTGGCGGGTACTATGGTAGCAAGCATAACAGCAGCACCTTTAAGTACGGCAGAGGCGTAGACAGAAAGGAATATAGCAAAAATAATTCCAAGGAATACACGCAACTTTGGACAGTTATGACTGAGGCTTATAAGGTGCGCCGGAGTTCTGGCTTGTAATTTATTTTGCAGTTCCTTTGTATCCCAGGCAAAAACCATATAGGCAAAGTAGGTACCCAACAAGGCTACGCCTACACCTACAAGAGAAATTTGCACCCCATACAAATATGCCAAGCCTGCAAAGCCAATAAGAGCCACGGCAGAAACATAGGTAGCCACGTAGGCAAAGGCTTGTACCATAAAGCCCACAGCCCCTGTGGTAGTAACGTCATATCCAGTGCCTTTACGGGCCAGCCAAACAAAAACTACAATGTAACCAAGCCAAATTGCAATGTCCAAAGCCATACTGTGATCCTTCTTTTTAAGTGTTTCAATTATCAAAAAAAGCCGCTTCCTCACGGAAACGGCTTTATATTGCTTTTTTCTTAAGACTTTTAAGAATACAACAAATTCCCCTTCCGTGTACCTACGGTGTGGATAAAAAAGCTAAAAAAGCTAAAAAAGGAAATTTGCAAAAAGTATTTCATAATTTTCTCTAGGAGCTAAATGGCACAAGAAGCTATTGCTTGTCAAGATATTTTTTTGTGCACACTTTTCTGGCAGTCTGCTAACAGCCTGTTGCAAAAGTCAATTTTAGGCAGGCTGTTCAAAAATAGTGAGATGCGAGGAAGCGAAAAAAGTCAAGATGCGCAGTCCTGCCCAACGGGTGCGTAGCATAGCCGTTAGGCGAGGAACGAGCCTTACGGATACAGAGAGCAACGCGTATTAGACATACATAAGCAGTTTGGCTTTTTTGCGCTGACGACGCAGAGTGCTGTTTTTCAACAGCTTGCTAAGGCATAAAATGCTGCGTGCGCAATATATGCTCCACAGCTTTGGCGCATTCTTCGGGGGTATATAAGTTTACTTCTAAGGTGCAGTGGGCATATTTTTCATAGAGGGCACTGCGTTCTTTAAATAAATCTTCAATGGTTTGTCCGGGGGCAATGGCAATGCCTCGTTGCGGGTTGCGCGCAATGCGCTCTAAAATAAGATCCAAAGGGGCGCGCAAATAGACAATGGGGCCCAAGGCTCGCAGATGCTTCATGGCTGCTTCACGATAAATTACAGACCCCCCCGTGGCTATGATAGTACGGAAAAGGCGTAATGATTCAATAACCTGCATTTCTATATCAAGAAATTCTTCTTTGCTGACAGCGTCGGTCACTTCTTGAAGGGGCACGGCATAAAGAGATTCAATAATATAGTCGCTATCCACAAAGGACCATTCTAATTCTTTTGACAAAGCAAGGCCTACAGTGGATTTTCCTACACCGGGCATACCGATAAGAGTAATACAAGGCACTTTAAGGCTCTTGGGAGTAGCCGGAGTGAAATGTGTGAGCATAATGTTTCCTTTGGCAAGCGAAGATATTTTTTAGATACAAAAATTTTTGCCTTATGC
>CAYJAD010000045.1:238-20606 GCA_964368075.1 uncultured Desulfovibrionaceae bacterium | reverse complement strand
TGCGATCGCTGCTAACTGTTGTCATTTTGCCTACTCCATTTTGGAAATTCCTGCCTATAGCAAGCAGGCAGGTTCCTTCACATATCACTAAAAGCAAATGCTTTTAGTTGTAAGACTAACAAAGCGTCTTACCTCACCTATTGGCATTAGGGTGTGGTTTACTTAATGGAGTATATCGTGTGATGGGAATAAAACGAGCGTGAGCGCACGCAATTTATCCTTACGATATAAACCATTGCGTTCGCCATGCCCTGCTGTGAGACAAGCTCACAGAAGAGGTGGAACCGCAGAGGTCACCAAATGAGGAAATACTCCTCCACCTTACAGCCCAGGATTCACCTGACTACCATTTAAATTAAAAACAGCATCGATGAGGGTCCGCTTTTGGGCTGGAACGGCTCGACAATCGTCGGCATTTGGTAACGCCTACAGATGTCAATTTCGACTTTCGGGCCATTGCATACTAAGCTCATTGCTTTTTTACAAAACCCTTGTCAAACGCAGCAGAACAGGCTCAACCTGTCCTTCCCTGCCGTCCAGGGATGTTCCCTTACAAGAAGGGCAGATGGGAAGATACGCAGACTAGCCCTAAAGGTCAACTCTTTTTTTCATTTTTTTTAAATATATTTTTTTTACTTTCCCCCCTTGCCAATGCAAATCTAGGTACTATTATATTGTTTAAGACAAAGGTGAACACGCACTTTACCTTTCACACTTGAAGACATAACAACTTTCCTTTTTAACTTGGTTTAGATTTTCCGTTCTAGAAGATTATGAAAGGCTTATCATCTTTTATGAAAACATCTTAATCTCGTACAAATGGCATTTATTTTATCCAAGTAAATTTGCGACAACCTCCAAACACGTTGCAATGGCAAAAATTCATCCACCTATAACCCAACGTCCATGGCTAATGCATCTATAACCATAAACGTTATCATGACATAGGTAACTTTTTAATCGACGTTGGCTGGTAATGGCGAGATAAACCTTTAACAGTGGTGCAGGAGATTTGCTCCGTAACCATTCAGAGGCGCGTTAAGCTTGTAACTCTTTAAACAGCATGGATAGGTACGTTAATGAACGACAGTATCCCCAAATTGTAGCCCCCTGCTTAGGCTTTATAAGTAGGGGGCTCTTTTTAGAAAAATGATAATATCTTAAAGACTTCCTTATGCAAAATCCTCCTCAGAACCTTCATGAAGCGCTTCATTGGCTACGTTCCTTTTTTAAGCAGCACGGAAGCGACGCACCCCACGTTGTGGCGCAAGCCCTCTGCATTCACTTTACTCATGCTACTAAAATACAGCTTATAAGCGAAAAAAATATTTCTCTCACTACCACACAGTGGCAAAATATTTTTTCTGCGGCCCAACGCCACGCACAGCATGAACCCTTAGCTTACATTTTGGGTAAAAAAGAATTTTATGGAAGAGACTTTATTGTAAATCCCCACACGCTTATTCCAAGGCCAGAAAGCGAGGATTTGCTTGAGACGCTTTTTGCATTACTTAAAAAAAGAGAAAATATAAAGCCGCTTTTCTTTGCGGACATAGGCACGGGGTCGGGCTGTTTGGCCTGCACTTTTGCCGCAGAAATACCCCATGCCCATGGATTTATGCTCGATATAAGCTCTCAGGCTCTTGATATAGCCAAACAAAATGCGCAAAACTTGCACGTTTCGAATAAAATACAAGCCCTACAAGGCACACTCTACCAGCTTCCCTTCCTTCCCCACTCTTTAGATGTGCTTATAAGTAACCCCCCATATATTAGCGACGCTGAATTTGCAAACCTTGAAAAAAATGTGCGACATTTTGAACCTAAAACAGCACTCGTTCCCCTTGCCCCTAAATCGCATCACGATCCTTTTGGCCTCGCGCATATAGACGCTTTAGCACAACAAGCAGGAAAGTTACTTCGTCACGGTGGAATTTGCCTTATAGAACACGGAAGCACACAAGGCGCCGCTGTACGTAAACTTTTTTTCAAATATAATACGTGGACAAGTGTTATTACAGGCAAAGACCTTGCCGGTTTAGACAGATTTTGCCTATGCCTCAAATAAGCAGACACCTGCCCTCTCGGCCTTATCGAAAAGCCGAATAAATGAGAACATGTCCAATTCTATATTACTAAAATATTTATATACCCCAGATAAGTCACAATTTTACCGTGTACAAGGTTCCTCATATATGGTATGGCAACATAAATAAATTCCAGTGACACTTTAATCTTTGAAAATGCATTTTTAATAGAGAAATTTTCGACTTTCTTATTACGCCAACATTTGCATAAGGTTTTTACTACAGCCATGAAAGAACATTCTACGTCAAATACTACAGCGCTCGGCACTCCAGATGAGTATGCAGCGCTACTAGCCGAACTTGAAGCGACCCGTGAAAAATTACACTTCATGGAAGCTTTGGTTGACAATATTCCTTTGCCCCTTTTTGCCAAAGACGAAGATGGTACCTTGCTTTTGGTGAATAAAGCCTATGAAGAATTCTTTAACACCACAAAAGAAACTGTTCTTAATAAATCTATAAAAGATTTGGACTATTTTTCTTCAGAAGAACAAGAAAACTATCATAAGGATGCTTTGTGGGCCATAGAAAATTTAAGTTGTACCCACTGCGAAAGAGTCTATTCTGTAGCTAAAACTAAAAAGCCTTCTCTGTTTTGGAGCCAAGCTTTTGCCACACCGCAAACAGAAGAACGCGGGCTTATTGGCGTTATTGTAGATATAACCAAGCAAAAAGTTTTGGAGTATGATTTAGAGCTAAAAGTAAAAGAACTTCATAGAGCTCAAGATAACATACAGCTATCTAAAGAACGTATGCGTCTTATGCTCGACAACATGCCTTTAGCTGCACAAATTTGGTCTAAAGATGGAAAACTTCTTGAAACGAGCTTAGAAGCAGCGCGCCTTTTTGAATTTGAAAACACAGAAGACTACATAAATAATTTCTACAACATACACCCCGAATACCAACCCAATGGAAAAAAAAGCTTAGATTATATTCAGGATCTTATAGCGACAGCCTTGCATGAAGGCAAGTTGAAAACAGAATGGACACATATAAGCAATTCGGGTGAAAAAATTCCTGTACAAATTACCTGTATTCGAAGCCTTTTACAAGGCGAGACAGTACTTCTTGCCTTCTTAAAAGACATGCGTGAATACTATGCACAAATAGAGAAAATTCGCGAAGCAGACGAATACACAAAGCTCATGCTGGATTTAAGCCCACTAGGAACCCTAGTTTGGGACAACAAACTTACCTTGATGCATTGTAATAAAGCCCTAGCTATAAGCTTTGGCTTGCAAGAAGCACAAGATTTTATCACTCATTTTACTGAGCTTATTCCTGAATACCAACCTGATGGACAAGTGTCTTTGCAAGTTATGCAAAATGCCTTGCTAACCGCTCTCGAAAAAAAGGAAAATCAATTATCCTGGATGGGAAAAAGCATTACAGGCGAAGAAATCCCTTGTCATGTCTTTGCTGTGTGCTCAAAATTTCGTGGAGCTCCCGTTATTGTTGCCTATGTAAAAGACTTGCGTGAGTCAGTAGAGCAAAAAAAGAAATTGCAATTGGCCGAGCAACGCACCGCTGCCATTTTAAATGGAATCCCTCTGGGCATCAATTTGCTTACATCTCATTTTGAAATTTTAGATTGTAACGACGTAGCAGTAGGCTTCTCTGGATATTCGAGCAGAGAGGAATATATGGCTAATTTTGCAACGGTATTGCCCCCTATACAGCCCGACGGAAGAGATGGAGCCACCCTTATTCGTGATGTACTTACGGAAACACGCCAAAAAGGTACAAGTCGACATGAAATTATGGCCATGGATATACATAAAAATGAATTTCCCTTGGAAATCACTGCCGTAAACGCTCATTTAGAGCAAGAAGATTTGTATATTGTTTACACACGAGATTTACGCGAAACTAAACGAATGCTGAAAGAAATTGAACTTTCCAGAGAGGCTGCAGAACAAAGCGCGCAGGCTAAAAGTGATTTTCTTGCCAACATGAGTCATGAAATTCGCACCCCCATGAATGGCATACTAGGGCTTTTACATCTTCTATCTAAAACGCCTCTTACAGAGCATCAAAAAGATTATTTAGAAAAAGCCCTTTTTTCTACCAATGAGCTTTTGCGAATCATCAATGACATTTTAGATTTTTCTAAAATCGAAGCCGGCAAATTAGAAATGGAAACCATAACCTTCACATTGCACGATATTTGCTCAGAATTACAAAGTCTTTTAGGCCATACTGTACATAGCAAAAATTTACTTTTTGAGCTTAATGAAGGGCTTTTCCCCGGAACAGCCTTGGTGGGTGACCCTTTACGTCTAAAACAAGTTTTATTAAACTTGTTGGGAAATGCCATCAAATTTACCAGTAAAGGTAAAGTAAGCCTTGTCATTGAATCAGCAATAATTCGCCAAAAAGTCGATACTGAAAGAACAAGCAGCCATGCCTTGCATTGCAAATTCATTGTCAAAGATACAGGTATTGGTCTTAGTTCAGAACAGGTCAGCGGACTTTTTTCTGCTTTTTCTCAAGCAGATTCTTCTGTAACGCGAAAATATGGAGGTACAGGCCTTGGCCTTGCCATCTCTAAGCGCATTGTAGAAATGATGCGTGGTAATATTTGGGTAGAAAGCAGTTTAGGGCATGGGTCTAGCTTTTTCTTTACAGCCATCTTTCCTGTGGCAGCCATGCAAGAAAATGATACCCCTCTTTTATCTATGCCTGTTTCCACTGAACAGAAAATGCATCATGAGCATTTATTATTAGTCGAAGACAATCAAATTAACCAGATTATTGCCGAAGAATTGCTCAAAACAGTGGGCTACACCTTAGACATTGCCAACAATGGGCAAGAAGCTTTAGACATGCTGGCTAAAAGCAGTTATGCCGCTGTTCTTATGGATATTCAAATGCCTGTTATGGATGGTCTTTCAGCCACTAAAGCCATTCGAGCACAGCAACAATTTACCGACTTGCCAGTTATTGCAATGTCGGCGCATGCCATGAGCGGTGATAAAGAAAAAAGCCTCCAGCATGGTATGAATGACCATATCACCAAGCCTATTTCTCCCGAAATTTTATACAGCACTTTAGATTACTGGCTAAGTAATCAAAGAAATTAAGATAGTAGATTTGCATTTAGTATTTTTTTGAGGAGGGAAGGGGCACTTTTGCTAGCGCCAAAAAGCTGCCCCTTCCCTCCTCAACTTCCCCCATCCCCTCAAAACGCGCCTAAAAATAAGGGCCTAACTTTTGTTAAATACAAAATGTTAGGCCACGAAAATTTCACTTTTAGTAAAAGACAAGAAACGCGTTTTGAAGGGTGTCTGTGGGAACTTTTAGCGCTAGCAAAAGTTCCCCACAGAAAAACAATAATTTCTGTTATCTTAATTATTTTTTAATCAAATCTACAGCATTTTATTTTTATTCATCTGTACAATAACAGCATTAAGCTTGTGCACTGTCTCATCCAAGTCTTTCACAGCCTTTTCTGCCACATTCATGGCATCTACTGTATTTTGGGTAATGCTATTAATCACATCTACCCCTTCTGTCATGGAAGTAACCGTATTGGTTTGTTCGTGTGCAGCATCTGCCATTAAGGTAATATTTTGCGCTGTGGTTTGAATCATATTTTGAATACGTTCCAGTGCGAGCCCCGACTGCTGTGAAAAATCTGTCGCTTTGGTCATAAGCTCCAGAGTTTTATCTGCGCCTTGCGTAGCATGAGTAATGCCATCCACTATGGAGCTGATGCTAGAATTGACCTGCTTGGTGGCATCTTGTGTTTTTTCTGCCAACTTACGCACTTCATCAGCTACCACAGAAAAGCCGCGGCCGGCTTCTCCGGCTCGTGCCGCCTCAATGGCCGCATTCAGCGCTAATAAATTTGTTTGATCGGCAATATCAGTAATAACAGAGGTAATATGTGTAATTTTAGCCGCTTGCGAGCCTAAATTAGACATATCGCGTGAAAGGGTGTTCACCTGCTCCATAACATCGCCAATGCACAGCACGACATCTTTCACCACATCACGACCGGTATCTGCCTCACTGCATGCAGACGCTGCCAATTCAGACGCATGCGTAGCTTTTTCTGTAACGGCGCTAGAAGTTGCTTGCATTTGTGTGCATGCCACCACAGAATTTTGTGTTTGCTCTAGAATATTTAATGCAGCTGAACGAGCTGCAGCTACTTGAGTGGCTAATAAACTGGAGTTATCCGCCACTGTATAAGATATTTCACCGGCATCATCGGCGCTTTGACCTATACGCTTATTTTGCTCTTCTACTAAATCTTGCTGAGCACGTATGGCAGTAATATCTACACCCAGGGCAAAAGCACCCATAAGCTTCTGGTCTAAATCATGCAGTACACTGGAAGTTATAAGAAAGTGTTTTTGTTCTCCACGTAAATTCACAAAAGAAAGGGGATGGTCTGAAAGAGCCCTTCCAGCACCAACCACTTGTGCCAGCAGGCCGTCTTTTAAGCCTACCTTGTGCGTAAACTCTTCCAATTTATTTCCAATACACTCTTCTGGTTTTGCACTAGAACCAAAGCTTTCCAGTATTTTTTTATTACATGCTGTTACACGAGTTTCCGTGTCCACAACTAAGTAAGGAATAGGAATACCTGCTAAAATACTTTGTGAAAAACCCATTTCTTTTTTGATATTTGTAACCATGCTACCGAGGTTTCGTCCAAGAACCGCCAATTCGTCTTGGCCAGAAACCTTAAATTGAGCATCCAAATTACCTTCAATAACGCTATTACTGGCATCGCGTAAAATATTAAGACGCGAAACAATGACATGGAAAATAAAAATTCGTAAAAATAGCACCATTAATGCCAATGCCACCACCCCCAATATAATGGTTTGATACATCGTGCTATTCAAACTTTCAATGATGGGAGTAACGTCACGCACTACAGTAAATTGCCCCAAGATACTTCTGGAAGAGCCATGACAATGATAGCATTCTTTAGAATTAGAAATACTGCGCACACTTCCGAAATACCACTTATCTTTAAACTCTACTAAGTTAGAAGATTGCATTTTTTCTCGTAAAGCGCGATGCGCCTCATCTATAATAAGCGGTGGAAGATTAGCTTGTTGAATAGATTTTTCAATACTGTTCTTTTCAGTGGAATAGGTTGTTTTATCAAGAAAGCTTGACATATACATCTGCAAGTTTGGATGATTTTGCCCAAAATAGGCAAATTCTTTACGTGTTGTTGCATCATCTCCCATCATCATAGGTCTATATATAATGGTTTGCATTAATTCTTCTGAAAAAACCATTGCTTGTTGCATTTGGTTAATGGCCCTTTCTCTATTATCATAGCTTATCCAAGATATAGTAATACCAAGCACAACAACCATCATAATCACTAGGAGTAAAGAAAATCTACGGCCAATATACCTACTTTTCGCTAACATACTGCATTCCTCGCAAAAAACGTTTTTAATGACCGCCGGCATGAATTCTGCCGTCATAGTTAATTCTATTCACCCGTGAATCGTCATGACATTTTTGACACGTTTCTAAAGTAGGCTTTTGCACCAAACTTTCTGTGGTTTGCTCTATGGTATGCAAATACCCCATACCGTGACAACTTTCACAACCTACCATGGCAAGTTGCGGGGTTCTCTCAAAACTTGTAAAGCCGCCTGGTTGGCCATAGCCTGTGGTATGGCAAGAAAGGCAAGAACGAAATTCTGCATCAGTAAGTTTTTCCTGCATTTTTTTTAGACTATCATGACTATGAGCCTTGCGCGAATTCTTACGATAAGTGGCCACAATATCTTCATGGCATTCAACACAGGCTTCTACACCCACATATTTATTTTCTGGAGGACCGGTACTTTCTGCACCATGCACCAAAGAAACAGAGATAAATGAAAAAATTACTGTTAAAAAAAACAAAACCGAAAAAACTTTTTGATAAACAACTTGCATAACACACCTTTCACAAAACAAAGCATCAACACTGTAAAAAATAATTCAAAAAAATCTCTATAGCCTACGTTAACGTATCCAAACTACGAACTTTCGTCAAGTTAGCTTCAATTTTTTGCTTATAACCTAGTATTTTAATATTTATCTAATAATTCTACATTTGTATCTTTATCTGCAAACATATCACAACACATACAGCAAAATAGCATCTCCTTAAACCGCATTCTCTTGAAATTCATTATCGTTAGTTATAGAAAATTCTTTAGCTCTTTATGATATAATTAACAAAAAAGCCATAATTAATAATAATTATGGCTTTTTACAATAAATTAAGAAAAAAATCTTTACTCTAAAGACTTACTCACCAATTTTCAAATCTTCCCAATACTTTTCATACACTTTTTGTGTATCGCCAAGACCTTTGGTAAATTCACTATTTTTCATATCAGCATCGGAGGGAAAAATAAGATTACTTTCTGCCATTTCTTTTGGTAAATGCGCCTGTACACCGGTGTTAGGTGTTGTGTAATTATATTCTTCAACGCATTTTGCTGCAATGTCAGGACGTAAAATAAAGTTGATGAAAGCATGCGCAGCATCTTTGTTTTCTGCATGGGCTGGAATGGCAAAGCTATCGAGCCACAAAGGAGAACCCTCTTGAGGATACACAAATACAAGATCATCGCTCTCTTGGCTGGCGATAAATGCATCACCATTCCAAATAAAGCCTGCAGCTACTTCACCGCTGATTAAAGCTTGCTTAGCGGCGGTTACATCAAAAATACGTACACTAGGTTTGAGTTTTTGTAACCATTCAAAAGCTTTTTTAATTTCTTCAGGCTTCTTGGTATTAATGGAAGAGCCGGTTGCTAAAAGCGCTGCGCCAAAGGTATCGCGCAAGTCATCAGATAATAATAGCTTACCTTTAAATTCAGGGCGTAGCAAATCATTCCAAGACTTAATCGTGGCAGGGTCTACCACATTTTTATTCACCATAAAGCCTTGCACACCCCACATATAGGGGATGGAATAGCTATCTTCGGCACTAAATGCTTTTGCTGTGGCCTTGGTATCTAAATATTTTAAATTGGGTAACTTGCTTTTATCAATAGTGCTGAGCAAGCCATTATCACGCATTAAATCAACAAAATACGTGGAAGGAACCACAATATCATAGCCTTTACCGCCCAATAATTTAAGCTTGGCAAACATGGCTTCGTTGGATTCGTAGGTAGTATATACTACTTTGATACCTGTTTCCTTAGTAAATTGGTCTAGGACGCTTTGTGGAATGTACTCTGACCAATTATAAACATTTACCACTTTTTCAGCTGCTTGAGCTGTTTTAACAAAAGTGGGTAATGTGGCAAAAGTGACACACGCTACCAAACAACATACCGACCAAAAAATTTTTTTCATTTTACTTTTTTCTCCCTGCTCCCATAAGCCACGTGGCACCCACCAGCAATATCGTTACACCAAACATAATAGCTGAAAGGGCATTGACATCAGGCTTCATACCAAGACGCACCATGGAATAGATTTTTAGAGGTAATACTTCAAAGGATGGCCCAGTTACAAAAAAGGAAATGAGCACATCGTCCATAGACAAGGTAAATGCCAATAGCCAGCCTGCTATAACCGCAGGCCAAATAATAGGCAATATTATATGATAAAAAGCCTGCCACTCTGAGGCCCCAAGGTCTCGGGCTGCTTCCACCACACTTTCATCAAATTCAGACAGTCTTGCCAAAACAGTTATAATAACAAAAGGCAAAGAAAGCGTTGTATGGGCTATAAGTAGCGTTAAAAAGCCCAATTCCATATTGACGGCAATAAAGAAAATAAGCAGGGAAATACCCATGACTATATCCGGCGATACCGTTAGCACATATACGGAACCGTGCAACACCTTGCGCCCAAAAAATCTATAGCGCTTTAAAGCTACCGCAGCAAAAAGCCCTAAAGCAGTGGCTAAAGTAGCACTAAAAGCCCCTATAATAAGCGAATTTATAGCAGAATCTAACAAGGTTTGATTGCTGAACAGAACATCATACCATTTTAAGGTAAAGCCACGCCATTGTGTAGAATATTTTGCTGTATTAAAAGAGTATAGCACCACCAAAAGAATGGGGGTATACAGTAGTGCGTATACAAAAAAAAGCCATGCTTTTGCCAGTTTTCGCATCAGGCAGCCCCCTCTTCTTTTAAAATATCTTGCTTATTGTGTGTGTAGGCATTGACCAAGCGATACATACCAAGAAGCAAAATAAGCAATAATGTCAAGAAGGTACTGGCTGCCGCGCCCAAAGGCCAATCTCTGGCCACAAGGAATTGATTTTTAATAAAATTGCCTATCAACATGCTTTTTGCTCCGCCTAAAATTTCGGGAATATAAAAAGCCCCAAGGGAAGGCAAAAAGACTAAAATACTACCGGCAACAATGCCAGGCAAAGTGAGTGGCAAGGTGATATGCCAAAATGTGCGCAAAGAACTTGCACCTAAATCGCGCGCAGCTTCGGCATAACGCCCATCCAATTTTTCAATACTGGCATACAGGGGCAAAATCATAAAAGGCAAAAAGGTATAGACCATGCCACAAAAGGTAGCAAAATTACCATACATAAAAGATACTGGCTGATCAATAATGCCACACCACATAAGAAAATTGCTCATAACTCCCTTTACTTGCAAAATGGCAATAAGAGCATAGGTGCGAATAAGAGAATTTGTCCAAAAAGGAATAATAATCAGCAGCAAAAGCCAAGGTTTAGCCTTCTCACTGGCTCTGGCCATGGCAAAAGCAAAAGGATAGGCCAAAAGTAAACAAGTAAGAGTGGATACAAGGGCAATCCAAAAAGATTCCCAAAGAATTATGGAATACTTGGGATCAAAAAGGTGTAAATAGTTATCAAGGGTAAATTTAGGCAGAACAAAGTCTTTATCCCCCTTGCTAAGCACAGTGATAATAAGCAGCCCCACATTGGGCAACAAGGCAAATAGGCCTAGCCATAAGGCTGTGGTACTAATACTTAAAGTGCGAAGAACATTAACTTTCATGGGGCAATACCACTTCCCATCCGCTAACCCACGTCACATACACTTCTTCACCCTGCACATAGTTAATATCAAGGCCATCTTCATCAAAAAACTCAGCCCCAACAATTCTTGGGCCACCTGTTTCTAGATTAACATGCAAGTCCACAGTGGCACCTTTATACACAGTTTCCTCAATATGCCCACGCAAAATAGGCGCATCAGGGTCAGGGCGATCTTCATAGGTATGATAAATACGTAGATCCTCAGGGCGAATCAGCACATTAACGCTATCCCCTACGGAGAATTCTCCCCGACTAGGTACATTAAATAAGGTTTCTTGCACCATAATATCATAAGTAGCATTTTCTTTTTTGCACATAATAGTACCTGGAAGAATATTAATTTCTCCCACAAAGCTTGCTACGTATAAATTGGCAGGATTTTCATATATATCTTGCGGCGTGCCCTCTTGTACTATGTGCCCATTATCCATAACCACGACCCTATCGCTCATGGCAAAAGCTTCTTCTTGGTCATGGGTTACGAACACAAAGGTAATCCCAAGTTTACGCTGTAAGCGTTTAATTTCCAATTGCATTTGACAGCGCAATTTATAATCAAGGGCAGAAAAAGGCTCATCTAGCAAAAGCACCAAAGGCTCATTAACAATGGCTCTGGCAAGCGCAACGCGCTGCTGCTGCCCGCCGGAAAGATTGGCGGGTTTACGGTCTTGTAGATGCTCAAGACGTACCATTTGCAACACTTCTCGCACTTTCTCTTGAATAATTTTGGGCTTGAAACCTTGCATTTTAAGCCCAAAAGCCACATTATTAAACACAGTCATATGCGGAAAAAGTGCATAATTTTGAAATACCGTATTTACCTGACGCTTTTCAGGAGGCACTGTGCTCACATCGAGGCCGCCTATATGTACAGTGCCACTGTCCGGTTGTTCAAAACCAGACAAGATTCGTAAAATGGTCGTCTTACCGCAACCCGAAGGGCCAAGCAAAGTAAGAAATTCTCCATTGCCAATGGTCAAATTAATGCCATTAAGCGCCACATGATTGCCAAATGTTTTGACAATACCACCCAATGTAATAAGAGGTGTTGCTTGCTTCATTATTTTTTTGCGATACCGTTAATGTTAGATAAAATAAAAAACATATTCATTTCTGAATTGATACCTCGAATGTATGATATTTTTGTGACAATCAAAATACAATTATCGTACACAAATTAGGGGCAGTCAATATCATTGTTTTCACAATAAATCAAGACCACCCCCGCAGAAGAACTCAATTGTTTTTTATTTCAATAGTTAACGCACAAAATTTGTCCAATGCCTTTCTTCTTGCGTGGGCATAGCTACCCCGCTGGCCTTTCCTGCTTCAATACATTTTAGCAACCACGCCATATTGCGCCCCAAGACGCGCATGGTTTGTAAGCCCTCCAAGTCAGACTGCACTTCATCAGGAGTATTGCCATGCACTTGCGGCCAATATTGTGAAGACACCAAGGGCATTTGTGCAATAGTAAAGAATTTTTGCAAGCAATCAAGGGCAGCTGTGGAGCCACCACGGCGACAACTCACTATTGCCGCACCAGGTTTATACGCATATACATCTGACTTATAATAGAACATTCTGTCCAACGCTGCGCACAAAGAAGGGTTAGGGGCTGCATAATATACAGGCGAACCCACCACAAGCCCTTGACATTCTTTCATCATGTCAATCCACTCATTGATGGGATCGTCTTTAAAAATACAATACCCAGTTTTAACGCACTTATTACAAGCAATACAACCGCGAATAGCTGTAGTTCCCACTTGAACAATTTCACTTTCGACACCATTATCTAATAAAGCACGAGCTACTTCTGCCAATGCCACGCCTGTACAGCTTGCCTTACGAGGGCTACCATTAATAAGTAATACTTTCATACTATCTCCTTTTATATTTCTTCATTCTACAGAATGAGCTCCACTTATATCAATTTTACATGCAACTTCGTAAAACTTACAAAGTTGCTAGAAATTCACGCGCTATAATTCTATATGCCAAATTGTTTTAAAAAGCAAAAAAAAGGCAAGCCGCAGCTTGCCCCTTTAAGAAACTTTAAATATTAATTACTTACAGCTTTGGCTTGCATTAAAGAAAGCGGCCTTGCCTGCATTACATACAGGACATTTGTCACATTCGCCTTCATGAGTGTAGCCACATACTTTACACAAGTAAAAGTCTACATCGGCGTAGTCTGCAGGGTTTGCAAGAGCTTTTTTGTACAAGTTAGCATGTACTTCTTCTACTGCATTCACTTGAGATAAATGCTTAGCAATGGCGCTTTCGCCTTCACTTTCAGCATCAGCAATCATTTCTGGATACATTTTTGTGAACTCAAAGCTTTCGCCTTCGATGGCAGCCTTTAAGTTTTCTTCGGTAGTACCCACATGCCCAGCAAGGCGAAAGTGTGCTAAAGCATGAATGGTTTCAGCAGCAGCGGCAGCGCGGAAAAGTTTGCCTACAGCAGGTAAACCTTCTTTTTCAGCAGCTTCAGCAAAGGCAAGATATTTACGGTTCGCTTGGGATTCACCAGCAAAAGCATTCATCAAATTATCGTGTGTTTTAGACATTGTATTCTCCTTAAATTGTTATCGAGAACTATTACTAATAAGATAAATGAATTTTGTCAACAAAAAAATGGTATGTTTTTCACATACCATTTTTTTAATCTATAAGTGATGTATAATCAAAGCCTTACACGGTAATATTAAAAAAGCTTAAAAGGGAATTTGTTCTGTCGTCAAAAGAGCTTTTATAGCGTGTCATGAGCTCCAACTGCACATCATCATTGGCAAGCACTTCACGCATCATGCTATCCTCCCCATCAAGACCAAGACTTTCCATGAGTCCATTGAAATGGTTGTACAGGTTCGTCCAAAGTTCTGCGTATTTCGTGGGGTCTTTTTCATAAGCATTACGATTCACAACGCCATCATCGCCGCCAATAGTAAACACTTGTTCATCTTGCTGACTGCTTAACCAATTGAGCATATCTGTAAATTCTTCCGTACTAGGAAGCTTTTTAGATGCTTTATCAAAAAGATATTCACTATCTGTGGTAATGTGGGACAAATTTTCCTTATAGCGCAATTCTTCTAAAAGCTCTATGGCTTCATCAGATAAGGTCACGGCATCTGCAGTGGGGCTATCTTCGGTACTGGCAGAAGAGCTAGAAAGCAATGATTCCACACTGGTACTGGCTGCACTAGAATAGGGATTTAAAAGAGATATACCATTCATACTTTACTCCAAAGAAGCTTTTACAACATCTTCCCAAGGGAACAGGGGCAAAAATACCCCTTGGTGTTCTGGCATGCAAGAAACAGTCCTAAAAAATACAAATTCATGCCTACTATACACTATATAATTTTATCGGCACAAAAAGAAAATCATTTAGACCTAAAAAGGTTCTCTGAAAAAAGTAAGTACGCACCCTCCCCAGAGAACCTTTCATATTCTGATGCACAGCTTGTTAAAACAGCCTTTATAATACAATACTTAAAGGCAGAAGCGTCTATTCAAATACAAGCTTTACAATAAAAATAGCAGCCAATACATAGGAAATCACGCTTAACTCTTTTGCCTTACCCACGCCAATTTGCAAAATTACATGCGCTAAAAGCCCCCACATGATACCATTCACAATACTATAGGTCAGAGGCATCATGATTAAGGTAAAAAAGGCCGGAATAGATACGGTAAAATCATCAAAGTCAATCTTCGTAATGGGTACAAGCATAAATAGCCCCACAAGAATTAATGCCGCCGCTGTGGCCTGTGCGGGAATAAGCAAAAATAGTGGAGATAAAAATATAGCAACAAAAAACAAGCCTGCAACAGTTAAAGCAGTCAGCCCTGTTTTTCCCCCTTCAGCAATACCACTGGCACTTTCTACATAAACAGCAACGGTGGCAGTACCCATAATGGAGCCCACAGTGGTTCCTAAGGCATCGGCCATAAAAGCGCTTTTTACGTTGGGCACTTCGCCTTTCTCCGTCAACAGGCCGGCTTGAGTGACAAGACCTATCAAGCCTCCCATGGTATCAAATATATTAGCAAAGAGAATGGCAATGACAATTAGCAGCATATCTAAAGAAAATACCTGACTCCAGTCAAATTTCCAAAAAGTAGGCTCTAAGCTTGGCACAGAAAATAAAGCTGAAGCATCAAAAGCTCCAAGATTTGTGACCCCAAGAGGAACACCCAAAGCAGTGGCAGCAAAAATACCGTAAAGCAAAGCTCCCGGCACTCTGCGGCATAATAAAATGCCCGTGAATATAGTACCCACAGCTGCTACGACTACTCCGGGACTTTTAAAAGAACCCGCCATAACAAAAGTGTTGGGATTATCCACCACAATACCGGCAGACTTTAAACCAATGAAGGCAATAAAGAGTCCTATCCCCACAGAAATAGCGTGCTTAATGCCTTCTGGAAGGCTATTCATTATAAGTTCGCGAACATGACTTAAGGTTAGGGCTATAAAAATGAGACCAGCCAAAAACACTGCCGTTAAGGCAAATTGCCACGAATATCCCATACCAAGAACTATTGTATAGGTAAAAAAGGCATTAAGACCCATGCTGGGCGCCAAAGCAATAGGCAAATTAGCAAACAAAGCCACCGCAGCCGTAGCTACACAAGAACATATGGCTGTAGCTACAAACACCGAAGGTTTATCCATGCCGGCATCGCTTAACACATTTGGGTTTACTGCCAATATATAGGCCATGGTCATAAATGTGGTTAGCCCTGCTATAAGCTCTGTGCGCACCGTAGAACCGCGCTGTTGTATGGCAAAAATTTTTTCTAACATACTGCCCCCTTGCTAAAGTTACTTTTGGCATTTTTGCACCTAAACACCATGAATTGCGCAAAATTCTATAGCATTTCTTTAACGCATGCAAGAGGCAGTTCCCCCCTCCCATAAGGATTTGAAAACCGTACAGCAGAAAATTTTATTCACACAAACATAAAATAACGTGCAAAAACATATTCAAAGCTCATCTAGCCCATATTTTATCCGCATTATTACAAAATTGCTACCTTCTACATATTTTGCAAAAAATATAAAAGACTTTATAATTTTAAAAGTTTTTCACAAGAGAATTATTTGCTTTTTGTACGCAAAAATTATATAATGCAATTTTCTATTTACGAGAAACCTAATACCCTCGTAAAAACAACAGTAATACTTTGACTTAAGATATTGTCAAACAGTAAAGAAGTATTATTTAGTACTTTATACGCAAGAGTTTTTTAACAAATGCAATAAAACATTATACATACCTAAGCAGCACAGAAAAAAAATCACGGAGGAAACGTGAACCAATTTACTCGCAACCTTACGCTATGGGCCGTTATTGCCTTAGCCATGGTTATGCTTTTTAACATGTTCCAGCAGCCACAAAATTCGCATCAGCAAATCTCCTATACAGATTTTTTGCGTCAGGTAGATAGTGGCGATATCACACACGTAACCATACAAGGCAGAAATCTTGTGGGGCAAAGTATCAACGGAGCCAACGTGCAAACCTATGCACCACCGGACGGCGACTTAGTCAGCCGCCTTATGGAAAAAAAGGTGAGCATTAAAGCAGAACCCCTTGAAGATCAACCTTGGTATATGACGCTATTGATTTCTTGGTTCCCCATGCTCTTACTTATAGGTGTATGGATATTTTTTATGCGCCAAATGCAAGGCGGCGGCGGCAAAGCCATGAGCTTTGGGCGTTCTCGTGCGCGCTTATTAAGTGAAGAGCAAGGCCGTATAACCTTTCAAGATGTGGCTGGGGTTGATGAAGCCAAAGAAGAACTCTCTGAAGTGGTGGAATTTCTATCACAACCCAAAAAATTCACACGTCTTGGCGGACGCATTCCCAAGGGCGTGCTTTTAGTGGGCCCTCCCGGCACCGGTAAAACTTTACTTGCGCGAGCCGTAGCTGGTGAAGCAGGAGTTCCCTTTTTCTCCATTTCCGGTTCAGACTTTGTGGAAATGTTTGTAGGTGTTGGGGCTTCACGTGTACGTGACCTTTTTACACAAGGCAAAAAAAATGCGCCTTGTCTCATCTTTATTGATGAAATTGACGCCGTAGGGCGCCAGCGTGGCGCCGGACTTGGCGGCGGACACGATGAACGCGAGCAAACCCTAAACCAATTGCTCGTAGAAATGGACGGCTTTGAGTCCAACGAAGGTGTTATACTTATTGCGGCTACCAACCGCCCTGATGTGCTCGACCCTGCGCTTTTGCGTCCCGGCCGTTTTGACCGTCAGGTTATTGTGCCTACACCAGACCTTAAAGGCCGCCGCCGCATTCTCGAAGTACACACCAGACGCACCCCCCTTAGTGACGATGTAAAATTGGACACTTTAGCGCGCGGTACTCCTGGATTTTCCGGCGCGGATTTAGAAAACCTTGTCAATGAAGCAGCGTTGCAAGCAGCTAAAGCCAATGATGAATTCCTCACCATGGCACATTTTGAATGGGCAAAAGATAAAGTGCTTATGGGCCGCGAAAGACGTAGCCTTATACTTTCAGACGAAGAAAAGCGTATCACTGCCTATCACGAGGCAGGTCACGCCTTGGCTGCACGTTTACTACCCAAAACAGACCCTGTGCATAAGGTAACTATTATCCCACGTGGTCGTGCCTTAGGTGTAACCATGCAGTTGCCAGAAGAAGACAGACATGGCTACTCCCGTGGCTACCTGCTTAATACCTTGGTGGTTTTATTAGGTGGTCGAGTGGCAGAAGAGATTGTCTTTGACGACATCACTACCGGTGCTGGCAATGATATTGAAAGAGTCACTCGCATGGCTCGTAAAATGGTGTGCGAATGGGGTATGAGCGATGTTCTGGGCCCTCTTGCCATTGGTGAAACGGGTGAAGAAGTTTTTATTGGACGCGAATGGGTGCAAAATAAAAACTTCAGCGAAGAAACAGCACGCACGGTGGACGCAGAAGTTAAGCGCATTATTGACGAAGCGCGCACACGTTGCCATGAGTTGCTCAATGAAAACAGCAAGCACTTGCACGCTATAGCTGAAGCTCTGCTGGAAAGAGAAACCATCAGCGGCGATGATTTAGAGCTTATTTTAGAAGGCAAGCCTTTACCTCCCTTAGAGTTAAAGGAAAACAAAGCCCCTAAAAAAGACGACGACTTCATCTTTGAAACTCATGAGGAAGCGGAACAACAAGAATCTTCTTCTCAAGCCTCTGACACCTTAGAGGAACAACCTCAACAAGAGGCTCAAGGGCAAGATGAACAAGAAGATAACACTAAAGAGAATACCAACACGCCCAAAAAGGACGTATGATAAATAACTCTTGGACATTACGGGGGGGAAAGGTTTTTACGCCTTCCCCCTTTGCTTTATTTGGCATTGTAAATATTACTCCAGACTCTTTTTCTGATGGGGGAAAATATATTGCGCCTGCGCAAGCTTTAGAACATGCGCAACGCCTTTGGAAACAAGGCGCTGCATTTTTAGATCTAGGTGCAGAATCATCAAGACCAGGTGCAAAGCCTTTAAACGCAGAAGAAGAGTGGTGTAGGCTAGGCCCTGCGCTTGCAGCCATATTGGAACAAATGCACCCATGTAGCAACAGTATGAAGCTTATACAAGAGGGGCATACTCAAGAAATATCTTCTCAGACTGCTCTGGCACAAGAGCCTAAACACCTGCCCCCTCCCCCTTTTATTTCTATAGATACATATCACGCAGATACTGCCATGGCTGCTCTTGAAGCCGGCGCTCATGTGATCAATGATATATCTGCATGCAGGTTTGAGCCGCAAATGCTTGATATCATAGCTCAGTATAAACCGGGTTATGTGCTTATGCACAGCTTTGCAAGACCGGAAATTATGCAGGACAATATACAAGAATGTAATATTTTGCCCTTAATGCAACATTTTTTTGAAGAACAACTAAACAGATTTACCAATGCTGGCCTACCCGAAGAGCATATTATCCTTGACATGGGTATTGGATTTGGCAAAAGTTTAGAACAGAATTTAGAAATTTTGCGCAACATGCATCTTTTTGCTCAATTTGGCCGGCCTATATTAGCCGCCATCTCCATGAAATCGGTATTACATAATTTTTTATCCATACCTGTTGAAAACATGGAAGCCAGAAGCACAGCCAGCGCAGTGGTTACAAGTCTTCTGGCTATACAAGGCATTGCCTATCATCGTGTTCATCATGTAGACTCTTGCGCCCAAGCGCTACGCATGGCACATTATCTTATGCATTTAACATAAGCAAAGTAAGGATACCTATGTTAGAGTTTTTAGACGCCATAGATTTTCCCACTCGTGTTACTTGGCGAGATTATTTAGATATCATAATTCTATCTCTTCTTGTGTACAAAGCTCTAATGATGGTAAAGGGCACAAGAGCATTGGCCACATTATTAGGCTTGGGACTTTTGCTCATCTTATATTATGTATCCATACAACTACAGCTTTACACAGTACGATGGTTTTTAGAGCATATTGTAGGCTCACTTTTTCTTGTACTTATTATTCTTTTTCAAAAAGATTTGCGCCAAGGGCTTGGAGAGTTGGGAGCCCGCTACTTTTGGGGTAAAAGTACCTTAACGCGTAATACTGTGGAAGAAATTGTTCTGGCCTGCGAAGACATGGCAAAGCAAAATCTCGGAGCTTTAATAGTTATACAGCGCAACATACCCTTAGAAGATATGATGCGCCAAGAAGGTGTACGTTTAAACGCACGTATATCTTATAAATTACTTATGTCTATCTTTTACCATGGAGCCCCCTTACACGATGGCGCGGTTATTATTAGCAATGGCAAGCTCTCTGCTGCCTCATGCATATTACCTTTAGCCGTAGTGCAAGGAAAAAACTTCGGCACCAGACATCGTGCCGCCCTTGGCATAACAGAAGAAACCGATGCCATAGCCATTGTGGTTTCTGAAGAAAGAGGCGAAATTTCCTTGGCCATTAAAGGGGAACTTTCAAGAAACCTTTCTGCCAAAAAATTACGGGAGGCTATTGATAATGCGCTTTAATTTAAATGCTTTAAAAAATATTAGTTTGCCTACAATACTTGTTTCTCTTAGTATTGCCACATGTGCATGGTATATTATAAGCATTCAAGACCGTATGGATATTCAACTCAAAATCACCTTAGATTACACTAATATACCTAGAAACCTTGTGATTACTAGCGGGCTTACCAATGAAATTGATGTACACCTTCGTGGGCCAAAAGCCTTATTG
>CAYJAD010000045.1:0-228 GCA_964368075.1 uncultured Desulfovibrionaceae bacterium | reverse complement strand
AAGAAAGTTATCGAGCTTATGAAATTTTAGAGGTTAAACCGTCGCACCTCACCATTTACGCAGAAAATGTGCGCGAACGAACCATCCCCATTGAGCCGCATGTAGATTCTGCCCTAGATGATTCTGTCTTTATCGTCAAAGATATTGTGCTCAGCCCTAGTTCAGCTTTAATACGAGGCCCTGAAAGCACTGTCAAAGACATTAGCAAAGTTACCCTTGATTTGCGCA
>CAYJAD010000044.1:0-20631 GCA_964368075.1 uncultured Desulfovibrionaceae bacterium | reverse complement strand
CTCCTTGGGCAAGATACAGTTCGGTCATACTTTTTTGCAAAGTAAATGCACTGCTCTCATGGGGTGAATATGCCTGTATAGTCAGGCTAGAAGCACTGTTTGTATGTGTGGGTGTGTGGATATAACTGCCCTTATTTAATATGGTAGGGCAGTGTTGCCTATTTTTGACAATGCTGGAATCTGTTGTTATAGTATCCATATATTGCTCCTTACGGGATGTTTGGGGTTTATTGAAAGGGGAATGGGGTTCCCCTTTTTGTTTTTATGCCGCCTGTACTTCATTAGTGACTTTCTCCCAAAGCTCTGGGTGTATAATTTCAGAATATTTGTCATATATTTGTTGGTAGAGTACCTCATCGGAATCTATCTCACGCTCAAGAATCTCCCCAACTGTTGACTCGAACTTAACTTGCAACTCGTAGAATAGGTCATAGTATCCTGTATTCTGTAGCCTCTTTACATAGCGTTTATTTTTAATCTTACGCTCAACGTAAGCATTAAGACGCTCTTGTAACTGGCTCGCTTTACTTTCCTCTTTTGCAGTCTCATAATCCTCAATAAAACGGCTATCCGTTATTACTGCGTCATGAATCCTTGCATCCACAATTTGACTAATGCTGTAAGAATCAACCATGTGCATTCTCCTGTTCTTCTAAAAATTTATTGAGAGTGTCCAAACCCCATACAGTGCAGCGGGAGCTTAAACGTGTACCTGCTGGAATCTTGCCTTGCTTCACCCACTTCCAAAATGTGGATAAAGCAATACCAAGGTACTCAGCACAATCTTTGGCACGTAGCCTCTTGTTTTGTGATAATGTAGACATCTTGTAACCTCCTTGAATGTCTTTGCATCTAGAGGTCATGATATGGGGATTTTTGAGGAAATCTATTTTTTACTTATACTTGTTGGTAGGGTTTTATAAATATGGTTTAACTTGCTTATTTTACATACATAAATAAAAAAACCCTACAAACAAATTTGTAGGGTTTCTCTGTGCTCTTAATGAGAACTATAGAGGTAATCAAGGAACCTTTCGATAGTATTTTTCTGGTCTTTCGATGGATTACCTTCTTTTTTCCTTTTATCCGAAAATTTAAGTTTCCAATAATTATTAAAAGCTGTGGAATTTAATTTACCTCCAGATTTCTCTAGTTGCTTGGTTACACATTCTCTAAACGTTCCTTTCGTCATCTGCATATTTCTAACTTCGTATATTTGTTCACACTTTTCTATTTCTTTGAGGACATAAGCACAGGCTGCCTTAGTTGCCTCATGTCCCTCAATGTCTTTCACACTGCCAGGATGTTTTTTCTTGTCAAAGATGGCGCATAGTTCATCTGGAAGTTTATATTTTTTACTGTCTGCCCATGCTTTAAAACGATGAGGGAGTATTAGAGTTTTCTCTCCTTCCCACACTGCGTCAGAAAGCCCTTCTCCAAATATGTCAGTTCTTATGTTTTCAAATAATGTTTGGTATCCTTCATATAAATCTTCGGAGCAGCGTACAGGTTTTGTATGGTGCTGTGAGTGTAAGCGAAGACAGTCTTCTAAGTCATGCTTTTCTTCTACAAGCGTATGTTTAAGTTTCTCGAACTGTTCAACGCGCCAGATAACATCTGTAAATCCATCATGGTTAAGCTCCATAATGGCTAACACACACTTTCTTATCGTCCATGCACTACATTGGTAATGGGATAAGTCTAGTTCCCATATTTTTTTATCCCAAGGAAGACTTGCAAAGCTGGGAAAATCTTCTGGTTTATGGATGTTGTCAGTTTTTGTATTTTCTAGTTTTTCCTTCCAATACGCAATATCTTTCTTAATTTCCTGTTGTATCGCATTCATAACTTTCTCCCTTTCTTAAAGCGTCCAAATAGTTTGCCCATTCTTGCATCATCTTGCGTCGATGTGGCAGATAAAGAGCTTTGTTATAAGTTTCTCTCACACTATTTTCGACATGGGCTAGTTGTCTTTCGATATGGTCACGGTTAAAGCCTATCTCATTAAGCATGGTACTTGCGGTATGCCTAAAACCGTGGACACATAACTCTTCTTTGCTGTATCCCATACGTCTAAGCCCTGCTAGAAGAGTAGCATCGCTTATGGGGGCTGTATTTGTGCGCATACTTGGGAATAAATATTCAGTATGGCCTGTATAGCATCGGAGCTCTTCTAAGTATTTCATTACTTGTGTAGATAGTGGGACAAGATGCTCTAGACGTTTTTTCATTCGTTCCGCTGGAATCAGCCATTCTTGTTTATCAAAATTAAACTCTGACCACTTGGCACAACGTAGTTCACTTGGTCGTACAAAGACATAGGGAGTAATTTGTAATGCCAAGCGAACTACCATATTTCCAACATACTCATCTGCTATCTGTAAATAATTACCAACATCTTCTGGCTTTTTTAGTGACGCTAAACTTTTATGCTTTACTGGTATTAATGCCCCTCTAAGGTCTCTGCATGGGTCGGATTCAGCTCGACTTGTTGCAATGGCATAACGGAATACCTGAGAACATATGCCTAGAACTCTATGCGTAGTTTCGTAAGCTTCACGGGATTCAATTTTGCGTAGCACAGTAAGCATCTCTGGTGGTGTTATCTTTTTTACATCGGTCTTACCAAGAAAGGGGAATATGTTATTCTTAAGCCTGTCTATAACTGTCTCTTGGTGCTTTTTTGTCCATGTATGCTTATTATTCTCATGCCACTCTCTAGCTACAACTTCAAAGGAGTTAGCAAAGTCTGTTCTAAGAGCTGCTTTTAGAGCTTTCCGTTGAGTAGTAGGGTCTATGCCATCGGCTATAAGCTGTGCTGCTTCAAATCGTTTTTCACGTGCTTTTTTAAGTGATACAGCAGGGTATTTCCCCAGACTTAAAACTTTGCGTTTGCCCTCTGCATTGGTGTAGTCCATGCGCCATAGTTTACCACCTGACTTGGATACATAGAGGTATAACCCTTCACCATCAGAATGGCGTTGTGCTTTACCTGTGTCCTTAATGGCTTTGAGTTTTGTGTCTGTAAGGTTTCCCATGTTAGCTGCTCCTTTTTCTGGTTAGAAAATACTGCTGCTTTAGGTTTTTTCTTAATCTATTGATATGGCAAGATGTACATGCGCATGCAGTATTTTATTTTCCACACTCGGAATACTGTAGAAAATACTGCAAAATACTGTAGCTGTCTATAGGTCATGGTGGGTTACGGTGGATTACGCAAAAAGGAAAAAGTAAAGCCTCACAAGGCTTTATGGGCTTTGTGAGGCTTTAAAAGATTGTGTTCTGGTGGAGGTGGGGAGAGTCGAACTCCCGTCCGAAAATGTTCCACAACAAAGCTTCTACAGGTTTAGTTCAGGATTAATTCTCGTCGCAGATGTGGCCCCTGAACAGGCGATCCTTGACCAGTTCGCTGCAAGATTTTCGCCTTGGCACCAGCAAACACATACCTTGGCTAGCCTAATAAAGTGTCGCCGCACCGGATTATTAGGCGTCATCCGGATTGACGAGGTCATCGAGTGACCGTTGCCGCGCTGGGATTAAGCAGCGTAGGCGTAGTCGTAATCGTTCTTGGCAATTACTTTGATGCCGCTTTTTACGAGGCCAGCGGCGCCTCGACCTGCCACTTTGGCTTCCACATCCCCGTCGAAACCAATGCACCCCCAATGAATCATGGGTCAGAAATAATTAACTACTTTATAATAAAAGGCAAGAGAAATATTGTAGGAATATGGAAAGATATAGGAAGAGTCCTAAAATAGATAAGAAAAGCCCTTAAGGTAAAGGGCTTTTTTCATGTTATCTTGCTTGGGCGGAAAAGCGTTTGTGGCAACACCGCGTGCGCAATTCAAGTATGATGTATTTTTCATACTCAAAAGCTAACTCTACGTCTGCTCCCCATTCTTCGCGCAATACACGCTCAAGTTCTTGGGTTTCAGCCCAAATATCTAATAATTCATCATTCGTAAGTGATTTCAACCTTAATGAAAAAGGAATATCTTCCGTAAAAACCGTTCTTGTCGCCATAATAAACCTCAAGGCTTCTGTGGATATATGCTTCCATCAGCAAATACCTGTTCCGTTTTTTCTAAATACACATGCATTAAGAAATCTTGCCCTAATATTGCTAATACAAGGGAGAGAGGAGAGAGATACCCTTGCTGCCAATTAGTTGTAAATGCAACCTTTCCTTCTTGCGATTTCACATTTGCCTCAGTTATAAGGGCTCTAATATCAATAGTGCGTGAGCCTTTTTTACTTTCTTTAATCCAAGGTACTGTTACCTTTTCAAGAAAAGAATGCCACGTTTGTAAAAAGATGTCCATATTTTTTTGTGGACCTTTATAAGTAAGGCAAAATTTTTCTTGCATAGCTTGTTCTGTGCGTAGTGCTTTAGTTGTAGGAACTACACTTAAAACATGCATACCTTGAGGCAAATGACTTTGAAGGCGCTGAGCCACTTCTTCAGCAGGGATGTTTTGGCGTAAAGTTATGGCAAACCATTCTGCCTGACTTCCCACGCCTACGGGTAACGCTCGCCCGAAAGAGAGTAGGGGTAATGGGTGAAAGCCTTGAGAGAAAGTCATGGGAAGTTGTGCACGGCGCAAAGAACGCTCTAAAATAGCTTGCAATTCTAGTTGGCTTAGGAAAGCAGAAAGCTCATTTCGGCTATGCCATATGCGATATTCGACGGCTTTTATTTTTAATTCCGGAGCAATGGCCGGTGGTGTGGCCTTAACTCGCGGAGGAAGAATAAGCTTTCCGTCAGCATCAAGGCGCGGCGTATGTGCCTCTTGGTCGCGCACTTTTAAGTTTAACACATTATTTATTGGTGTGTCCTCTTGCTTAGGTAAACGAGAGGGGCCGGCTTTAGTGTCACACACACCACACTGCCTACAAGCTGCGTAGCGACAGTCATCGGTAATCTTTTCTTCCAAAGCGCGTTGACGTTCTTTAAGAAGATATTCTTTGCTTACACCACAATCCAAATGATCCCAGATGAGCGCTGTATCTAAAGAACGAGCGCTGGTGTAATGTTCTGCATTAAGCCCATTTTCTTCTAAAGCTTCTAGCCATGGGGTTAGACTGAATCCTTCCACCCAAGAAGAGAAAATACCGCCGGCATGATATACTTTTTCTACTACATCAGCCAATTTTCTATCACCACGGGATAAAATTCCTTCTAAATGACTCATGCTTGGTTCATGCCAACGCATTTTTAAACATTTTTGAGCTTTAAAGGCATCGCGTAGATATTGAATTCTACTATGAATCTCTTCTAGGGAAAGCTGTGCTTCCCATTGAAAAGGAGTAAAGGGCTTGGGCACAAAGGGGGATATAGCGGCGGTGACCTGTAAACGAGGAGTACCAGGCCCCCCAGCGTCACGCACCTTGCGACACAATTCTACTATGGCGTCAAGATCGTCGTAGTTTTCTGTGGGCAGGCCAATCATGAAATATAATTTAACTTGTTGCCAGCCGTGTTCCATAAGTTTTTGAATATGTAACAGAAGCTCTTCTTCTGTAATGCCTTTATTAATAACATCGCGCAGTCGTTGGCTACCTGCCTCCGGTGCTAAGGTGGCGCCAGTGCGGCGAATGCCTGCCATGCGTTGCATGATACTGTCATCAATGGAACCAACACGCAAAGAAGGTAAAGACACAGAAATTTGTTCTTCTGCACAACGATCAATGGTGCTCATAAACAGGGTTTTTAATGCTGAAAAATCACCTGTACTTAACGATAGGTAGGAAATTTCGTCAAAACCAGTTTCTGTAAGACAACGATGTAAAATATCTTTTATGTCAGGCAAAGAACGTTCACGCACCGGTCTATATACCATACCTGCATGACAAAAGCGACAGCCTCTGGTACAACCTCTGGCAATTTCTAAAGAAAGGCGATTATGCACAGCGCCAATGGGAACAACTTGTTTTATAGGATAAGGAGCCTTTTGAATGTCGGCAACTATCCGACGATATACTGTGGTATAGTCTGCAAAACGTGGTGTTAAAGAACCATCGGTATTTTCTATAAAAAGATGGGGTACATATACACCGTGAATATGTCGTGCTTCTTCTAGAAACTGTGTGCGACGCCAGCGCTCTTTACGTGCTTTTAGTAATAGATTGCCTATGTCGATGAGAACTTCCTCGCCTTCTCCCAATACCATAAGATCCATAAAGGGTGCGAGGGGCTCCGCACTTAATGTGGCACCGCCGCCTGCAACGACAATGGGGTAAGCAAAAAGGTCGTCTTCTTGTCCTATACGTTCTTGTGTGCGTAAAGGAATATGCCCTAAATCTAGCATATATAAAATATTGGTATAGGCTAATTCATGCGTGAGTGAAAAGCCTATAAGGTGCATTTTGCTAAGTGGAGTATCAGACTCTAATGTGCACAGAGGTGTATGGTTTTTGCGTAATATTTCGGCTGTTTCTCTACAAGGGGCCATGACACGCTCTGCCCACCATGTTTCTTCATTATTAAGAATGCCATAAAGAATTTTTTGCCCAAGGTAGGACATTCCTACTTCATAGGTGTCAGGAAAGGCCAAAGCCATGTGTAATTGACAATGTGCAGCGTTTTTGTGCACAGCACCTTCTTCAATGCCTAAATACCGGCTCGGTCTTGGGAGTATGGGCAAAAATTCACGCATAATTAAGAAATCCTTTAGCAGTTCGTTGAAAAAGCATCGTTTGCGTTATTAAAACAAAACAATTGACGGTATATGTTTCATACATTGTGCATTTCACATTTTTTAAATAAAGAAGTGAAATTTTTTCAACAGGCTGTTAAACAAAAAGACCTCTACACAAGTTATGGTGTAGGGGTTTTTTATGTGTTGAAATTTTTATAAAGGAAAGTGTAAAAACACTTTCCTTACAGAATAAAAGAAATTAATTTTTTACAGCTTTCGTGCTGGCGTCAGCAGTGGGGTTGGCGCCAAATTGCAATTTACCCATGCCGCCATGGGAAGCAATGTTAGTACGCACTTCAAAATATTTTTCTTTAATTTCTTGCGGTGTTTCTTGGTAACGATAGAGTATATTGCGACCTTCTATGGTACCGCATAAAACATTTTCAAAGGGAACACCGTAGGGAATGATCATCAATTGCACGCCACCTTGTTTAAGAGGGACGCTTTGTAATTGAGCTACTTCACCCACAGAATCTGTGTTTGCGTCATAATTGCCTATGACCACTTCTCCTGTGACTAATTTGAATAAACGAATATCTTCAGCCATGCTTTATCTCCTTACAAATAGTGTTCTTGTAGGTAGACATAGCAAGCCTTGCTGTCAAGGTAAAAATGTAAAAAAATAAATATTTACTTTTACAAAAAATGGGATGAAATAGTGTTGTTCGCAGCATTTGTTGAATGTTTTAATGCTTCTAACGAATTTATCATGTGAAGTGCGTTTTAATGTTTTGACAAAAAACATTAAAATGACTAAACCACAAAATAATAAATTTTACTTTGTGCGTTGTTTGCAGAGGGGTACTATGGAAGGATGTTTAGAGTTACAAAAAAAGCTTAATTATACTTTTAACAATATAGATTATTTAATGGTTGCGCTTACACACAGCTCTTGGGCCAATGAAAGTAAGCAAACCGATAACCATAATGAGCGACAAGAGTTCTTAGGCGATGCAGTGCTAGAACTTTGCGTATCTTGGGCTCTCTTTACGCGCTTTCCCGGAGTGCGTGAAGGCGATTTAACACGCACTCGCTCTGCATTGGTTTCTGCAAAAAGTCTTGCGCAGCTAGCACGAGAGCTAAAAATTGACCAATATCTTCGCCTTGGAAAAGGGGAAGAAAACCAAGGTGGACGTCAAAGAGACACCGTTTTGAGTGATGCTCTTGAGGCTGTGCTTGGTGCCGTATTTGAAGATGGAGGCTACGAAGCCGCCTACGCCGTTGTAACGCATATATTTTCTGCACATTGGCCCTTACAGGTGGATCAAAGTCTTCAAAAAGACTATAAGACACAATTGCAAGAAGCTACGCAACGCCTACATAAAAATCGCCCGATATATGTACTGCAAGGAAGCAGTGGCCCAGAACACGCTAAGCAATATAGCGTACGTCTTACCTTACCTGACGGGCGTATCTTTTTTGCTACAGGGCAAAGTTTAAAACGGGCAGAGCAAGAAGCTGCGCGTTTAGCTCTTTATGATAGCAAATAAAGATGGAAACAGGGTTTAGGATTTCCCTCGCCCAACCTGTAGTAATAAACACAATTGGGGGAGTACACACCTATAACAGTTCATTGTTGAAAAGCTTTCTTTTCTTCAGTATATGGAATGCTACCGCTGATAAAACAGAGAGCTTTTTCCAACAAACCGTCAAACCTCTTTCACAAATCTTATGCAAAAACAGGGAACATATTACCTTGACGAAGGTACCATTTTTCCAGTTCACCCTGTTTTGATGCACTCTCTACTGCCGGCGGCTGTGAACCTTGTGACCAAGACCTTTTTTCAGACCGGCCTGGAGTCCGTCATACTCCAGGCCTCCCGTCTTTGGTCCGCCACAGCCTATTCTTTAAGATGGTCTATTAGCCGCCTATAAGCTGCTGTGCCATCTTTGGCAGTGAGTTAGCTTGCGATAGCATGGCCACCGCACTCTGAGTAAGAATTTGGTTTTTCACAAACTCTGTCATTTCTGTAGCAACGTCCACATCAGAAATTCGTGATTCGGCGGCTTGCAGGTTTTCCGCCTGAATGTTTAAGTTACTAATGGTTGCTTCGAGACGATTTTGAAGGGCACCTAAGTGCGCACGGATTTTATCTTTAGATACAATGGCGTCGGTTAGAGCGACCAAGGAAGCCTGAGCTTGAGACTGGGTTGAAATGGTATGTCCAGCATCTAGAGAACTTTGCATACCTACACCAAGAGCTGAAGCTGTGGAGTCACCAATCTTGATGTAGTAATAGTCTTCTGCACTATCGTTACCGGTACCAAAGTGAACCTTTAAAGAACCAGTAGCCTTTAATCCAGTACCGTTGTGATCTCCGGAAAGGGAACCGTCGAGCAATTTAATACCATTAAAATCTGTTGCGTTTGCAATACGGGTAATTTCAGACGCGATGGCTTGATATTCTGACTCAATCATAAGACGTTGAGTAGAGTCATAGGTACCAGTGGCGGCCTGTGTGGCAAGCTCTTTCATACGAATGAGCTGTTCGTCAATGGTTTGCAAAGCGCCGTCAGCGGTCTGAATCATAGAGATGGCATCGTTGGCATTGCGAGCACCTTGGTTAAGGCTTGCAATGTCTGCACGTTGCAATTCGCGAATTGCAAGGCCAGCGGCATCATCAGCTGCTGAGTTGATACGAAGACCTGACGAGAGTCTTTCAGTTGATTGAGAAAGGTTACCATAGTGGATGTTCAAATTCCTGGCAGTATTCATTGCCATTAAGTTATTGTTAACGACCAAAGACATAATGTACCTCCTTGAAAGGTTTAAGCTGTACTCTAGCTATAGCAATCGGTGTGCCAAAGTTTTTTTTATTTTAAATTTTAGTATGTTATATTTTTAAAAGCATAAGTAGGAAAAAATTTTAGTGTAAAAAATACATTTTTTTTAAAGAAAAAGGGAATACTTTTCCCAGAGGGAAAGCTCTGTACAGCTATTTTTTGAGGAAGCGTTGATTTATCATTTTTTCTTGGGGAAACTTTTGCACTGCGCTAAAAAATCCCCCCTTTAAAACGCGCGTATTATCCATATATGACTAACGTCAACGCTTCAAAGACCTTACACAACGAATTGCGCAGAGCTCTTTACATTGATAACTTGCTTTTTTTTTAAAAATCCTTCATCTTGTGTCTTCGCGTATGCACTTTACAAGGAATTTATGTACTTAATTCTGGATAACATACTGTTTAAATAAATTTTTTGTGACTATTTTTGTATTGTGACAAGTGCTGCACCACCTTCAGTATTGTGGGAAAACTGCTGGGAAATTTTATCCTAAAGGATTTTTATGACCGTTGAGCATACTAATGATATGGAGCCAACCTCCACTACCGTTGCGTCAGTGCCAAAGAAAACCAAGTCTTCAACTTCTAAGCCTAAAAAAACACCTACATCATCAAAGGAAGCTTTTTCCTCTGCCACAGCAGAAGTGAAAAAGACAGCCATTAAGCGTCCTCGAAAACCAGCTATAAGCTCAAAGGTTCAGGAAGTGCTTGAAGAAAGCCTTACATCTGATATTCCTCGAAAACCAGCTATAAGCTCAAAGGTTCAGGAAGTGCTTGAAGAAAGCCTTACATCTGATATTCCTCTTGAGAAGGAAGAAGCGTCTGCCAAAGCTAAAGTTTCGCGTGTTAAAAAACCTGCGCAAAGAAAAATACAAGTAAAAAGTAAGGGTGCAGGCGTTGCGAAAGTTACGAAAAATGTAGAGCTTTCTGAAGATACTACAGATTTTCCCCCAACTGAGATAGCAAGCACAAATTCTGATGCAGCCACTGAAGGCGCACAAGACTCTGTTGCTTCAGCAAAAAAAACTGCACGCCGTGGCCGACCCAAAAAAAATATCGCTGTAATAGCTTCCGAACAAAGCCCTGCGCAAGAATTGCAAACTTCTCAAGCAGAAGAGGGCAACGAGCAAGAGGTTTCATCTTTAGAAACTAAACAGGGTAAAACGCACAAACCGCGCCGTGTGCCTAAGGCGAAAACTTCTCAGCAAGAGAATGCTTCCGAAATTGCTCTACCACCTATTCAACAAGGAATAGTGGAAGAAACTTCCTCTCTCTCTGTAGAGGACAGCCATGAGGCATCGGAACAGATAGAAGAACATATTTCCAAAAGTCGGCGTGGACGTAGAGGCGGAAGAGGTAAGCGTGGAAAAAAACGCGCTGTAACTTTACCAACGCAAGAACAAGCGACCGATGATACTTTGCAAGAACAAGAAGATGGCGCTTTGCAGTCCAAAGCTCTTGTGGCGGCAAATCCTAATAAATCTACACGTACAGCGCGCATGGCTGCAGCAAAAAAAGCTGTAGAGTCTAAATCTCGTAAAATGTTTATTTCCATGGTACAGGGTGAACAAGTCGAGGTGGCCTTGGTAGAAAGTGGTATCATCCATGAATACTATTTAGAGATGCTGCATCAAGTTAAAACCAAGGGAAATATATATAAGGGTGTTGTAAATAATATAGACGCTAATTTACAAGCCGCTTTTATAAGTTATGGTGCGCAAAAAAATGGTTTTTTGCAAATAGATGAAATTCATCCTGAATATTATCAATCTCATCATGAATTTGTAAAAGGTAAAAAATTTCCGCCTATTCAAAAAATCATTAAACCTGGGCAGGAAATTCTTATACAGGTGGTAAAAGAGCCTACGGGAAATAAAGGGGCTTTTTTAACAACATGGCTTTCTTTACCGGGGCGTTTTTTGGTGCTTACACCAGGGCAAGAGCAAATTGGTGTCTCCCGTAAAGTAGATAATGATGAAGAACGCGCACGTTTACGCGATTTAATGACTGGTATTGACCCGGGGGCAGGGCTTGGGGTTATTGTGCGTACAGCCAGTGCCGGAACCACCAAGACCACTTTAAAGAGTGATTTACAATATTTAAAAAGGGTTTGGCGTGAAATACGTAAACGCGGTGTAAGTGAATCAGCACCTGCCTTACTTTACAGAGAATCCAATTTAGCAGAGCGTGCCATCCGTGACTACTTAACTGATGATGTTGTCGAGGTATGGGTAGATAGTTCCGAAGGGGCGGAAATTTTGCGTGAGATGGTATCTTTACTCTTTCCTCGAAAAAAAGAGTTAGTACGCATTCATGCCGATGTGCGTCAAACCCTTTGGGAACGCTTTAATATGCAAAGGCAGTTAGAGCAAATTTACGCCCGTGAGGTGGTTTTACCATCTGGAGGACGACTTGTCTTTGACCAAACAGAAGCGCTTATGGCCATTGATATCAACTCCGGTAAAATCTCAGGAAAGGGAAATTTTGAGTCCATGGCTTTAAGGACAAATATCGAAGCTGCAGAAGCCATTGCACGGCATCTAAAATTGCGCGATATTGGCGGGCAAGTGGTTATAGATTTTATCGAAATGCGCGACAAAAATCATGTACGTGAAGTGGAAAAAACTTTACGAAATGCCATGAAAAACGATAGAGCGCGGCATGATGTAGCTCGCATGTCTTCTTTTGGACTATTAGAAATCGTGCGCCAGCGTACAGGTTCGTCTGCCCTTGCCATTACTATGGAACCTTGCCCGCATTGTAGAGGTACAGGACAAAGACGTAATCTAGAGTGGCAAGCATTGCAGGCTCTTGGTGAAATAGAGCGTAAAGGACGCAGTGCCCAGAGCGGAAAATTCTCGTATGTAATTGCGTCAAAAGAGCTGGCTTTTTATCTTCTTAACCACAAACGACAACGTATTGCGGAATTAGAAGAGCAACTCAAGATAAGCATTGAAATATCCATGCAATAATAAGACTGCTGTACATGACGATTTACGCAAAAGTATAATTTTTTACAACAGCACAAAAAATAATTGTGCAGGCCCCTTATATATAGGTGTTTTGATAGAAGGCCTCTGCGCAATCCATTGTGCAGAGGTCTCAATAAGAGAATTTACACTGAGCTTTTATGCAACAAAAACATATTTTACTTCATGTCTGTTGTGGCCCATGCGCCATTGTGCCGGTATTACGTTTACGGGAGCAAGGCCATAAGGTTACAGCACTTTTTGTAAACCCTAATATTCATCCTCTTAGTGAATATTTGCGTCGTCGTGAAACTTTACTAGAATGTGCTGAAAAACTCGATTTTCCTGTGATTTTACGCGATGACACGTGGGATATTCATGCATGGCTGGCTGCTGTGGCAGGTAAACAAGATAGCGGGGCGGCGCGTTGCTCTTATTGCTATACATCTCGCTTAAATGTGTGCGCTCAAATGCTACAAGAGAACCTACATGATATTTCGCCAGAGCAGGGGGGCTTTACGGCATTTTCTTCTTCTTTGCTCTATTCGCGTTATCAAAATCATGAACAAATCATCCATAGCTGCCAAAATGCAGCTTTAAAATATGGTGTTGCTTTCCATTACGAAGATTTTAGAGATCAATGGCAAAAAGGTATTGATATTTCAAAAGAGTTACATCTTTATCGGCAGGCGTATTGTGGATGTATTTACAGTGAAGCAGAGCGCTATACCAAAAAACTTAAAAAATGCTTAGCAGCCAACTAAGGGTATCTTCATTTTCTAGAAATAGTTTCTTTTAACCATATGAGTTACATATCCTCATAAAATAAAGACTCAATACAGAACATGTATTGAGTCTTTATTTTATGTATTTATATGAACGCTCTCCAAAATTAAAATTCTCGCATAATGAATTGTGCAGCAGTCTTAAGGTTTACACATTAAAAATTTTTGATGTGTAAACTTAAAAAAAAGTTGAATCAAAATATCTCCTATGATAGCGTCGTTCAGCAGTTTAATGTATAGGACGGAGATATAAATACGTGACCTTATATCTTCAATTTATTATTGATTACGCGTGGTCACAGTTGTAGAGGGTTGTATGACAAATTTAATGGGTGAATTTTTTGGAACAATGATTTTGCTGTGCTTTGGTGCCGGCGTTGTGGCTTGTTGCATTTTAAAAGATTCAAAAGCTTATGGCGGCGGCTGGATTTGCATTACTGCCGGCTGGGCCTTTGGTGTTATGCTGGGTGTGTATACAGCAGTGGCTTTAGGTGCGCCTCAAGCAGACCTTAATCCTGCAGTAACATTGGCAAAAACCATGCTTGGTGTGTATACTGTTGGACACGCATTAGCAACCATGGGAGCCCAGTTGGCTGGTGCTTTTTGCGGTGGCGTAATAGTGTGGTTGGCGTATTTGCCGCACTGGGCAAAAACCGAAGAACAAGGGGCAAAACTTGCAGTATTTAGCACCGGCCCTGCCATTCGCAATATTCCCGCGAATATCTTATGCGAAGCCATTGGTACCTTCTTGCTTGTTTTCCTTATCTTCATGATCTTCCACAAAAATAACGGCCAATTGCCCGCAGGTTATGGCCCTTACATGGTAGCTATTCTTGTGTGGGCATTGGGCTTAAGCTTTGGTGGCCCCACAGGCTATGCCATTAACCCTGCTCGTGACCTTGGTCCACGTATTGCTCACTTTGTGCTTCCGATTGCCGGTAAGGGTGACTCCGATTGGGGATATTCTTGGGTTCCAGTAGTTGGTCCTATTATTGGTTCTACTTTAGCCTATGCTGTAGGCAAACTTGTAGGCGCTCTTTAATTTTTTAAAAAGCCTGCAAAATGAATTTTATTTTATAAATTTTAAGGAGTTTATTCATGAGTGCAAAATATGTTTTAGCTTTAGACCAAGGCACCACCTCTTCTCGTGCTATTTTATTTGATCATAAATCTAATATAATTCAGGTAGAGCAAAAAGAATTTACCCAAATATACCCTCAACCAGGTTGGGTAGAGCATAGCCCTACAGAAATTTTTGATACCCAAAGCCATGTGGCTCGTGATTGCGTGAAAGCTGCAGGAATTTCCGGCAGTGAACTTGCTGCCATTGGTATTACCAATCAACGTGAAACCACCGTTGTTTGGGATAAAACCACCGGCGAGCCAGTGTATAATGCTATTGTATGGCAAGATCGTCGTACTGCTGGTTTTTGCGATCAATTGCGCGCTGAAGGCAAGGCTGAAATTTTCCGCCAAAAAACTGGTCTTGTGCTAGATGCTTATTTTTCCGGTACAAAAGTACGTTGGATTTTAGACAACGTACCCGGCGCCCGCGCTAAAGCAGAAGCTGGCGAGTTGCTTTTTGGTACCATTGACACATGGCTTATTTGGAATCTTAGCAAAAAAGCTTCTTTTGTGACAGATCCTTCCAATGCCAGCCGTACTTTGCTTTTCAACATTCACACAGGTCAGTGGGATGATGAATTGCTTGAAATTCTTGGTGTACCCCGCAAAATGTTGCCAGAAGTGCAACCTTCTTCTAGCATTATGGCGCACAGCCATGCAGAATTTTTTGGTAAAGCTGTGCCCATTTCCGGTGTAGCTGGTGACCAACAAGCAGCTACTTTTGGTAATGCGTGCTTAAAAGAAGGCATGGCCAAAAATACCTATGGTACAGGTTGCTTCTTACTTATGAATACAGGTAAGGTAGCCAAGGAAAGTAATAATAACTTGCTTACCACAGTAGCTTGGCAAAATCCCAGTGGCATGCATTATGCCTTAGAAGGAAGCGTTTTCGTAGGCGGCGCTGTAGTGCAATGGCTTAGAGATGGCTTGCAAATTATTAAAGATTCTTCCGATATGGAAGGTCTTGCTTCCACAGTGCCCGATAATGGCGGTGTGTTCTTCGTGCCTGCTTTCGTGGGTCTTGGTGCTCCTTACTGGGATCAATATGCTCGTGGTACCATGGTGGGTATTACACGCGGTACTAGCCGTGGACATATTGCACGCGCCACTTTAGAAAGCATTGCCTTGCAAACTTTAGATATTATTGATGCTATGCAAAAAGATGCAGGCGTGCCATTAACTGCCCTTCGTGTAGATGGTGGTGCCAGCCGCAATAGCATGCTTATGCAGTATCAGGCTGACTTAACAGGTGTTCCAGTGGAACGCCCAACCATTACAGAAACCACAGCTTTGGGTGCAGCCTATCTTGCCGGTCTTGCCGTGGGCTTTTGGGAAACAGAAGAAGAGCTTGCCTCTAGTTGGCAATTAGATCGTCGTTTTGAGCCAAAAATGTCTGCTGACCAACGCGAAGCTTTGTTACATCAGTGGCATAGAGCTGTAAAACGTTCGCGCGCTTGGATTGAAGAAGATTAGTAAATAGTAAATACCTTTACATTACTAATTACATAATATATTGCCAATCGTAGGCCGCGGCAGAAATTGCTCATGCTTACGATTGGCTTTTTTGTTTATTTACTACAAGATTATGAAAATCCTAAACCTTGGCGTAGGAAAGTATATGAAAGATTATCAAGTTGTCATTATCGGAGGCGGAGCCACGGGTATTGGTATACTAAGAGATTTAAGCATGCGTGGCATAAAAGCCTTGCTGTTAGAACAGGGAGGGCTTGCCTATGGCACGTCATCACGTTTTCATGGCCTTTTACATAGTGGCGCCCGCTATGCCATGGGTGATGCTGAATCTGCTAGAGAATGTATTGAAGAAAATATGATTTTACGCAAAATGTGTAAACAATGCGTAGAAGAAACGGAAGGTTTTTTTGTACAGACCCCAGAAGATCCTTCAGATTTTGTTCAACCTTGGGTCAAAGCATGTACAGAAGCTGGCATTGAAGCAACGCCACTAGATGTGGCAGAAGCACGCCGTTTAGAGCCACAACTTGCCAATGATATTAAGGCTGTTTATCGAGTACCAGATTCTTGTATAGATGGCTTTCGTTTAGTATGGCATAACGCTTCTTGCGCTCGTCGTTATGGCAGTGATTTTTTAACGTATCATAAAGTTGTAGACATTAACACAGCCAATGGCGCTGTGCAGGGTGTTTCTGCGGTGAATGAACTTACCAAAGAAAAAATATATATTCCTTGTCAGTTTATAGTCAATGCCGCGGGATCATGGTCCGGTGAAATAGCGCAAATGGCAGGGCTTGATGTGCAAGTATCTCCTGATCGGGGCACACTAATTGTTTTTAACTACCGCTTTACTTCAAGAGTGATAAATAGACTGCATAAAAGTTCTGATGGTGATATTTTTGTGCCGCACGGTTCTGTCACTATTTTTGGTACTACTTCCAGTCCTGCGCAAAGCCCTAGTGATACTCGGCCTACCAGTGCAGAGGTGCTGCGTCTTTTAGAACTTGGAAAACCGCTTTTCCCCCATGTGGAAGACTATAGAATTTTACGCGCTTTTGCAGGCACGCGTCCTTTATACACTCCTAATAATGCATCTGGACGTTCTGCCAGCCGTAATTTCCATATTGTGGATCATAGCGAAGAAGGACTGTACGGCTTTGCCAGTATTTTTGGTGGTAAGCTCACCACATATAGACTTATGGCGGAAAAAATGTCCGACCTTGTTTGCCGCCATTTACATGTGCAGCAAGAATGTCGTACAGCCATAGAGCCCCTCGTGGCAGAAATGGATGAAAGCGTACGTGAAAAAGCACAGAAGCTTTTCCCCGGGCAAGATTTACGCCTTGTGGAAGATCGCTTAGGAGATACTTTTGCTCATATGGCAGAAGAAGCCCCTACCACTATGAAAAATGATCTTTTATGTGAATGTGAAATGGTAAGCACAGCAGAGGTGCTGCATGTGGCAAAAGATAAAGCAACGCATAGCTTAACGGATATACGCTTGCGCACTCGCCTTGGTATGGGCACCTGCCAAGGAATTTTTTGCTCTTTGCGTACCATCGGCACTTTGACAGAAAATAATATTCCCTTAGCAAAAACACAAAGTGAAAGCATACGTTCTTTTCTTAATGAACGTTGGAAGGGGCTAAGACCTGCCATGTGGGGAATGCAACTTAAAGAATTAGAATTGGGGCGTGCTATTTATGCCGCCACATTAAATATAGATGGAGCAAGCCATGAACAAACAGAATAAACCCCATGTTCTTGTGGTGGGCATGGGCATGGCCGGATTAATGGCGGCACATACGGCGGCTAAACAAGGAAAAAATGTCACCTTGCTAGCCACAGGTTTAGGGGCTCTTTCCATTGCCAGTGGCTGTATAGATATGTTGGGATATGTTCACAATGCAGAAAATTCAAAGATGCAAGCTGTGCAAAACCCTTTAGAAGCTTTACCTTCTCTTTCTGCACAGCATCCCTATAGTAAAATTGGGCGTTCAGCCGTAGAACAAGCTTTAAAGGCGGTGCAAGATATGTGTGCTGAGCAAGGGGCTGATTTTTTGTGTGCAGAGCATAAAAATGTTCTTGTTCCCACCATTATTGGCACATTAAAGCCTACATATTTATATCCTTCTGCCAGCGACAGTGCGCCACTTTTTGCAGCAAAGCGCGTGCTTGTAGCCAGCGTGGATGCCATACGCGATTGTCATCCGCATCTTATAACGCAACAATTACAAAAGTATCCTGCGTTAAAACATGTAGAATTTAACACTGCTTCTTTAACGTCACACTTTGGCGCAGCGCATAGAGCTGTGAGTCCTTTAGATGTTGCTCGCTATGTGGACAGTGCTCAAGGTTTCACATGGCTTGTGGAAGCCTTGCGACCCATGGCAAAAAATGTGGATTGTATTTTATTGCCTCCCATTTTAGGAACGCGTACAGCAAAAAATAAACCCTCCCTTTGGAAGCAATTACAAGAGGCTTTGGGGTGTTCTGTGGTGGAAATGCTTTCCTTACCTCCGGGAGTAGGGGGCAATCGTCTCTCTTCTCTTTTATTACGCGCCATTCAAGATTTAGGGGTGCGTATTATTGAAAATGCCACCATTACCAGCGCAGAGGTGCATAATGGGCATTGTACGGCGTTAATATCTCAAGGGGAGGGCGTAGAACAACGCCATGAAGCCGAGGCCTTTATTTTAGCTACAGGCGGCATTTTAGGCGGAGGAATAACAACAAAGCCTCTTACTGCCTATGAAACTATCTTAGGTATTACATTGGATACACCATCGGTACCGGAAGAATGGGCTGCAGACAACGCTTTTGGAAATCATGCCTTTACTCAAATGGGAGTGAAGGTAAATGAAAAACTTCAAGCCATAGATGCAGAGGGGGCAGTGCTTGTAGAGAATATCTATTTTGCAGGGCGTACTCTTGGTGGCTATGATTATGCAGCAGAAAAAAGCGGCAACGGTGTAGCCATGGCTACAGGCTGGCATGCTGCACAAAATATATGAGGTATGTATGAGTCATATCAATCCTGACGCGTGTATAACTTGTGCTACCTGTGTGGCACAATGCCCCATTGCAACAGCTACCACAGAATTTCTAGGACCGCGCATGGTGGGGCCAGCCCATGAACGCTTCCGCCTTATGGGTATGCCGGAAGAAAAATCCTTGCACTATTGTTCTAATTGTAAAAATTGCGACATAGCTTGCCCCCATGGTGTGCCTATTTCTACCTTTAACATGATGGCTCGTGCAGCCTATGCAAAAAAGCAAGGTTTTTCCTTACGCGATTGGATGCTTGGTCATGGTGCAGATATTGCGCATTATCTGGGCTTTGTTCCCGCCGCCCTGCGTAATTTTGGCATGAAAAATCCCGTAACGCGTATGTTGCTACATGAGTTAGGTGTGCATAAAAAAGCTCCTTTACCAAGCTTTGCCACCAAAACTTTTCGTGCACTCTTTCGCAAAGAGCAACAAAACGTGGCAGAAAATGCCGCCACTGTCGTTTTCTTTCCTGGTTGCTATGTAGATATTTATGACCCAGCAACAGGCTTAGATATGGTGTGGGCTCTTAATAAAGCAGGATATAAAGTCATTGTACCTGAAGATATGAGTTGCTGCGGTTTGCCTATGGTTGCCAATGGCTTTTGGGAAGATGCCAAAAAAAGTGCGCATCGCAATGCTAAAGCACTTGCCCAGTGGAATAAGAAAAATATTCCCATATTGACCGGATGTCCTTCGTGTTCTCTTATGTTTAATGGAGATATTCCGCATTATTTTCCTGAGGTAACAGAGCAATATGGCAAAGTGCCTTTACAGGACGCCCAAGAGTTTCTTTTGAACTGTGTTGACGATGGTACACTTGCCATAAAAGAAGTTACCGAAGCAATGCCCATCATGTATCATGCTCCTTGCCATTTACGGGCGCAAGGCTCAGGTCTTTTAGGCTATGAGTTATTGCAAAGGGTATATGGAACGGCTGTTAAAAATGCGCATGCCGGATGCTGTGGTATTTCTGGGAGCTATGGCTTTAAAAAAGAAAAATACGATATTGGTATGCAAGTGGGGAGCAATCTTTTCGAAAGCATTGCTGAGGCTAATGTGACAGTTTGTAGCACAGAGTGCGGTACATGCCGCATACAAATAGAACATGGCACACAAAAGCCGTGTATACACCCTGTAAGTTTGCTTAGGAAAGCTCTTTCCTAACATTTGGAAAGTTAATTTTAAGCAGTCGGGACGGACTAGCTAAGAATTAAAAGCCTCTTGTTATCATGACACAGAGGCTTTTTTTAAGACATCTGCGTAAGGTATTGCGTAAGGCCTTTGAAAGTCAATGCTAGCAAAAATCAAGAATAGGCGGAGCTTTGCTGATTGATTTTGGGGGGCTTTACATCTACGCAGCACAATTTTTCAAAAGAAGAAGACTTTATCTTTTCATTTACGAATGTATATATAAAAAATAATTGTACAGAAGTCTCTTTTTATGAGCTTTTTTGTAAAGTTAAAAAAATAGCCACCTATGTTAATCATAGATGGCTATTTTTTCTTGGTGGGCCCACCAGGATTTGAACCTGGGACCAACCGGTTATGAGCCGGGGGCTCTACCAAACTGAGCTATAGGCCCAACAAGAAAAAGACTTATATATGATATGGGCATATCTGTCAACTTTTTAATGCATATTTTTTTAATTAAAAAAAAACAAAAAAAATGTAAATTCTTTGTTGACAAATCGAGCACTCTTGCGTAGAACCTATCTTCGTTGAGCGGGAGTAACTCAGTGGTAG
>CAYJAD010000043.1:0-21227 GCA_964368075.1 uncultured Desulfovibrionaceae bacterium | reverse complement strand
TCTTTACCAAGAGCCACCATCTCGGGTAGAGAAACATCTTTATGAAAGCCCACAATACGATAGTTTGACGTGTGTACGCGCAATAAAGCTACCGTTTTGTCGTTGATGGCTTGAACATAATCGCTGGCATGGGTACGATTAGTGGTGCCTACTTCACGCAAGACGGCACCGCTTTTTTCCATAACATCGGGAATGCGGAAAGAACCGCCAATTTCCACCAATTGCCCGCGAGAAACAATAACTTCGCCCCCCTTGCATAAAGCGTCCAAGGCCAGCAACACAGCGGCGGCATTATTATTAACCACCATGGCTGCCTCTGCACCGGTTATATGACAAAGCAGTTCTTCCACCAAGGATTGACGACTGCCTCTGCCTCCGGTTTCTAAATCCAACTCCACATTGCTGTAGCCCTTTATGGCTTGCTCAATGGCTGTTATAGCAGCTTGTGCCAGTACGGAACGCCCCATATTGGTGTGAATAACAACCCCCGTGCCATTAAGAGTACGGCGCATACGCAGGCATGTTTTTTTAATAACATAGGGCAAAAGACGGGGGTAGAGTGCATCAAAATGCAAATTTTCTCTGCATTTTTCTTTTCCTTCCTTTATATCTTTCCGTAGTGCGTTAAGAAAGTTTTCTACAGCTTTATGTAGTAAAGGACGCGGTGTATTTAAAAGTTTTTCTTCTTTTTCAAGAGCAGAAAGACATATATCCATGGAAGGAAGGGTGCGAAAAAGGGTATTCATAAAACCTCACGAAGAATGATTTTCATAAAGATAGTGGGGATATTTTTCATAGAATTCACCTAAAAGATACAATGAGCCACAAAGTAGTACGGGGCCTTGTTCCTGTGAATTTTGCATAGTAAGCGCACGAGCATGGGACAAAGCTTCCTGTATATGCGCAAAAAAGAAAGTATTATTGCCAATATCTTTTGCTATGCTTTGTCTTTGAACAGCATTAAGAGCTCTTTCATTATGCTGCATGCCCGTAATCAGTAATGGGCAATAATTACAAAGTCTATGCAATTTTTTTAACAAAGCAAGCAAGGTTTTTAAATCTTTATCGGCAAGGCATGAAAAAATAATAACAGCCGGTGAAACAGAGGACAAGGTGAGATATTCCAAAAGCTTTACAAGACCTGCTTCATTATGTGCTCCATCTAAAAGAAGCGTAGGTGGCAAGCAGTCTTCTGTACAGGTTATGTGCTGCAATCTTCCGGCAATAAAGGTTTTATTTAAAGCTGTATAAATTTTTTCTTGTTCACAGTTATAGTTTTTTTCTTGAGCTATATGTTGCCATGCCGTAAGAGCCAAGGCGGCATTATTTTTTTGGTGCGCCCCTTGCAAACCAAGCAAAGCATCTTGCAAGCAAGGTAAAAGTTCATGTGTTACTTTATGTAAGGGAGCATGACGTGTATGACATACTTCCTCAATAATTAAAGATACCTTTAAATTTTGTTCCCCCATAAAAACAGGTTTGTGCGCTACAATAGCTTGAGCTTTGTCTGTCGCAATGGCTTGCACTGTATTGCCCAAAATTTGCTCATGATCTTTACTGATAGGCGTAAAACACAATGCATCGCGATGTAGGGCTGTAGTAGCGTCGTAATGACCACCCAATCCGGCTTCTATAACAGCAAAGTCAATTTTCTCTTGAGTAAAAGCCAAAGTCGCCATCACTGTAAGAAATTCGAAATACGTTAATTGTGGTGCTGTATCATGAACTTTTTGCGCTAAGGCAGGCCATTTTTCCTCTGATAGTGCACGCCCATTTATACAAATGCGTTCCTTGGGTCCTACAAAATGCGGTGACGTAAAAAGCCCTGTACGTAGACCATGTTCTCTGGCTATACGCTCTAAAAAGCTTGCCGTAGAGCCTTTTCCATTGGTTCCTACTACTTGAACAGAGTAAAAAGGAGGATGGGTTAATTCTAGGTCAATAAGAGCTTTTTGTACTCTTTCAAGACCAAAATCCATATGAAAAAGACCCAATGTATCTAAAAATTGACAACAATGTACATAGGTAGAAAATGAACTGTTCATGGGCTTCTTATGCCAGAACTTTTAAGCATTGTCAGTACTTTCATAAGTAAAAGATGTAATAAGGTGAAAACATAGTTTTTTTTGCATTGACAATATATACATATTTGCTTAGTTCTATCTTATGTATCGTTGTCATTGTCATTCTCTTAGCTCAGATTTTTCTGCAACTTTGCGTATATCTCGCCAAGGGAATGCTATGTCTTTCTTTCAAGGTTTTACCTGATGCTTTATGCGTGGGGGCAGGTTGTCTCTTAGCTTTTTGGCAGGTAAAGCCTAAGTAATTTTACTCTTTATTCTGCTTCATGCTAAGCCCCCACTGAACGCACCCCAATGGTGCGTTTTTTTATGGAAAAACACCAACTATACTAACGGGGTCTTGCCTGCATATTTGTAAAATAGCATACAAAAAATAATTATGCATGCCCCATATATAAGGAAAAATTATGTCTGCATTACCAAAATATTCCCTACAAGGTGACATAGTAGCCGGCATTGATGTGGGTTCTGTGGCAGCCAAGGTTGTTCTTTACGACACCATGGAAAAAGCCATCATAAGTACGAGCGTTGTACCCACGGGGTGGGCTCCGCAAGAGTCTGCTACGCTTGGTTTACAGCATGCCTGCACTCAAATGCAGTTGGATGTGCGAGATATTACATATTCTGTTGGCACAGGCTACGGACGCATTGCTTTACCCTTTACCCAAAAAACCGTTACAGAAATTTCTTGTCATGCCAAAGCTGCCACTTATATGTACCCAGATGTAGGCATAGTGCTTGATATTGGTGGACAAGACAGTAAAGCAATAGCCGTAGAAAAAGACGGTTCTGTACTAGATTTTGTTATGAATGACAAATGCGCCGCAGGCACAGGGCGTTTTTTACAAGTTTTAGCCGGTATTTTAGGTGTATCTTTGGAAGAACTAGGAGTAATGGCCAGCACGGGAAAGCCTGTGTCCATTTCTTCCATGTGTGCCGTTTTTGCAGAAAGTGAAATTGTGGGGCTTTTGGCTCAAGGTGTCAAACCACAAGATGTAGCCGCAGGTGTTTTTGTTTCTATTGCCAAGCGTATGCGTGGTTTAAGTGGTCGCATTGCTTGGAAAGGAAAAGGTATTTTCACGGGAGGATTAGCCACAAGCTCGGCATTTGCAGCTATTTTATCTCAAGAATTGGGTATAGAAATGCTTGTTCCACCACATGCGCAATGTATGGGAGCTTTAGGCGCAGCACTTTTTGCAGCTGATACAATAGAAAAGTTATAAAATAAAGAGAAAAGTATATGAAATGTAAAAGCTTAGATGATATTACTACAGTTTTTGAACACAACGTTCTTCGTTTACAAGAAGCAAAAGAAGCAGGGCAAAAAGTTGTAGGACAATTTTGCTTATATTCTCCTTCTGAAATAGCCTTAGCAGCAGGAGCCATTCCAGTTTCTTTATGTGGTACGAAAAACGATTCCATTGCTACAGCAGAAACAGAATTACCCCGTTCTTTATGTCCGCTTATAAAGAGTTCTTATGGCTTTGCTTTACAAAAATCGTGTCCTTATCTTTCTGCGTCTGACGTAGTAGTGGCAGATACCACCTGCGACGGAAAGAAGAAAATGTATGAATTTCTAGCAGAAAAGGTTTCACTTATTCTTTTGCAATTACCACAAGTACAAGACAGTCCCGCTTTGGCGCAGTGGCGTGAAGAATTGAAAAAACTTATCTATCAATTGGAGCAACAATTTAGTTGCTGCATTACTGAGGAAGACTTGCATCGTGCCATTGTTCTTATGAACAAAGAGCGTAGTGCATTGAAAAAAGTTATGGACTTGGCTAAACGCATACCTTCTCCTATTACCGGCATGGAACTTGTAGAAATTGGCTTTAAAACATCATATTTTCCCAATAAAGAAGATGCTATTAGCATGTTAGAAGCCGTGGCTAAAGAAATGGTTGAGCTGGCAGATACTGGCATTACATGTTATGCAGAAGATACCGTCCGTATTTTATTAACAGGGGTTCCTGTGGGCATGGGGTCACATAAAGTCGTTCGTCTTATAGAAGAATGTGGTGCCAATGTTGTTTGTCTTGACAATTGCTCCGGTTATAAAAAAACACGGATCATGGTAGAGGAAGAAGGGGATGCTTTGGACGCCATAGCTAAGGCATATCTAGAAGTGCCTTGTGCTGTTATGTCCCCTAATCCTCATCGCTATGCAACATTACGCACGCTTTCTGAGGAGTTTTCTGTGGATGCCATTATTGACTTAACATGGCACGGTTGCCAAACGTACGCCGTAGAGTCTGGGCGAATTAAACCTTTTGTACAACAAGAATTAAATAAGCCTTTTTTACACTTAGAAACAGACTATTCAGAGACAGATACCGAGCAACTCAAAGTACGCATTGAAGCCTTTATTGAAATGGTTACGCATAGAAAAAAATAATATTAAGACTCCTGCATATAACAATTTACGCAAAAGTATTTTTTTACAACAGCACAAAAAAAATACAAAAAAATAATTGTGCAGGAGCCTTTATTATTGCTGCAAAAACACAAAAACCTCTTGAAAAATATTCAAGAGGTTTTTTTGTTTTTTATTGATTTACTACTATTTTACACTTTGTATTTGCTGAATGGTAGGTAAACTTTTTACCATTTGCAAAGCCATACGCAGTTGATTATCTTTTTCAAGCCTTTCTTGTATTTCTTTTACTTTGTTTTGTTTAACTTGTTCTGTATCAGCAGATTTTACTTCTTTACTACCATCCGTGGGAGCAGTGGTTGCTGGTGCTTGAGGCGTTACACTTTTATTTTCTGTGGAGTTTGGATTGGTCTCAAGATGACGATCTAAATTTTCTTCACGCACAATGAAACGCTTTCTTTCATTATTTTTAGCGACATTTTCATCCACTGGTACAAAAGGAATTTCCATATCAGGTACAATACCCTTGGCTTGAATGGTGCTGCCATTGGGGGTGTAGTACAAAGCTATAGTCAACTTTAAACCTGAACCATCGGGCAGAGCAATAAGATTTTGCACAGAGCCCTTACCAAAGGTCTTTTCACCAAGAATCAGTGCACGTTTATGATCGCGTAAAGCACCGGCGACAATTTCAGAGGCAGAGGCTGAACCGGAGTTTACCAAGACCACCACAGGAACAGTAACGTCAGTGTTTTGTTTTTTCGCAGAATAGGTCCCAAGGGTTACGTTGTTACGACCGCGAATAGAAACAATATTTCCTTTACTCAAAAAAACATCAGAAACAAAAACAGCTTCATCTACAAGGCCACCGGGGTTATTGCGTAAATCAAGCACAATACCCTTCATACCTTTTTGTTCAGCTTTGGCTAATTCTTTAAGTAAATCTTCACTGGTTAACTCAGAAAAACGTGTAATACGTACCCAATAATAACCGTTTTCCAATTCATTTACCTTTACAGCAATAAGCGGAATGGACTCACGGGTAATGCTCACTACTTCTGGACTGTTGGAATTGGCATGAATGATGGTCAGCTCTACCTTGCTTCCCTTGGGGCCACGAATGCGAGAAACAACTTCTTGCAAAGAAAGCTCTTGGGTGCTTTTCCCATCCACTTCTAAAATGATATCACCGGGTTGTAATCCTGCACGAAAAGCAGGAGTATCTTCAATAGGAGAAACGACCTTTATTTGTCCATTTTCTTGTGTAACTTCAATACCTACTCCAGTAAATTCGCCGGAAGTAGTTTCGCGCATTTCTTGATATTCTTTGGGGTTCATGAACGTAGAGTGCGGGTCAAGGTTTTCTAATAAACCCTTAATAGCACCATCTATAAGTTCTTTACTGGTGGTTTTTTTTACGTAATTATCGTCTACCAGCTCTAACACTTTGCTAAAGCGCTTTAATGAGTCATAGATGTCTTCTTCAGCGGCAAGCACTGGGCTTGAACACAAAGACAACCCTACCAAGGATGCCGCAAAAGAACCAAGAAATAGTCGCATGAAATTCTCCAATAAAAATATAAGTTACAAGTTCACTTTATACAGTAATAAAGTTTATTTACATAATAAAATTTGACTTTGTGCCAGACTATACCTAGCGCAAACGAATGTCTAGCCCATGCTCTTCATATTTTAAATAACGAATAGCACTGGGAACTTTCTTTAAGTCAATGACAATACGCGTACCGTCTTTGTGTAGCCCTATACGCACATTGGATACATAAGGATTTTTAGGAACCCCGGGAGCGCGCAATTTCCATGTACCATTTAAATCTATAACCAAACGCTCGGGGGACGTGAGGCGTATTGTGTTGTATGAGGGCATTTCACTGCTGTCAAGACGCACAGTAACACCATCACCTATATTGGCAACGGTAATTTTCTTGATAACCTTTTCTGTGGCCTTTTTAGGAGGCAATTTTGTTTCTGCAACCACAGTTTTTTCAGGCTGCGTAGGGGATAATTCTGCCTTATAGGGCTCTGCTTCTTTAGGAAGAATTACAGGGTCAATGACTTCTTTTTCTTCTTTTGCCACAGGATTTATAATGGCTGTATCCGAAGATTTAGGGTCAGCAGAGGTCGGCACAGAAGGCGTATTTGCTTCTTGCTTTGTATCAGGTGAAGAAATAAGCACTTCACCAGTTTTTTCAGTGTTTTTTGCAGAGTTTGGCGTAGGAGGTGGGGGAGATCCAAAAGGGGCATCACTGCTGGCATATTCATTATAGGTAATAAGACCCATACCTAATAAAATAACAGCCACAATGACAATAGCTACATTTTTATTCATGATGACTCCTGAAAATCTCATAAAAAAAGAAATTAGAGAAAATTATCTTTTGCGTATAGCATGAAGTAGAGAAAATGAAAAGTGTTCCTCATGGGCTTTAGCCGATTTTGTTACGTAAAATATATAAATATCATGGTTTAGCATTTCTTTAAAAGTTTCATTAAAGAATGCTGTAAAGTTGTTCTAAAGTATCAAGGCTTTGTTCCCATGCTTGTAAAGAATATTCTTCATTTTGCAAATACAAATACATATATCCACTTAATGGCTGAATAGTTTGAGGTAAATTCTGCCAAAAAGTAGAGGGCAGAGCTTTGGCTCCTTTAGATTTTAAAGAATTTCGTAAATGTAAACGAATTTTTTTCCCTAACTGTACAACACCTTGACGTAGTAAATCACCCGTATGCGCATGATGCTGTACAAGTTGCTCTAAGGCTTGTACAGGCAAAGTATTTTCTGAAATGCTGTGTAAATGCATCCAAAACCATTTTTGCCAAAATTTTCCCAACAAAAGCCGTGTATAGTGTTCTTCAGGCAACTGCTTTATGGGGGTAAGCTCGTAAAGGCCTTGTGCGTCATTGCCAGAGCCATACACGCATAAGTGCGGTAACTCAATACGCGCAAGTCTTTGATGCAAGGGCGGTGTAGAGCAGTGCTGCGACGTATATTGTAAGGCACTCTCTGAGGTATCTAAAAGAGTATGCACAAGCAAGGCAATGCGTTCAGCATGCAAAATTTCCTCACAGCGCTGAGCATTGGTACATGCCTTCCAGCAAGCATTACAAGAAATGGCCGGCTGTACCACCACATGATTAATGGCAGCTTTCTTGCTCATGGTGCGCGGCCCAGTTTCCCAAGGATTTACAGGCCCCATGGAAAGATTTAAAATAGGCGTATTCACCCACGCTGCCAAGTGCATAGGTCCTGTATCTGGCGTAATAAATAGTCGCATTTTTTGCAAAACTACAGTCAATTGCTCTAAGCTAAACTTTCCGCATAATGAGGAACCACGCAATTGACTTAATTGCATAACTTCATTGCCAAAGGCTACATCGCCAGGGCCACCAAGAAAAAGGGTTCGATGCCCTTTTTGAGTAAGCGCTTTTGCTAGATTTGCAAAAAATTGTGCAGAAGGGCGTTTTTCTTTTTCGCTAGCCCCCACAAAGATACCAATAATATCTTCTTTTGCGGGAGAAGGGATATTTATACTCCAAGGAGGAATACTACCCTTCAAGTATTCCATGAGGTATAGGTCGCTCCAATGAAAAAGGTTAAACCTGTTATTATGCACAATACTTGCGCGGTAGAGCGGCCATTTTCCACCTATGTATATATGATCCCCTTGTTTGTAAAAGCCATAGCGTTGTTCCGCATTCACTTCTCCTGCAAGTAGCATGGCGTCTTCACGATGGCTTAAATTAATTACCATGTGATAGCGTTGCGTTTTTAAAGCCTTATGAGCCATGGTAGGAAAAAACACGGTTTGGGGAGCCAAGTGATGTAATTTTGAAAAAAATGTTTCTTCGGCCACTGTCCAAAGAGGATTATTGGGATATTGCTTTTGTAGCACTGCCAGCAAGGGAAAGGTGAGAATAAGATCTCCCATGCGCTGCATTTGTAAAATGAGTATAGGCTTTGACATGATACTATATTATTTATCGATTACCGTATATTTGGTGCATATATTTAAGAAGAGTTTGTACCCTATGAGCCCAAGTATGCTCGGCAAGAATGCGGCGTCTGGCGGCATGGGTAATGGTTTCTCTTTCTTTAGGATGCGCAAGATAGTAGCGTACTAAATCAGGAATTTCTTCTTGCTCTTTATAAGAAATTATTTCTTTATGCGGTTCCAACAAATTATCCATTTGTTCACGCCAGTCAGTAAGAACAAAACCATTACAGGCAGGAGCATCAAAAATACGCTGATTTACTGCTCCTTTCATTTGCTTGCTTGTGCAATTGAAATTGATAGCCGAAAGAGGATAAAAAGCATGCAGTTCACTATAGTAGTTAAGCTCTGGGTGGTAATCGAACTGATTTATTTCTTTAGAAAAAAGAATTTTCCACCCATTATCTCCCACCAATAATGGTGAAAAAGGGAGTATTTTTTCTACGCAACTGGCACGGTAAATACGTGTAGCTTCCCATGTTAAGGCTGTTTCATAGCCAAGCCTTTCTTCATCGCTGGGCAAAGCTTGGTACAAGGCATATTCTTTAGGCGCATTTTGCGCTAAAAATTCTGTAATGGAACGATCGGAACACAAACTAAAGTTATACGCAACTTCTTGAAAATTTTTTAAGATAACAGGGGGAAGAGGCATTTGCTCCAATCGTTTTTGGACTTTATACAACATTGAATTGCCAACAAATGAAATATCTCTTTTCCAAGCGGGATTCCCTTTAGTATTCGGAGAAAACAAGTCAGGATTCGTCCCCAAGGGCAAATAAAAAACATGGGGAAAGCCAAGTTTTTTTAAGGAGGCAATATTGTCACTATCCCAAGTAAAAAGTGTTACCCAAGGGCTTTTTAAATTCTGATAGCTATGCACAATAAGGTGAGGATTGTCTACAAACCATGAAGCCAGCGGCAATTGTAATTGTTCCAATAAATCCATGAGCACGCCTTCGCGATCAATGCCCAAATGATTAAGGGTTAATAGACAATCTGGTTGAAATTCAACAACAGCCGTCAGAAGCATCTTGATAAATTCACTACTGGCTATGCTTTCGTCAGGTAGAGTCAGTAATTTATGTTCAATGCCTAATGTTCTGCAGGCATGGGACAATTCCCCCATAAGAAAATATTTACTGGTAATAAGCAAAATACGGGGCTGGGCTTTAGTAAAGCGTGGCTTGCAAACCTTAGCCCAAAAATTAGCGGTGTAGCTGGCTTGTACTTGCTCACGTAAGAAAGAATACCATTCCTTATGAAAACGCATATAAAAAGGGTGCACAATGGGCGAAAAGGGTAAACCACTATGTTTTTTTTGCCACTGCGTAAGTTGACGCAAAACCTCATGCTGATCTGGCGTATCTAACCAAAGAATACGCGCTTGCTGCTCAACAGTCAGCTCATTTTTTATGAATTCTTTTACCTTTGTGAGGGCCTGAATATCTACTTCTTTATCAATAATTACTAAAGGGCCGGAATAACTTTTACAGAGTTTTTTTAAAGCATATCCAAAGCCTATTCCCAAAAAAACAGGTATTGTTTGATTAAAATCGACATTTTGAATGGTGCTTTCTTCACGCGCCTTACCACCTGCCCCAAGCATATGTAGCGGATTTTGCCCCGGGCGCTCCACAACAATGTCAGCACAAGCATCTTTTTCTATATATTGAATGGCATGCATTACTTCTTTCCAGGGCTATAGGGTGTACAGATAATCTCATCATTAATTAAAGAAAAAACCACTTGCCTTTGCATATTTTCCACAAGCATATATGATTGACCAATGGCAATTTCTACACCGGGAAAAACAATACCCATTACAACAATTTTACAATGATGATTGTGTTCTTCATCCAATTGTAATCGAACCCACAAAGCATCTCGAAGAGCAAGTAATCTATTATTTTTTTTGCGAATTTTATATAATTTTTTAGTTATATCATTGGTATTTGAGGGTAAATGCCCTGCAATAGCATTTAGATGATGTAAAGTAACACTTAAACTTTCAAGTTGTGTGTCAATTTTTTCTAACTTGCGTATATGCTGAGGGTTATAGCCTAAAAAAATACGCGTAGGTGTGGCGGCACTATTGCCCACATGATCACCTATAAAAACACCTTGGCGACCATGCAAAACGCCGCCTACAAGGCGACCTTTAATAAGGGCATTACGCCCGACATAAAGAGTGCTGTGCATACAGTTTTTTTCTATAACTACATTGCCAAGGCTTTGAATTTCAACCTTTTCAGCAAAGCCCACCCGTACATCTTTTTGTGAACGTAAAATACATTGCTTTGCGCGACCACCGCGCACGCCACCGGCTACAGCAAGATTTTTACGCGCACGCACCTTACCGCCTTCTACCATGCCGGTAATAAGTACATTATCGCCATGTACTTCAAAGCCGGCGCGCACGTCTCCCGCAATGGCGGTATCACCATTAAAAAGAATATTACCTGTATGAAAGCACACATCCGAATGCACCTTGAGTACAGGATATACACAAATTTTCCCTTTATCATAGGTAACATAGCCCTTGGTGGTTGCCAAAAGACGATGAGGATTTATTGGATCAATATAAGTATTTATTCCATGAGGGAAGACATCTTTTTTGAAAAGAAAACGCGCTTCTTTATACTTTATCGATGAGGGAGAACGAAACTCAGCAAGTAATTGTCCTGCATGAACATTTTGCACATAGCCAAGATTATGAAGAGCATTGACGTTTTTAGGACTTGGCTTAAGTCTGCGCTGACTCACATCTGGATCGAAATGATGAAATAAATAAAAAGCCAAAGCTTCCTCCCAAAAATGTCATATAAAGCAGGCAATACAAATCCCTTTTAAAACTTTCAAAAAATATCAAAACCATCAAAAACAGTAAAAACAGTAAAAACAGTAAAAAGGCATTGTGCGTTAACAGCAGAAATATTTTTAAAAATATGTAAAATTAAGACTTATACAACTGAGGAAAAAGTTCCTCACTGTCAAGAGCAATGGTTACAGGCCCCCAATTGCAAAGCTGCACATCCATATTTGCCCCAAATATGCCCGAAGATACACGCAAAGGAAGGTGGGCGTCAATATCTTGAATAAATTGCTGAAAAAGAGTTTTAGCAACGGCAGGCGGTGTAGATTGCAAGAAGTCCGGCCTGCGTCCTTGTTTACAGGCAGCATAAAGAGTGAATTGAGATACTAGCAAAATCTCTCCGCCATGGTCGCACACATCTAGTTGAAATTTATGCTGTGTGTCGGGTGTATTTCCGGGAAAGATTCGCAAATGCAAAAGCTTATCAAGCATAGAAGCCCAAACCTTGCTCTTGGGCAAGTCGGTAGTGTCTTGTCCTCCAAAGCCCACAAAAACAAGTAAACCACTCTTTATATTTGCAATATTTTCTCCCTCTACCACCACAGAGGCGTGTTTTACCCTTTGCACCAATAAACGCATATTACTTCTCTTCTTTTTCGTCTTTTATGACAGTCTCATCTACAATTTCTATTTTTTCATTTTTTCCAGCAAGCTTTTCCATTTCTTTTTCACGCAAAACACGCCGCAACACCTTGCCCACTATGGTTTTTGGTAAATCATCACAAAACTCAACCGCACGTGGAACTTTATAAGAAGCCAGTTTACTTCGACACCAAGCGATAATGTCGGTACGACTTAAAGTCATTTTGGGTTTTAAAACAATAAAGACCTTAATAATCTCGCCACGAGTAGCGTCTGGAATACCTACGGCTACGGCGTCTAAGATGGCAGGATGCTCTAGCAATAATTCATCTATTTCGCGCGGGTATACATTATATCCACCCACAATAACCATATCTTTTTTCCTATCTACGATATGGAAAAAACCTTCTTCATCCATGGTTGCTAAATCGCCAGTATATAACCAACCATTACGCAAAGCTGAAGCTGTGGCATCGGGGCGATTCCAATATCCACTCATAACTTGAGGCCCACGTATTACTAATTCCCCCAACTTTCCGGGGGGTAAGGTAAGAGAGCCGCCTTCCATATCAACAATGCGCGCATCTGTGCCGGGCAAAGGTAAGCCAATGGAACCAATTTTATGATTTTCAGCAGATAAAGGACTAAGATGAGTTATTGGCGATGCTTCCGTAAGGCCATAACCTTCAAGAATGGTTGCTCCGGTAATTTCTTGAAAGCGGTGAAAATGTTCCGCTGCCAAAGGTGCTGAGCCAGAAATACACAATTGAACACATTGTAAGTCATACGTGGCAAGATCTTTTTGCTGCAAAAGAGAAGCATAGATGGAAGGTGCACCCAATAAAACAGAAGGTTTATGTTTTTTGATAAGAGCAAGCACATCGTGTGGCACATAGCGTGGCAAAGGAAATACCGTTGACATAGTTGCAGTGGGAATAATTAATCCCACTGAAAGACCGTACACATGAAAAAAGGGCAAAATAGCAACAAATGAAAGTTCTTCTATGCGCAAAACTTTAATAATATTTAATATTTGTAAACAGTTTGTTCCTATATTTTGGTGAGTAAGCATAACCCCTTTAGGAACGCCCGTGGTGCCACCGGTGTATTGCAATAAAGCTATGCTCTCCGCTGTGATGGGCTGCTTTGTGCTATACCTTTCTTTGCTGGTAAAAAGATTTTTCCAAGCAATTACATTGGTATCATAAGGAATAAAAAGCGTACTTTTACTACGTTTTTGCTTAAATTTATATAAAAAGTTTAAAGGAAAAGAAAGTGCATCGGCAATGGTAGTAATAAGATATTTTTTAATAGGCAATTGTGTGCGCATAGCGTAGATTTTAGGCCACAATAAATCTAGCATTATGAAATATTTAGCGCTTGAATCACGCAAATGGTGCACAATTTCCTTTTCCATATATAAAGGATTAATCATCACCACAGTTCCGCCAGCCTTTAACACAGCCCAAAATGCAATAATAGCTTGAGGAATATTGGGCAGCATAATGGCAACTCGGTCACCTGGCTGCAATCCCATATGGCGTAAGGAAGCTGCTAAAATTTCAGCTTGTTTTTGCAATTGCTTATAAGTAATTTTTGTATTTTCAAAAACACATGCCAAGGTAGAAGGATTTTTTTCTGCCGCCATATCCAAAAAATGAAAAAGAGGCTCTTCAAATAAAGAAATCTCCGGGTCTATCCCTTCAGCATAGTGTTCAATCCAAGGGCGTAGATTTTCTTCTGGAAGAGCAGGGGATTGATCAGTCATGAAGCCTTCTTTTATTTTATAATCTAAGACAGTTGTATGCCATTAACAAGAGCTACAGCTTTAATACCATGGCCACTACCTGTAAAACCAAGGCCTTCTTCTGTTGTGGCCTTAACATTCACATATTTTACTGGAAGATTGAGTAAATGTGCAAGGTTTTTTTGAATATGTGTTCTTTGTGGGTGAATTTTAGGTTTTTGGGTAATAATAGTCACATCCACATGCTGTATTTGTATCTTTTCTTGACGCAACAAACGCAAAACTTCTTGCAACAATACTGCGGAATCTGCATTGTCAAAGCGTTCTGAAGTATCGGGAAAATGTAAACCTATATCTCCTAGAGCTGCCATTCCTAGCAAAGCATCCATAAGCGCATGCAAAAGCACATCGCCATCAGAATGAGCCAGCACTTTTTGCCCACCGTCCATAAGCACCCCTCCTAATTTTAAAGGACGTTCTTTAGAATCGGGGGGGCTAGCAGTTTTTTTCGCAAAGCAGTGCACATCATAGCCAAAACCGGAACAATATCGAGAGGTGGGCGCATCTTGTAACTTCATAAGATCTTCCGCATGAGTAATTTTGCCATTTTGTCCCTCGCCTTCCACCATGGATACAAGTATATGACATTTTTCTAAAAGGCTGGCATCATCAGTAACATCCCATTGCTCTTGTTCGGCTTTTTTATGTGCTTGCTCTAATACGGTGCGCACAAAAGCTTGTGGCGTTTGCACAGAAAAAAGCTCTTTTCGCTCTGGGGTTTTGATAACAATATTTTCTTTAATCTCTTTTATGGTATCTACCACAGGCAAAGCCGGTATAACACCTTGAGCTCCACTTTCAAGAGCTGCACATAACCTATGGGTTAAGGCAATGGAGGCAAAAGGGCGCGCAGAATCATGCACAAGAACATGCGTACATTGTGGTGGGAGGGCTTGTAAGCCAAGACGTACAGAATCTTGCCTACGTAAGCCACCGGCTACAACTTTATATTGCACTCCCAAAGACGTTGTTCGTTCCACATCTTCCAGATAAGCTTGTTCGTTAACCAAAAATTCTTCGGGAAAAACAAAAACAATGCCTTTTAAATGTGGATAGCGGCTTTGTGTAACGGCTGAATGCATATATAAAGGTATATCATTATAATGCAAGAATTGCTTTGGAAGCCCCTGTGTTTGTGTGCTTAATCGCGTGCCGGAGCCAGCTGCTAGCAGCAATAACCAAAGGCACATATCGGATGCATGTATAGAAGAATTTTGATGGCTACACGGCTTTTGCTGTGAGTGTTCACTCTCGTTTTCTTGCACCGTTTGTGCGCCGTGATGAGCGTGCATATTAGATGCAGCATGTGCGAAAATCAAGTTTTCCTGTATCATAGTGGCCTAATAATAATCTGTTAATAAAAAAGCTTCACAGTATTTTGCTAAAAATTTTGCCTAGAGCACATGCTATGGAAAATATTTTATCATTACAAGAGCCAGACTATAAGCCGGGTTCTGTCTCCGCCAAAAAAGGCGGGAGGTCGTCATTACTCTAGAGGTGCAATTACTCACACCCTCAAGCAACCTACCCGAAAGGTTTGACCGGGCCGGCCACCTTTCCTATTTGGTCTTGCTCCCAGTGGGGCTTGCCTAGCTTATTGTGTCACCACAATAACTGGTGAGCTTTTACCTCACCCTTTCACCCTTACCTCAAAAAGAGGCGGTCTACTCTCTGTTGCGCTTGCCGAGGGTCGCCCCCCCTGGGAATTACCCAGCACTGTGCCCTGTGGAGCCCGGACTTTCCTCTTCGCATAAAATGCGCAGCGACGACCCGTCCAGCTCTTGTAAATGATAGTATAAAGCAAGAGCACAGTTTCCCGTACTGAAGCTTTTATTATGATATTTTATTTAAAAACTAAGCGTCTTCATTGAAGAATTTAAACTCAGGCTTAGGCGGCTCTGCTATCTTAACTTCTTCTTCAGGCTTTTTGAAGTGTTCGCACCAATACATAAGTCTTTGACAATTGGGACAAGAAAGAATTTGCTGGCCTCTTTGCAATTCAATAAAAGATTGTGGCGGAATAGATATGTTACAACCACTACAGACACCTGCTTCCACGTACACAATAACAGGATGGTCTAAACGGTCGCGGATAAATTCATACCGTTTAGAAACATGCTCATCTACTTCTTCTTTAACAAGCGAGCGGTTATGTTCTAAGTTGTCGAGCTTTTCTTTACCTTTTTCAATACGCTCTTGTAGGCCTTCGCGACGTACTTCAAGTTCTGCTTTAAGTGCGAGATAGTCTCTGTCTATTTCTGCTAAAGAATCTTCTTGTGTTTGCATTTCTTCAGCAAGTACGACTTTCTCTTCTTCTCTAATGCGATTCACCTTTTCCATGCTGTCCATTTCGCGCATCATGGCATGGTATTCGCGTTGATTGGCCACCTGCATTAATTTATTTTTACTTTTTTTAATGCGAGCCACATCTTCTTCAATTTCAAAAGAAATCCGTTTTTGCTGTTCTTGAATATGCGAAATTTTTTCTACTACTTTATTGCGCTTTTCATCCATGACAGTATAGCGCTCTTCAAGATTGTTTAATTCAAGAGGAGCTTTTTTTAACTCTTCACTCACAACATGTATAGCATCATCTACTTTTTGCAGTTCAAGCAATTGCTCAATTTTTCTTAAATACGTTGTATCCATATCTTTCTCCTTAAAGAGTCGGTGTAAAAGTTCTTCTATGCGCATGCCTACGTGCAAAAGTAGGTACTAGAAAAATTCATTATATAATTACGATAAAATAGGTATAATTTACTTTAAATCTTATCATAAAGACACTAGCTATTGCGCGGGACGTAATGGTGATTGCGATGCAACAAATTCCACGCGCACAGAAGGTAGTAGTTTAACAAGAAGTGCCGCCAGATGCCGCATCATTTCTTCTTCAAGGCTATGATGCCCCACATCTAACATAGGTAGGGGAGTGTCTAAAGCACTATGATATTTAACATCCCCAGTTATAAAAATATCTGCTCCAAGTGCATGAGCTTTGTGCATAAAAGAAGAACCAGACCCGGTGCAATATGCTATGCGTTGAATATGCTTAGGTTTTTCACCACAAAGTGTGGCTGTGGAAAGGTCTATATGCTGTGCTAATTGTTCTAATAACACATCATAAGTCATTTCATGCGGTACATTTCCCACAAGGCCATACCCAAATTCATGGGGCAATTCCTGATCATCATCAGATACGCCCACAGTGTCTAACACTTTTAAACATTGCAATGAGAGTGCTCTAGCAAGCCAGCCCGCGGGACCATCTATATTTACGTCTAAAGATGTATGTGCAGCATACAAAGCTACATCATTTTGTAATAGAATACGTAGCACATGATGGTAATTATCTACCTTATTTGGCAATCGTCCTTGCATTAGTAAGGGATGATGCGAAAAAATACAGCTTGCCCCAAGGTCTACGGCTTTTTGCAAAGAACTTGGCATAGGATCAAGACAAAGAGCTATACATTCTATATTTTGTTGTAAACAAGCCACTTGAATACCGCAATTATCCCAAGATGCTGCAAATCGAGGCGGAGCTATTTTTTCAACAATACTAATAATATCACTAAGTTTCATACAGTGGCCTTACATAAAGTAAGGTGCTTTTCTGTTTTTAGCAGTGAAAGCACCTTTACATTTTTACAATGAAAACGCCTTTACAACAGGTTTCCATGGATGTTTTTCTCACTTTTGTCAAGCTTTTTCCTTTAATCATAAAGGCAAAAGATGAGGCCATGGTATTAGTGACAGAGTTTTCTTTATTTTCCAAAAAAAGAATTTACATTTATTTTAATACTACCTTAGCCCCATAATATTCATCGGGCAGAGCAAAAATAAAAGAAATCTTTATAAACTCTATAACTGCACAGTCTACAAAGCGCGTAAATGCTTTACCGCATTAACAAAAAGTAAAGTCCCTGGGGCTGTTACTTCGCCGCGAGTCCAACCTGGATGATTGCTTACATGATGAAAGGCTTCAGGGTGTGGCATAAGGCCAAGCACATGGCCTGTCACGTCGGTAAGCCCTGCAATACCTAAAGGGGAGCCATTAGGATTTGCAGGATATTGTTGTGTAACTTCCTTACTTTGCGGATCAATATATTGCAAAGCAATGAGATTTTCATCTTGTAAACGCTGCAAACAAGCAGCATCAATAGGAATAATTTTTCCTTCACCATGACGCACTGGAGAAGCAACAAATTCAAGACCTTGTGTAAAGATACAAGGGCTCTTGGTATTTACCTTCATTTCAATCCAGCGATCTTCATAGCGGGCAGAGTCGTTGTGCCCAAGGGTGACTTGGCGTACAAAGCGCTCGCCATCAAAACTTGGCAAAAGTCCTAATTTGACTAAGAGCTGAAAGCCGTTGCAAATTCCAAGCACAAGCTTTCCATCATCTAAAAATTCTTTTAAATGTTCCAAGAGGAGCACACCATTTTTGTCTTCAAGGTGACGCCAGCGCATGCTGGCAGCGTGTGCTGCTCCAAGGTCATCGCCATCTAGAAATCCACCAGGAAAAACTAAAAAATGATAATCTTTTAAAGAAACTTTTGCGTTTACAATATCAGAAAAATGCACAATATCCGCTTTATCTGCGCCTGCAAGCCGCGCTGTATGTGCTGTTTCCAAATGAGAATTGGTGCCATATCCTGTGATAACCAAGGTATTAACTGCGCCCATGAAGTATGGTCTCCTCTTTAGGGATTCAAAAGCAAAAGAAAATATAAAGAAATTCAAATGCTGTTAATTGCTATCTTTCTGCCTTGTTTAGCCTAAAAGCAGGTCATTGTGCAATAGTTTATATTTTAGGCAAAAAATTTATAATGCATTAATATTACATTATTTTATATTTTTTACGGCCATAAATCAATTTTTTTTAATAAAAATTTTTCTAAAGGAAAATTTGCTTTTCCTAGGGATATAGTATAGAGGTTACATTGTTCATGCCACAGATGCAGAGACACTTCAGTGTATTTGTAAGTATCTTAAAGTGTTGCAACACTAAGATAGAGTTTTATGCCTAACACAAAGGCAAAGTAGAATAAAATTTCATACCTTGTATTTTTAGCAATTTGCTTTCCCATTAAAAAAGTTTTTTGCGAGTGTGCTTGGTATGTTTTTTTGTGTAAAATTAGCTATGATTAAAAACAATAGGTAGGGAATATGAAAACAAAATTTATTTTTGTTACAGGCGGCGTTCTTTCATCCTTGGGAAAAGGGCTGGCAGCAGCTTCTCTTGGAGCTCTTTTACAAACTCGCGGTCTTTCGGTCACCATACAAAAGCTTGATCCCTACATTAACGTAGACCCGGGCACCATGAATCCTTTTCAACACGGAGAAGTTTTTGTTACCGATGATGGTGCAGAGACAGATTTAGACCTTGGTCACTATGAGCGCTATTTGGGCGTGCCCATGTCTCGCAAAAACAATACCACTTCCGGTGCTGTATATCATAAGGTTATTGCGAAAGAAAGACGCGGTGACTACTTGGGCGGCACTGTACAAGTTATTCCACATATTACTGATGAAATTAAAAATTGCGTTCGCTCTTTGGCAGAGGGCAAAGATGCCCCCGATGTGGCCATTATTGAAATTGGTGGCACTGTGGGGGATATTGAAGGTCTGCCGTTTTTAGAAGCCATTCGGCAATTAAAATCAGAAATAGGTCGTGATAATTGCTTAAATATTCATTTGACCCTGGTGCCTTATCTTTCATCAGCCGGTGAACATAAAACAAAACCCACGCAACACAGCGTTAAAGAATTGCTTTCCATTGGTATTCAACCAGACATTATTTTATGTCGCTGTGAAAAAGCCATTGCTGCTGAATTAAAACGCAAAATTGCTCTCTTTTGCAACGTAGATAAAGACGCTGTATTCTCTGCCGTAGACGTAAAAAATATTTACGAAGTGCCTTTAAAGTTTTATGAAGAAGGTTTTGACCAAAAAGTAGCGATTATGCTGCGTTTGCCTGCACGCAATGCCAACTTAATGGCATGGGAAAAGCTTGTCCACGATTGTGCTAACCCCAAGGGACGTGTCACCATTGCCATTATAGGTAAGTATGTTGAATTAAAAGAGGCTTATAAATCACTACACGAAGCACTTATACACGGCGGCATAGCCAATGGTGTGAGTGTGGAATTACGCTATGTGAATTCAGAAGAAATTCACGAATCTTGTGTGGCGCAAGCCTTACAAGGCTGCCATGGCGTGCTTGTGCCTGGTGGTTTTGGTTATCGCGGCGTAGAAGGAAAAATTGCATCTATAAAATATGCTCGCGAAAATAAAATACCTTTCTTTGGCATTTGCCTTGGCATGCAATGCATGGTTATTGAGTACGCACGTAGCGTGGCCGGAATTACAGATGCCAACTCAGAAGAATTTGATAACCAATGCAAAAATAAAGTTATCTATTACATGAGCGAATGGGTAGACCCAAGCACCGGTAAAACAGAACGCCGCCACGTAGATAGTGACCTTGGTGGTACCATGCGTCTTGGTGCGTATGCTTGTACATTAGAAAATGACAGCCTTGCCTATGCCGCCTATGGCCAAAATGATATCAATGAAAGACATAGACATCGCTATGAATTTAACAACAATTATCTAGATATATTACAAGAAAAAGGGCTTATTTTTAGCGGAAAATCCCCTGATGGGTCCCTTATGGAAATTGTAGAAGTTGCAGATCATCCTTGGTTTGTGGGCTGCCAATTTCACCCAGAGTTTAAATCTACGCCTATGAAAGCGCATCCTCTTTTCCGTGATTTTATAGCAGCTACAAAAAAACAAGCAAAAGTTTAACTACTTTTTTATTTAAAGTTTATTGGGGGAAAACCTTTTGTGAAGGTTCTTCCCCCAAACTTCTTTTGCAAAAAACTATTCTATGCTTCTTTAAAATTATTCTATTTTCTGTATAACATTTCCTTTTTTTACTAGTACTGATTCTTAATAGCCTTTACCTTTTCTTGCTTTTGTGCCATGTCTATAATGTCCTGTTTTATTATTCTGTAACATTGGAGGTTATCCATGTCTCATGTAAGCGACGAATTGTTTAAAGCTTGGAACTTTCGCCATGCATGCAAAGCTTTTGATTCTAATGCAACAATAAGCGATGCTGATTTTTCTATTATTTTAGAAGCAGGGCGCCTTTCCCCTTCTTCTTTTGGTTTTGAGCCTTGGCAATTTCTTATAGTACAAAATGAAACTTTGCGCAAAGAACTCATGCCTTTATGCTGGGGAGCACAAGGCCAGCTTCCTACGGCCAGTCATTTTGTTATTATGCTTGCACGCAAGGGAGAAGCCATGAACCCACATGGTGAATATGTGCGCAATACCATGATGCGCGATACACAGAAATTATCCGATGATGTGGCACAAATGCGTGTGGATTTCTTTAGTAATTTCATTGAAAATGATTTGGGCTATGCAGGAAATGAACGTGCAAAATTTGAATGGGCTGCACGGCAATGCTATATTCCTTTAGGAA
>CAYJAD010000042.1:0-21455 GCA_964368075.1 uncultured Desulfovibrionaceae bacterium | reverse complement strand
GGTTGTGGCCCAGGTGGCCGTGGGTTCAAGTCCCATCATTCGCCCCACAAAAAAATTTAGCCCATCAATTTATTGAGGGCATTTTTTTTGGCCTTTGCCATAAATTCCATTTATCACACATGCATTGGTAATCATAACTTAGAGAGTGCATATACTCTAAAGCATTCAGAAAAAATTTATGAGTGCGCACTGTTTTCATACCGCCCAAGAGAGTACACAGTATGACATTGTATTCCATCATCATACCTAGCCGTGGCGATAGACCATTAGCTTTGGGACAAGCCATTGATTCGGTTGTCGATGCCATTTCTTATGCAGAGTTAGAAGAACATTCTGTAGAGATTCTTATTGGTTTTGACGGCGTCAAAGGCGAAAGAGTGCGTTCTCTTGCCTGTGTACGTTATTATGATTTGCCCAAAAATAATGATTTTGGCAATGCCCTGCGCCAAGCCTTGCTCAAAGCCTCCAAAGGCCGGCGCATCATCTTCTTGGATGATGATAATGTATTAACAAAAGAGGCTTTTAGTATTTACGAAGCGCATAAAGATACAGATATGCTTATTGCCCGTATTGATGTTTCAAAAGCACACAAAATCCCCTACCTCCCCATAGAAGAACAGAATAAACCCATTGTGCGCCCCTGTAATATTGATCCTTTATGCTTGTGCCTTACACGTCAATTGGTGGTGGTGCGTTGTGGAGGATGGATAGGCCATAAATACGAAGCCGACTATGAAAATATGCTGCGTTACTCTCGCCGTGCTCAAAATATGCGTGTTATTGATGCTGTTGTAGGAATTTATGATGCAGGGCGTGGGTTAGATGAAGACGGCTTAAACTTTCGACAAAAAGCATTACTTAAATAAAACCTTCACATAAAGTTAAAGCGATACTTTAACTTATGGAATTGCCGAAAATGCATTGCGCACCTTAGTATCGGCAATTCCACAATTGAGTTATTGTTATAGAATATAACGACTTAAATCTTTGTCTTCACGCACATCTTCTAAATGTGTACGTACATAATTTTCATCCACGATTACTTGTTCACCCGCCTTGTCAGGCGCTTCAAAGGAAATTTCTGCAAGAATCTTTTCCATAATTGTATATAAACGTCGTGCACCAATATTTTCTGTTTCGTTATTGGTTTCTTCTGCAAAAGCCGCAATTTCTTTTAAACCATCGTCGGTATAGCTTACATGCACATTTTCTGTGCCCAACAGCGCGGCATATTGCCGTGTTAAAGCATTGTCTGGCTCTGTGAGAATACGCAAAAATTCCTCTTTACCAAGGGCTTGTAATTCTACCCGCAAAGGAAAACGCCCCTGTAGCTCCGGAATCAAATCAGAAGGTTTGCTAAAATGAAAAGCCCCTGCAGCAATAAAAAGTACATGGTCCGTTTTAATCATACCATATTTGGTATTAACTACACTACCCTCTACAATGGGCAATAAATCACGTTGCACACCTTCACGTGAAATATCTGAAGAACGTTGCGAAGAAGTGCTGGCAATTTTATCAATCTCATCTATAAAAATAATACCGCCTTCTTCTACGCGAGCGCGAGCGCGTTCCATCAAGGATTCTTCATCCACTAATTTTTCTGACTCTTCTTGAACAAGCACAGTAAAGGCTTGACCAATTTTCATCTTGCGCCTTTTGGGTTTTGGCGGAAAAGCTTTACCGAACATGTCTTTTACTTGTGAGCCCATGTTCTCCATGCCGGGAATAGCAAAAACATCAATGCTTGGGCCAGATTGTTCCATAACTTCCATTTCCACTTCGCGATCGTCCATAAACCCTTGACGAAATTGCTGACGCAATTTTTCACGTGTGGAATCGCGTCCACTTTCAGCCCCAAAAGAAGCGGGGAGCAATAAATCTAAAAGACGATTTTCTGCCGCTACTTCAGCTTCAGCTTTTACACGTGTATTTTCTTCTTCGCGTACAAGCTTAATACTAATTTCCATAAGGTCGCGCACCATAGACTCAACATCGCGCCCCACATAGCCTACTTCGGTAAATTTTGTGGCTTCAACTTTTACAAAAGGAACAGAGCATAATTTGGCCAAACGACGTGCAATTTCCGTTTTTCCTACTCCGGTGGGGCCCATCATAATAATATTTTTCGGTGCTACTTCATCGCGCAATTCTGGAGCCAACTGTCCACGGCGCCAACGGTTACGCACAGCAACCGCTACCATACGCTTGGCTTGCTCTTGCCCAATAATATATTTATCTAATTCTGCCACAATTTCACGGGGGGTAAGGGTAATCATGTAAACACCTCTAAATACAATTATTTTAAAAAAAAGCTGCACTGTTTTTCACAGCAAGGCAAAATATAACCACACTTTTATAATTTGCAATGATTTTTTAACTACATTATAAAGCTTTCATGCACGACATTCTCTCTTGGAATATGTACTATGGCCCTGCTTTACTCTTTTTGGCTATAGTTTTACAAGGCTTTTTTCTTGTTAAACCAAAAATTTCATTTATTTTTCCCTGCATTGGAGCCTTATGTATGTCTGCCATTGCATTTGTAGATAGCGACATCACGCTTTTTATTGGACAAATAGCTTTACTCTTTCTTCAATTTTGCTTACGAGAGAAAAGAGAAAAAAATCCCCCCAATAATAATATACAGTAACTCCAAGCTATGTCTCGAATTATTTCACTATTTTTCCTTTTCGCACTACTCATTATTGCGTTCAGTGTTTTTGACATTACCACTATTACTACACAAGCATGGATGGACAACTATGTGCGTAATCAGGGCCTTTATGGCATGGTGCTGTATGTGGGCTTGGTAACAGCTTTAACAGCCGTGGGTATTCCAAGACAGCTCTGTAGTCTTTTAGGGGGCTATGTGTTTGGAATGTGGCTTGGCACACTGCTGGCCACTTTAGGTACGGCTCTGGCGTGTTTGTTGTGCTTTTCCTACGCTCGCTTTTTAGGGCAAACATGGTTACACAAAAAATATGGCCATAAATTAAAGCACTTTAATGATTTTTTATGCCAATCTCCCTTTTTGCTTACAACTATAGTCCGCATTGTGCCTTTAGGAAGCAATTTTTTAACAAACTTTCTTGCCGGTATAAGCCGCATACCTGCCCTTTCCTTTCTTGCTGGCTCTACACTGGGATTTACCGTGCAAAATTTTATTTTTGCCACCATGGGCAGTGGCTTACAAATAAATAAAAATCATGAATTTTTGCTAAGCGCTGCATTGTATGTAGTATCCCTTTCTCTTGGCTATTGGATATACTGGCGTTATAAAAATCATCGTAAAAATATATAAGCTTTGACACAGTCGTTCACATATTTTCTTCATTGCATTTCATCTCTAAAAGCCATATACTATACATATAAATTATAACTCCTAATCTAAGGGTATCTATGATTTTAGATAAAATTTTGCAACACGACACCATTGCCATTCAATGTCATAATATTCCCGATGCTGATGCTTTGGCTTCCGGTTTTGCCCTCTATTCTTTTTTAGAGGCCATGGGAAAAAAAGCTCTTTTTTTCTATGGTGGCCCGCCTATCACAAAGCCCAATTTAGTGGCTATGATTTTGCAATTAAATATTCCGGTACAACACCGCCCGCAATTGGAAGAGTGGGACGGCTTACTTGTTACGGTAGACTGCCAATATGGCATGGGCAATGTAATGAAGATTGCAGCGCCACATATAGCTGTTATTGATCATCATATCCAAGAAAAAGATCTGCCGCCTTTGTATGATTTACGCCCTTGGCTTGGCTCTTGCTCAACACTTATGTGGGATTTGCTTCTTAAGAAAAAATTTGCCATAGACACAAACCTTGCCACAGCGCTGCATTATGGTTTGTTTATGGATACCAACAGCTTTGCAGAAGTGCGTCATCCTCTTGATAAAGATATGTGGGACACCCTACGCATTGATGAGCGCATTTTTAAGCAATTGCGCCTTTCTAACCTTTCGTTAAATGATTTGTTACAAACATCCTCATCTTTGAAAAATTTAAATATTATTCATGATGAATATCGCTTAGCCCTTATTGCTGCCCCCATGTGCGACCCCAATATTTTAGGTGTCATCAGCGATCTTGCTACCCAAGTGGATAGTATTGATACCGTAGTTGCGCATTCTCCCTTACCCAATGGAGACTTTAAATTTTCTGTGCGCACAACCACGCGTGACATGAAAGCAAGTCATCTGGCACAATGGATTGCCAATGGCATAGGCTCAGGCGGAGGCCACAGCGAAAAAGCCGGCGGCTACATTGTTTTTAGTAAATTTGAAGCAAGTTTTCCCGAAAAAGACTTTATTGATTATTGCACCGAACGTATTTGCGATTATTATCAAAGCTTTCGCCTGCTTGATTGCCTTAATCCAGAAACATTGCAAGATTGGCCATCTACAGAGTTGTATCGAAACTACAGAAAGCTTCCCATTATACAAGGCGTTGTTTACACAGAAGCAGTTTTTGGAAAAGACACGACCTTGCATGTTCGTACTTTAGAGGGCGATATTTTTGTCCAAAGCAACAAAGATACATACCTCATGTTAGGCACAGAAGGCGAAGTTTACCCCATTGATCGTAAAGTATTTGAAGGTATTTATAGTATGGATGCAGATATATACTGCCCAAATTCTACCTACCTTCCCACAGTACTCAACACAGATACAGGAATGCGTATTTCCTTAATGGATTATGTACAACCTTGTAAAAGTCTTGCTAGTCAAAAAATTCTAGCCTTATGCCTTGGGCATAAAGAATATGTTAAAATATTTACGCGTTGGGATAATGACAACTATTATTCTGGCACTCCCGGCGACTGGTTGCTTTCTCGCACAAAAGATGATTTATACGTTGTGCGAAGCGATATTTTTGAAAAAACTTATGTTCGTGACTTTACAGGCGAAAACATAGAAGAGTTGCCGCAAGCACAAAAAGTCTACAAAAAAGACTCTCCTACCACACCGGATTATATGTTTTGGGCACTACAAAGCCATGAAAAATTTTGCATAGAAATTGAAAAAATTTCTCCTGAATCTACTCTAAAAGAGCAGAATATCTTTGGTAAAGATAACGAATTTTACTTAGGTGATGCTCATTTTTATCTTTTACAAAATTCTCAAGGTAGGTATACCATTATATCACAAGACACTTTTAAAAATGATTATCTGGTATCTCAGTAAATTTTCTAACACACATAACCAATTGTTTAAAGTGCTAGCACATAAGATACTGCGTAATATATATGTATAAGAAATTTTTGGTTCCCCTGCTATCCTTGCTAGGTATTCTTTACACTGGCTTGTTTTTTAGCGCCTTAGCAGCTTCTACGCCCATTCCTTCCAGTATACCAAATATAAAAATTTCAACAAAAATCCCGACTAAAAGCCTTGATGATTTCGCGTCAAAAATTCAAAAATTAGAGCAACAAGCTGGAAAAGCTTATGTAGAACAGCAATATGCCAAAGCTCAGGAACTTTATACACAATTAGCAGAAATTATAACGCAAAATTTAGGTTTTGCCGCCCCGGAAAGATTTAAAGCCTTACGCAACAGAGCAAAAAGCGTGTGTGGTACAGGTCACTATGGTGAAGCAGAAGAAAGTTTACGCAGTCTTTTACAACTTAGCAGCGAAGCTTTAGGCGCACAACACGAAGAAAGTCTTAAAACGCAATATGCTTTGGCTCAAACTCTTTTTGCACGCACAAAGTTTAAAGATGCCCTTGATATATTACTTCCTTTATATAGACAACAAATTTCCCTGTTAGGTACAGAACATAAAGATGCCTATTACACTCTATTGAGCTTAATACACGCCTATTACCTTCTGGGTGATTTTGAAAAAGTACAGCAGCCATTGCATAGAGTTATAACCATGGCTCCCAAATTATTTGGAGATGCTCATGAGATAACATTGCAAGGGCAATGGCTTCAAGCTTTGGTTTTAGATGCTTTAGGCGAGTACAGCCAGGCCTTAGGCATTTTATCTGATACCATGAAAAAAGCTTTCACAAGTTTGGGCACAAAACACGTGCTGACTTTCGAACTTTTTTCTGCCCTTGCCACCGTATACACTCATACCGGGGAACAAGAGAAGGCCATAAAGCAATATGAAAATCTTGTGAAAAGAAAAAAATCTCTTTTTTCAGAAAATCACCCAGAAATGCTTAAAAGTCGAAGAGATTTAGCTTTTAACAGCAAAAACAAAGATAATCTTCAAGAAGTAGCCAGAAAGCTTACAGCCATAGTAGAAGAACAAAAAAAGATACTTGACGAGGATCACCTTGATACTCTCCTTAGTATAAAAAGCCTTGCTGTTGTATATATGGCACAACATAGCTTCCCTCAGGCTTCTGGCCTTTTGCGCATACTTCTTAAAAAAGCACCACTTTTTGGTGAGCATTCCCCTCTAGTACTCTCTGCCTATGCTGATATTGCGCATGCTTTTTTTATTCATGGAAAATTGTCCTCTGCGCAAAGAATCTATAAACAACTATTGCAAAAGCAAGAAAAAGCTTTCGGAAAAGATAGTAAAGCTACTTTGAACACAGCAAAAATTATTGCCGATCTAGAAAAAAACGCTGCTAGCAAAATTGTTGTAGAAAAAAAAGTTCCTCCAGCATTACTGAAAGAAAAAAATGATGCCACTGCCCTAATAAACTCTGGAGAAATAACTCGCGCGCTTATTAGTTTTGAGCATATATATAAACAATATATAGATTTGTTCGGAAAAGATGATGTAGAAAGCTTACGTGTAGCCCATAGCTTAGCTACTTTATATGAAAATGCCGGTGAGCTGGACTCGGCAGAAAAATTGCTCGAAGAAATCCTCCCTAAATTTTCACAACTCTTTGGCGATAACCACACAGATACTTTAACCATTCGTTATAGTTTACAGCTTATACGCAGTGACCAAGGTTATCACAAAAATACCGTAGCAGAATCTAAAGCCATATATGAGCAATTGCAAAGCACTCACGGAATGAAAAATATTGATACCTTTGCTCAAGGTATCAACTTAGCAGCAGCCTATAATCAAGTAAAAGATTATGGATCAGCCATTTCCCTTTTGCAGAAGAATATCCCCTTGGGGCAGCAATATTTTGGTAGCAAACATAAACTTGTCCTTATGGCGCAAATTCTGCTTTCTTCTACCTACAATAAAAATGGAGATACAGATACAGCTCTTGCCCTTTTAAACAACATTCTCAATACCGTAAGTACAGATCATATACTTAAAAGACAATTTTATATTTATTTATACAAAATGTACGCGCACATTTTTGCACAAAAAGGAAAAAAAGAAGAAAGCATACGTTTTTATTTTAAAGCTTTATTTGAAGAAAATAAAAACAATGGCAAATATCACCTTACTTTTTTAGAGCTGTTGCGAGATGTTACGCAAATTATGTCCACTATGGAGAAAGAGCGGGAGCGTGCTTTCCAATATACAAATATAGGTATTGTGCGCAGCCTTATGCAGAGAGTGCCTAGCGACACCATATTCCAAACTTTTTTTGATAATCTAAAAAATATTTCTTTGGCTTTAGGCCATCAAGAAACAGCCATATACTATAGCAAAATGAGTATTCTTGCTTCAAGAGCGCAACGCCAACGCAATGTAGGTCTTGAAAGAGAGTATCAGCAAACCTATTTAAACAGTCAGCTTTTTATCTATCATGAAGCCATACACCTTTTAGCGCAAGCAAAACGTCAACAAGAGGCTTTTACGGTATTAAATTTACTCAAAGAATCTGAATTGGATGACAGTGGCTATCAAAAAATTGCTAAAGAAGATAATATTCAGCAATTTTTTACTCCTAGCGAAGCCGCTATATATGAAGAATTTTTACACTTTGCTAAGCAATTTAAAACACTGGGTGATCAACTCATTCATCTTCATCGACGTAAAGATTACCTCACTACTCAAGAACAAAACACTTTAGAGATGCTGTATGCGCAAGAAAAAGTTTTGCGCGACGAACTGCTCATTTTTTTTAAATCAATACAAGCACGTTTAACTCAAGATAAATTTACAAAAAAATACGCTTTTGGCTCGAAAAACGTACGTTTATTGCAAAGCATACTCAAAATCACCCCAAAAAGTGTTTTTATTCATACAGTAAACACTAGCCACGGTCTGTACATATTCTTAACGTCATCAAAGAAATTTCTTATGCGTTATGTTCCTATTGCGTCCCAAGACATACACCATATAGTAACACAATTGCGTGCAAGATTAAGCAGCCCATACCAAGACCCCAAACCAGTAGCCGAAAAGCTGTATAAAATACTTATCAGCCCTTTAGAAGAAACTCTGCACTCTTTACAGCCACAAACCTTGGCTTTTTCTCTAGATGGTGCCTTGCGTTATGTCCCTATGAGCACTCTTTATAACAATAATCAATGGCTTATTGAAAAATACAATATAGTTATGTTCACCGATGCTGCCAGAGAAGCTCTTTTAAAGCAAAATTCGAAGAAAAAACATATTGCTGCCATGGGTATTACTAAATCTTTTCAAGGCTTTAGCGCTCTTCCTGCTGTAAAGCACGAAATTAATGGAATTGTAAAACATGGCAATATGGGAATTTTACAGGGAACAAAATATATTGATGCAGAGTTTACTCAACAAGCCCTACAAAAAACTTTACAACAAAAAACTCCGCTTATTCATGTGGCCAGCCATTTTCAATTTGACGCCAATGAACAAAAAAATTCCTTTCTTCTGTTAGGAGATGGAAAAAAGCTTAGCATGGGTACCATGTTTGCCTCTAAAAGCCCCTTTTCTTTTACTCATGTGGACTTACTTACGCTTTCTGCTTGTGACACGGCCTCCGGTTTGCAAAAAGGCGATGGGCGAGAAATTGAAAGCTTTGGCGCCTTGGCACAAAAACGTGGTGCCGGCGCTGTGCTTGCCACCCTTTGGCCTGTAGCCGATGCCTCCACAGCCACTTTTATGCAAGAATTTTATTCTCAATTGGGGCTCAAAGGACACAGTAAAGCCGCGGCCCTTGCCAACACACAAAGGCTTTTTTTGCAAAAAGCAAACAAACTGCATAAGCAAAGTAGCACTCGTGGGCGTCTTTTAACCATAACGCCTTCAAAAAATATTTCGGCAAACTCCCAAAAACTTTCATGGAGTCACCCCTACTTTTGGGCTCCTTTCATTCTTATGGGAAATTGGAGATAACACTGAAATTTTATACTCTTGCCGCCCTATCCTATAAAAATATAGTAACATACTTAAAAAATAGATAAAAAAAACACCTTCACAGATAGTTTACACAGCAAGTCAAGAGTGGTACTTTGCGAATACGCATTTTGTTCATTAACACAACAATTCAGTGTTTCTTGTTTATATAAGACCTGTAATTTAGCACATAAAGGATAAAATTATGCCATACTCTTTTCGCAGTAAAGTAGCACAACAACCTTGGCTCTTTGCTTTTTGTACCTTCAGCAGTCTTATCTTTTTTTATGTATTTCTCACCACATCTGCCTTGGCTTTAAGCGAGTCTGAAAGTGCCATTACCTTTCGCGGCAATCAGCAATCTTTAAGTTTGCCTGCTTTAACGGTACACCTTCAAGTTGCAGCTCCTTTAAGCATTACAGAGGCACAACAAGCTTTGCAAACCTCTCTTCAAGGTATCACAAAGACTGTTTCCACCGCGGAGGCCGCCCTTTTAGGTCTACACCTACAGAAAAATGGAAACAACACAGAAGTACAGATTTCAAGCCCTACCTATCCCTTAATCAATAAATCCTATTCGTTACCCAAGGATGTTCAGGCTTTACGCCAAAGCATATTAGGTTTTGCGCAGTTTATGGGTGTGCAAAATCTACAAAATACTACAGCCTTTTCTGGTATTACATGGAACGTACACGTTTTTAGCCCTGCTCAAGCCAATGACGCCCAAGCTTTGCAGGTACAAAATACTTTTTGGAAACCTGCCCGCACCCTTACCAACACCGGGAAGAACTCCTCTGTTCCTTATGAAGAAAAAGTCTTGCTTGGCTTTTCTTTTGAAAACACTTCACAAAAAACTGTCTATGCTTATTTATTAAACATAACAGATGCGGGACAAATTCTTCCTATTTTAGCTCCACAAGAGCAACGAAATATGCAAAACACTCTTATTGCCGGTAAAAAGCATAATGTGCAGGATGTATATTTAGAGCTTAGTGCCAAAGTAGAAAGTGTTCGCCTCATTATTTCTCGTGTTCCTCTATCTTTTTCATCATGGCAACAAGAAGATTTTCATAATCCAACCACAAACTTCATGCAGGCTTTGCAAAGCCCCAAAAATGACGTTTGGACAAGCTGGGAAATCAAATTTGTCAAAAAATAAGAGCCATTCATGACCTCTCAAGACGATAGTTTTGATATCTTCATAAGCTATGCCAGAGCAGATAATGCCGATGGTAGCATTGACCATTTTGTCCATTGCTTAAAAGAAGAATATAATGCCGCTTTTCCTGCGCAACCTTTGCGTATCTTTTTTGATACCATTGGTATTGAAGCTGGTGAAGATTGGAACACGAGAATTCATATTAGCTTAAAGAATTCTCGTGTCATGGTAGCGCTTTTATCAGAAAACTATATTCAATCGTACTGGTGTCGTAAAGAGTGGCGCATATGGTGTGAGGTAGAACGCAGTCGTGGTTGGCTAAGTAATATGCTTTTTCCCCTGTATTACACCCCCATTGACAATGTAGAAGAACGTATTGCTTCACATACTCGCCACTTGGAGGTTTTTTCAAAAAACACGTCTTCTCATGCCAGTATTTTGGATCTTGAAACAAAAATGGAAAAAGACGCCTGTCTTTCTGATCTTTTCTCGCGTCAATTAGTAAACTTTTTTCATTGGAAAGATACTTTTAAGAATGATAATCTTTCATTAATTCGAGAGTTTGTTAAAACAGTACATAAAAAAATTCAATTGGCCATAAATGCTGAACAAGGTTCTAGTAATTTTGTTCGGGCAAATCCTTACTTTTCCGGACGCATTCAAGAGCTAAAATCCATTCGGTCTTGCTTTGCCCAGCCACAAAAAGGTTTGGTTCCTGTTATCCATGGCATTGGCGGCGAAGGTAAAACAGCCCTAGCCATAGCTTATGGACATGCTTTTGCTTATGACTATCCTGGCGGGCGTTTTTTGGTTCACTGTGAAGGCTTGCAAAGTCTTGAAGATTGTTTTTATCGTTTGGCTGAAGAACAAGGTTTACAGCTTTCAGCTTCGCAAGCTTCCATGTTGCCACAAGTTTGGCAATGGCTACAAAATAGACCGCACGGACGCTGCCTTGTTATTCTTGATTACATAGATAGTAGAGAATTGCTCGCAGAAGGGGCTCTTTCTTCAGTAATTAGAGCAGATGATAAAGTGCATGTGCTTGCCACCACGCGTTGTGATTGCCACAATTTGGGCCATACTGCAGTACCCATTAGTCTTGGAAATCTTTTTCCTTTAGACTCTTTATATTTGTTGAGCTTACTGCGACCATTCCGTAATGAAGAAAAACAAGCTGTTATAAATATTATTCAGTTTTTGGGCGGCCATGCCCTATCGCTACAATTGGCTGGCGCTTTTTTACGCGAAAATAGTGATGTAACCTACGCAGACTTTGCCGACGAGCTTATGGATGAAGGAATGCTGGCCGTACTTGAACAAACAAGTGAAGCTGCCATTAATATTGACTATAAAGCTTTTTCTGGCATTGCCAAACTTATTTTACCTACATTAGAAAAATGTAATGAAGAAGAAAAAACTGCTTTGCAATTAATAGCACTTTTGGCGCCGGAAGGTGTCATTGGTTCTTGGATTTGCGAATCTTTACAAATATTATTCCCCAAAAGCATGCGAAAAAAGGGCTTAAAAGATCCTTGGGGCGCTATGGTACGAAAATTTAGCGGTCTTTGTCTTTGGCAAGCACAAGATAATAAAAATATTTTTCATATGCATCGCTTGGTACGAGAAGTAATTCGTAACTATCTTACACAAAAAGAGAAAACACAAAGCTACTATGAAATTCTGCATGATGTAGCCCTAGAAAAAGCCGATGAATATATTTTAGGCACATCTTCATGGCCTTTACATTTTTTTCATTTGCTCTTGCCTACTTTGTCTCTATGGTTTTCGCAAGATCAATATAGAAGACATCTTATTTGTTTACCAGAAGTTCTTACGGGAAAAATATTACGAGGTACGGGGCGAGACGCTGAATGTATTCAACTAGCTACAAATATTTTAAATTTTTTGCACACTTTGCCAGAAAATCCCCATGTGCATCTTCTTAGCGCTGCTCTATTATCCAGCCGAGGTCAAAGTTTTTTGGCGCAAGGCTTTGTAGATAAAGCTTTACATGATTATAATCGCGCTTTAGAGCTTTTAGACATTTCTACATATTGCCATAAACCTTCGGTTATACATCAAAAAGTTGCTTGCCTTGATTTTGCAGGCGAAGCCGAGCGTTCTCAGGGCAATAGCCAGCAAGCTTTGGCTCTGCACACTAAGTCATTACAAATACTAAATGATGCCTTAGAAAACAACATTGGCGATTCTGTTCGCTGGGAAATTGATCGTTGCTACACTTTAGATCATTTAGCACGCACACAAGAGCAATTACATAAAAATAGTGAACAAGCATTAGAATATTACCTTTCTTCTCTGCACTACAGAGAAAAATTATGCCAAGAGCATGCAAATAATGAGCGTTTTTTACGAGATTATGCTAATTCTTGCGATTTTGTTGGTGAAATTTATGCAGGTTTGCAAGGGGTGGAATCAAGCGCATCTTCCTCTTTTACTACAGCTCAAGATTTTTTTGCTAAGGCTTTAGAAATTAGAGAAAAATTGCATGAAAAAGACAAGAAGAATACTACATTTCAAAGAGATTTGAGTATTTCTTATAATAATACCGGCCGTATTTTCTTGAAAGATAAAAAAATTCAAGATGCAACAGTTTTTTTTGCCAAAGCGCTTACTTTGCGTAAAGAAATGCTAGAGAAAGATGAAGAAAATCCTCTTATCATTTACGATTATTCTTTATCACTCTTAAATATGGGCGACGTATATCTTGCTCAAGATATGCCCGAAAAAGCTTTAGAATACTATCAAAATGCTGTGGAAATACGCCATGAGCTTTGCTCTAAATTTTCTGGTAAAGCAAGCTTCTTTTATGGGCTTGCTGTGGCCTATGATAAGTGTGCCAAAGCCCATACAACTATGCAAAATCATAGTCTCACCCAAGAGGCTTTGCAACATACTGTAGATGCATTAAAATCTGTTATTTCCATGAAAGCTGAAGATTCTCCACAAAGAAAAGCTTTGGAAGCAGACCTTTTACAAATTTCACAAAAAATTCTCCCTGTAGAAAAAAATTAATCCCTTCTTTCTTATAAGATGACATACGTCAAAGCTCCAAAAAATTTCTGTACTGTGAATTGCGCTGGAGTCTTAAGATAAAAAATAAATTTCATTTAGTGAAATTTTTTTAAAAAAGACTTGACTGTATACAGTATTCAGCTTTATATAAGTCCATACATTTTCACAAAAGGTTGTAACTATGTCCTTAACTATGCCATGTAAATCTTCTTCTATGCAAAACACAAACTTTGTATTTTCTTTTATTTCTTGGTGGTTTTCCACACATAGTCGTGGCTTTTTTATACTCTAAAACATGCATTATATACTTTTAAAGCCGCAGACTAAAGTTTGCGGCTTTTTTTTACACTTTAAAAAAAGGAAACATCCCATGCACAATTTATTCCCTCACATTTTTATGCGTTACCTGATTATTGTAGCCCTTTTCTTTCTTTCAAGCTCACATGTAGTTCAAGCTAAAACATTGCGCTATGCAAATTTCCCCCCCGCTAGCACATTTCCTAGTATGCAAATGGACGCATGGATTAAAGCTATAGAAACGCGTACCCAAGAAAAAATACGCGTGCAGACATTCCCCGGTGGTACCTTACTCGATGTTAAAGCTATGCTTCGTGGTGTAGCTCGTGGCCAAGCTGATATTGGTTGTATGAGTATGCTTTACTATCCCGGTTCTTTTCCATTATTTGAAGTTTTCGGCTTACCCTTAGGTTTTCGCTCAGCTTCAGAAGCCAGTTTTGTAGCATGGGAAGTTTTTAAAGCTCATAAACCTAAAGAATTAGCACGCTATAAAATTCTTTCCGTTTTTACCTCTGCCCCTTCACAAATCATGAGTACAAAGCCCGTGGCGTCGCTGGAAGATTTAAAGCCGCTCACGCTACGTGCTTCTGGCCCAATTTCTGATGCTTTAGAAGCTTTACAAGGACATGCGGTGTCTATTCCCATGTCTGAAACTCCAGAAGCTTTGCAAAAAGGCGTTGTAGATGGGGTGTGCTCTTCATGGGACACATTATATGATATGAATTATGCTGAGCGCTGCCGCTATGGGCTTGCTCTCAATATGCCAGTTTATCCTTTTGCAGTAATTATGAATAAAAAAACTTGGGAAAATTTACCAGAAGATATACGCCAAGCCATTGATGCCTATGCCGATGAACATGTCGATTTTACAGGAACTTTAGTGGATAATTCCGGAAAAAAAGCGCTTGCTTGGGCAATAGAAGAGCATAATTTTCAACTTACTGTAAGTAATGAATCTCAGCAAAAACAAATTGTTCAGGCTTCACAAGGCTTAATAGAACAATGGAAAAAGAAAGCAAATGACAAAGGAATTGATGCGGAAGCAGTTTTAGCGGATATTGAAAAATTTAAAGTTATATACAACACAAAACATAAATAAAAGGTAAATCCCATGTTAAACAAGCACATACAAAAAATAACTAAAGCCCTTTTTTTTCTTGGTTCTTTACTTTTTTTGAGCATACTTTTGCTAACTATAGCTAATATAGTTTTGCGAGCCATGGGGTCAAACTTACGCGGCGCGGTAGAGTTGAGCGGATTTCTAGGTGCTGCAGCACTTGGTTTATGTTTACCTCATGTGCAAATGCAAAAAGCCCATGCCAACGCAGGTGTTTTTTATACGCGCTTAGGTGCTATTCCTAAAGCCTGTTTACATGTCTTTGTTTCTTTCCTTTGCTTAGGCATAACCGTTGTCTGCACAAGAGAACTCTTAGATGTGACGCTCTTTACCTATGAAGGCATGGAAGTGGTAGATGGCTTCAATATACCTGCAGCCTATTTCTTAGGTGCGCTTACTTTAGGCTGCGCCGGACAGTGCCTTGTGTTGGCTTTAGAGTGTTTACAAATTCTTCAAAAAGCAGGGCAGATTTTAACTCATGTATTTACGCAAACCAAAGGCACAGCACCAATTTATACATTTTTTGAACACAGTAATGAAAATTAAGACTCTTGTACAGTGCAGTGCACAGAGGCATAAGGAAATAACATGTCCCCTTCATTTTTAGCTTTAGCTTCTCTTGTAGTATTACTTTTAGGAATAGTGTATGTGCGTATTCCCATAGCCTTTTTGCTGGCAGGGCTTGGCATTGGTGGCTATGCTTTACTTGATGGTATGCCGTTAGCGTTAAATATGGCTGGCAATGAACTTTGGGGTCTTTTTTCAAACTATAGCCTTATAGTTATTCCTTGTTTTATTTTCATGGGGCAACTGTGTTTTTACTCGGGCTTAAGTCAGCGTTTATATGCTGCCATGCAAACATGGTGCGGACACACTCAAGGCGGTCTTTCCTTAGCAACAATACTTGCTTGTGGTGGTTTTGCAGCTATTTGCGGTTCTAATACCGCCACTGCTGCCACCATGTCTGTAGTAGCATTGCCAGAAATGCGCCGTTATAATTATAGCCCCATTCTTTCTACAGGTACTGTCGTGGCGGGCACGACTCTTGGCGCCATCATTCCCCCCAGTGTTGTGGCCATTGTAGTGGGTGTGCAAACAGCACAATCTATAGAAAGCCTTTTTTTAGGGGGACTTATTCCCGGCCTACTTTTATTATTTTTTTTCATGCTCACTATACCTAGTATACTATACTTTCATGCTGATTGGGCCCCCACAAGCCCCAAAAGCACTTGGAAACAACGCTTTTCACATATGAGTGGTCTATTAGAAGGCGGCATACTATTTAGTCTTGTAGTGCTTGGTCTTGCTTTTGGCTTATTCACGCCTACGGAAGCCGGTGCCGCCGGCGCTGCGGTGGCATTAACTATGGGGCTTATGCGCAAAACACTTACATGGAAAATTCTTTTAAAAGCTTTAGAAGAAAGTTTAACCATTGCTACCATGCTTATCTTTCTTTTGGCAGCAGCCTCTATGTACGGAAAATTTTTGACTCTCACCCGCCTTCCCTTTGATTTAGCCACAAACCTTGCCGCCCTCCCCTTGGCAGAGCCCTACATATTGCTACTTGTATTGATTATATTTATTTTAGGTGGCATGGTAATGGATGCCTTGGCCCTTTTGGTAATTGCGCTACCCATATTCTTCCCCTTAGCAGAGATTTTACATTGGGACAAAGTATGGTTTAGTATCCTACTTATTGTAGTCACAAGCCTTGGCGCCATGACACCGCCTGTTGGCATTGCAGCCTATGTAGTGGCCAATGTCTCCGCCAAAAAAGAAGAGCATCGTGTCCCTTTACATCTTGTCTTTAAAGGTGCTATGCTCTTTGTGCCTGCCTATATAGCATGTATGATTTTACTTATACTCTTTCCTGCAATTATCACCTTTCTTCCTGATTATTTACGCGGTTAAATATAATTTTTTCCTGAGAGGGGGGGAAGGGGAAATTTTGGGTTTTGGCACTTGTCCCTTTAGGGGAAAGTTTCCCTTCCCCCTCAATAAAATAGCAGATCAATACTTCTTTAATTTTTAAGATTTTTAATAAGATCAGACAGTTGTTGAGATTGCTCACTTAATACACTTACAGCTTGCGCAGCCTCACTCATGGCTTGGGTAGTATCGTTTACAATATTGGATACATCAGCTACAGATTGAGCAATTTCATCAGATGTGGCAGATTGCTCTTCACTTGCTGTTGCTATGGCTCGAATACCGTCAGCACTTTCTTCTGCCATTTCTAAAATACCGCTTAAAGATTCACCACTGGTAATGGCAAGCCCTGCTGCTTCTTCAATGCTTTTTACAGTAACATCAATTTGACGTACATTAAGTTCTGTACTTTGCTGAATAGCAGTAATGGCACTAGAAACATCTGATGTAGAGATCATTGTTTTTTCAGCAAGTTTGCGTACTTCATCAGCAACAACAGCAAAGCCTCGTCCAGCTTCCCCGGCTCTTGCTGCTTCAATGGCAGCATTTAGGGCCAAGAGGTTTGTTTGATCTGCAATATCAGAAATAACCCCCATAACAGCATTAATAGACTGTGCATGTTGCGCCAGCTCTCCCATACTCACACGAATAGCTAAAGATTCATCACGCAAACGCACCATAGTATCTTCGGACTGTTTAATAATGCTTGCTCCGTCATGAGCTTTTTTCTTTGTATTTTCAGCAAGTTCTGCACTATGATTAGAATTTTTTGCTATCTCAATTACAGTGCCATTCATTTCATCCATGGCGGTAGAGGTTTCTGTCATTCGCGTGAACACTCTTTCTGCCCCTTGCGCAGATATATCAATTTGTCTTGTTAGTTGTTCAGATGCAGATGCAATACTGTCAACAATTGCTTCAAGTTGACCTGCCGCTTCATGTCGTCCATCAATAAGTGCTTGCTCTGCTCCATTAATAAGTTCAACTTCTTTATTACGATCAAAAACCATATCTACATAACCAAGGTGCTTACCATCAGGGTCAATCAAACGTGCAGCCATGGCTTTAAAATGCCCTAAACCGGGTTGTTCAAAGTTCACATCTGCAATGCCCCTTTCGCAATTTTCAATCGCACAGTTTTCGGTACGACAAATGGAAGCCCCCCAATTGTAACATTGCAAACCAATAAGTTCTTCTGGTTTTTTTCCTAGCATTTTGCAAACGCCAGTATTTACAAAAGTAAAGTTTCTGTTTACGTCCATGGCCGCAAGGGGCGAAGGAATACAATTTAAAATGGCCTCATACCAATAGGATTGGTTTTTCAGCTTTTGCACCATATGCTGTAAGGAATCTGCTAAGGTTTGAAATTCATCATTACTAGTAATATTAAGCGAAGCTGTATCTTCACCTGCAGAAACACGCGAAGCATATTTAGCGATTTTTCTAATGGGAGAGGAAAAACGAAAAGCAATATAAATTGCAACCAGAAGCATAAGGCAAAGTACAGCAATGGCGGAAATTATAGTGCTAAAATTTGCTTCTCTTTCTGATTGCAAAATATCGCTCACAGGCAGACCTAAAAACCACATGCCCACAGTTTCATTATTAAAAGTTTTTGCGGGCCAATATGCGGCCAAATATTCTATACCAAGAATGGTGCTTTGCCCAAAATAAACTTTGCCCTGCTGTAACACCTGCTTTTCGATTTTTGGATTATTCAGCTTTGTGCCTACAATGCGCTTTCCTTGAGCATCTTGAATAGTAGTCATTAAGCGGGTTGAGTTTTCAAAAAAAGTTACTTGAACACTCAAAAAATTACTTAACCAATCTAAAAATTGCGGCTTTTCTAATGTACTCCCCATAGAAAAAGTCCCCACAGTCTTACCATCTAACTTTATAGGACTAGATGCTCGCATGGAAATATTTTCTGCCCCCATGACAACACCTGAGTTACTGCTCCCCTGTAAAGCGTCTTGGATACTTTTTTGCTCGCCAATGTTATCGCCTTGCTTTTCAGAATGACTTCGCATCAACACAACACCCTTTTCGTCTGTAACGGTAATGATATTGACATCGCTTTGTTGCATAATTTTGTCAGAAATTTTTTTGATTATAGCTATATCCTTAGCAGCTACAGCAGCAGCAAGGCCTTCGTATTCTGTAGCTATTTTTGATAAATGAAGATTTCTGTCCTGACTTGCATGAATAACAGCATCAAAAGAGCTTTGTGCCTTTTTAATAGTATCACTTAATGTCATTGTCAGTGTTTTTGAATAGTTATGCACAGAAACAAAGTATACGACACTTGTACTCACAAGCAAAAGCAATACTAAGCTTGCAACAAATTTTTGTGTCACCGTTAATCGCATGGTGTTCCTCCAGTGTTTTTGTATTAATTTTGTTGAAGACTCAACTTTGTTTTTGTTATTCAAAACCTTAAACATTTAAAATAAAAACAAGAAATGTGTAACATATTATAGCTTACCGAAATTATTTCTTAAAGGGCAACCTATGGTGCTATAGCACATTACATACTCTCATACATAATCAATCGTTATAAAATGAAAAAACTTTAGAAAATTTGTATAAAAAAACGTAAAAGATGCTTTTTTGCTCTTTATTTACATTTTTTCAAATTATTTTCAAGGTCCTAGCATATAGCGACAGGATGCTATACCAAAACAAAACTGCCAGAATGTGCACAAAGCATCATTTCTGGCAGTTTTATTTTATATCCATTTAGTTACACAAACTATTTCATCACTACTCGGCGGCTCTAAAGTTTTTTCAGAGCATAATCTTCCCGTAGATACTTGCATAGTATCCGTTAAGGCGATACCTTTTATATACGTTTTGTATACAAATTTAGGTATCTCGTGCCAACGACGCACGTTCTGCTTTAATACGTTTTTTCCATGCATACATACGCTCATCTGCTTTTACTAAAAGATCTCCCATCACCTTGCCTTCTTGTGGGTATGTTACATGCCCAATACTAGCAGAGATCTTAACTTTTATACCATCAAGAAAGAATCTTTCACTAGAAAGGTTTTCAATACGCTTTAAAATACTATTAATAGCTTGTTCATCAAAGCTTTTATTAATTATTATGACAAATTCATCGCCACCCATACGAGCTATAACTGTATCATTTTTAAAGCTGTGACGTAGCCGTTCCACATATGCTACAAGCAGTTTATCACCCACTTCATGACCATGGTTATCATTTACAGGCTTAAAATCATTTAAGTCCAAATAGAAGAGGGAAAAACCGTTTTCAATTTTATCTGCATAGTTAATAAAATATTCATCGACAGCTTTTCTATTATATGCTTTTGTCAGAGCATCAATGTAAGTAAGCTCTTTAGACTTTATATGCTTGTCTTCAAGTTTTCTTAAAATAACATAGACTATGGTGGCAATACAACCGTACAGTGCCAAAAAGGAAATAATTACAGCCAAAAGATCTTTAGAGGTATTCACGTTATACAGATAAAAAACCCATGTTTGATCACCTACGGTAAAAACACGCTTATCAGCTTTGGATTTATCAAAATTTTCACTTTTGATAACAGAAATGTATTGTCCTTTATAGACGGTTTCAATACTATAATGCACATTAAATGTATCTAGTGCTTCAATATCAATGACGTCATGTAATAATTTATGCGCATCAAAACCAATAGCAATGAAGCCCCAAAACTTTTTCTTTCCATCTTTTACTTCGTATACAGGACGGCGTGTTACAAAACCCTCGTAGTCGTCAAACTTGTAAGGGCCAGAAAGCACAGTTCTTCCGCTCGTTTTGGCATAGCGAGCCTCAATTTGCGTGGTTTTTTCTTGTAAAATATTTGCACCTAAAGACATATCAAATACATTTGCAGGAAAAATATATTTGATAACACCGGCTGGTTGAAAGGCCACTAGTGAAAAATATTTGGGCTGGAAAATGATTCGTGCTACGTCGTGAAATTGTTTTTCGCTGATATCATATCCAAAAATCTTAAAGATTTCATCCAAAATTTTTGCATCAACCACCACTTTCTCTACAGTATTATGAATTCGATTGGCATAAAGTTCAGACAAATCTTGCTCAGACTTTTGCACGTTATCCAGAAAGTCTTGCGCACGAAAATATGTGCTTACAAAACCAAGCAAGAGTAAAACAATATACATCTTCTTAGACAGCCGCATGCAAAAACCTCTCAAGTAAGAGATGACGAAGGTAGTAATAAAAATGATGAATCAGTAATTGAAAAAAGAATTTTTTGTGAGGCGTTAGTGAGATAATAACTATATTTTACTAAACTGTCAAGAACTGACCTAAGACTCATATTTTTTATTTCTTGTAAAAAAAGGACTTTTTTTTTAAAACAACGCATCATCATATAAATATAGAGATATATCATGTTTAAAAAAGGACACAGAACGCTACGTGACGGCCTACAGCGTTTGTATGCAGGCTTAGGCATATGCTGTTGTTTATTAACGCTTTATTACTTTCAACCGGAAATTTTACAGCAAGCAGATAGAAATGTCTACGACGTGTTTTTACGTCATAACGGTGGTGGTGTCCCTTCTCCTACACCGGCCCTTATTGATATTGATGAGCAAAGCCTTGCTGATTTAGGCCAGTGGCCTTGGCCACGTCATCTTGTAGGCAAATTAGTTTCTGTTCTTACAGAGAATGGCGCTGCTGCGATTGCTCTTGATATGC
>CAYJAD010000041.1:0-21596 GCA_964368075.1 uncultured Desulfovibrionaceae bacterium | reverse complement strand
TTAAAACTTTAACTTGGAGAATATTATGAAGTATACATGTAATTTGTGTGGTTATGAATATGATCCAGCCGCTGGCGACCCACCCCATGCAGATGCAGGCACAGAATTTAAAGACTTGCCTGAAGATTGGGTATGTCCCGTTTGTGGCGTAGATAAAAGCAACTTTAGCCCAAGCTAGATTTTATGGATACAATAAGGGCTTCACTTCTATAGCATATATAGGAGTAAGCTCTTAGAGGGCAGCGTAACAATAAATTACGCTGCCTTTTTGGGCTTTTCGCATTTTCCATTGACAATCAATGAAAAGCGGCACGAGAAATCTCTCACTCGAGTAATATTTTTATCCACTTCAAAGACTGCACAAGACTTCACATATTTTCAAGACAATACAAACACAAGCTTTTGAGCTTATACTCCCTTACACAAAAGAAGGAACATCATGCAACCTACAGAAATAAAAAAAGATATCTATTGGATTGGTGCCGTAGACTATGATAACCGCGATTTTCACGGTTACTCACTTTCCCCACGAGGCTCTACCTATAATGCCTATATGATTAATGATACAAAAAAAGTTGTGGTAGATACGGTTTCTCACCATTGCACAGATACCATGCTTTGTCGCCTTTCTAAGATATGTAAATTAGAAGAGATAGATTACATTATTTGCAACCATATGGAACTAGACCATGCCGGAGCCTTAGAAGAAGTAGTGGAGCGTTGCAAGCCTGAAAAGATTTTTGTTTCCACCATGGGCATGAAATCATTAGAAGGATATTACCCATCTAAAGGTTGGCCTTTGCACGCCTTGAAAACCGGTGACACGCTTAACATTGGTCAAAGAAATTTACACTTTGTAGAAACGCGCATGCTACATTGGCCTGATAGCATGGTTACCTATATGGCAGAAGACAAAATATTGTTTAGCAATGATGCTTTTGGGCAAAACATTGCGTCTTCTGAGCGTTTTGCCGATGCTTTTTCTAAGGAGCAAATTTTACAAGCAGTAAAAGAATATTATTATAATATTGTTTTACCCTATTCCCCACAAGTTCTTAAGGCCATTGAAGGTCTGGGCGCTTTAGATATTGATATGATAGCACCTGACCACGGCCTCATTCATAATGGGCCAGAATACGTTAACTTTATCATTGATTTGTATAAAGAAATGGCTTTACAAAAAACGCAAAAGCGTGCGCTTATTGTTTATGATACCATGTGGCATAGTACAGAGAAAATGGCCCACGCCATAGGCAATGGCCTTGAAGAAATGGGCGTGCCTTATCGCATTATGTCTTTAAAGGGAAATCATCATAGTGCTGTTATGACAGAGCTTGCTGATTGCGGTGCTGTTATCATGGGGAGCCCCACGCACAACAATGGCATAATGCCTTATGTCGCTGCTATGCTTACTTATATGAAAGGCTTGCGTCCGCAAAACCGCATTGCGGCGGCTTTTGGTTCTTACGGATGGTCTGGGGAAGGCCCAAAAATCGTGCATGAATGGCTGAGCTCCATGGGCATGGAAATGGTGGGTGACCCTCTCAAGCAACAATGGCGCCCCACACATGAAGGGTTAAAAACCTGCCATGAACTCGGAAAGAGTGTAGGGGAAGCGCTTATTAAAAAAATTGCCTAATATATTTTTTTACGATAGGTTGGTTAAGAAGCTAGATAAGGAAACGCTGATTTAATAAGGCTTTTGTTTTCTAAGAAGGACGATGGCTTTGCTAAAGATATATAATGTGTACACATATATGCAGTCTTAGCAAGGGGAATCTAACACAGTTAGAGGGCAAAAAGGTATTAATCAATGTTTCCATAATAAAATTATCTTGCTTTTTTACCAACCTTTTTTATGACCTTAACCCCTAAAGAGCTCACCATGTCCTTAAATATAGCTATTCTTGCTTCCGGTAGCGGTACCAATGCCCAAGCCATTTTTGACAAAATCACCAGCGGGCACCTGCAAGCCAAGGTCAGCCTTGTTATATCCAATAGACCTGGGGCAAAAGTATTGGAAAGGGCGCAAAAACTCCACATACCTACCCTTGAACTTGACCATAAAGCCTATACGGATAGGGAAAGCTTTGACAAAGTGTTGGTGAAAGCCTTGCAAGAATGCGATGCACAGCTCATTGTATTGGCTGGGTACATGCGCCTGCTTACGCCATATTTCTTTACTGTTTTTGAGGGTAAGGTAATTAATATGCACCCTGCCATTTTACCCAGTTTTAAAGGGGCTCACGGTGCCGCCGACGCCTGTGCTTGGGGAGTAAAAATTTCTGGATGCACTGTACATTTTGTGGATGAACAGATGGATCATGGGGCTGTTATTGCTCAAGGGGCTTTACCAGTATTTCCCCATGAAAAACCAGAAGACTTACAAAAGCGCATTCAAGTTTTAGAGCATCGCCTTTTCCCTCAAGTTATTCAATGGATTGCCGAACAACGTATATGTATAGAAGGGCGACAAGTAATATGGACACCAAAGCCAGAAAAAAGTAAGCCTACCAATGTAGATATAAGTCAAGAAGGGGCGTATTTTATTTGGCCTCCCCTTGAAGAGGGCTTTTAATCTTTTTTGATGTAGGAAATGCTTATGCAAGACAATGCAGATAAAAAATTTAAGACTGTGGCGCACTACCCCATTCCTCTTGGCACAGAGATGACAAGCATCTTTCCCAATAATACTAAGCTTGGCATACATTTTGTGGGATATGAAGAAGACTCGTTCTTGCTATTTCGCTTACCGGTTATTACAGGCATTGCCAACTACATGCAAATTTCTACGCCTATTTCGGCAACCTTTACCCTAGGTGCTCATAAGGTAGCCTTTAAAACGTCCATTAGCTTGCCTCTCATTAAGCAAAGGCTGGCTTTTTGCACCTACCCCGCTGGCTTTCGTTTGTATGAAATACGCTATGATGAGCGCTTTGAATGCCTTATTCCTGCGGCCGTTATGCTAGATAAAAAATATGTAGGAGTGTTACGAGATATTTCTGCTTCCGGCTGTCTTGTAAGTTTTGATTCTGTACACGGTACACCTTTACGCAATTTTCAAACAGATCAAAGCATTACTTTAGAAATATGGACACCGCAAGAAACATTGCAGATTGCCGGAACCATTACACGGGTGAGTAAGAACTTTTTGCGTGTTTCATTGGGTATAAATTTTGGGAATTTGTCGAAAGAAGACATGTATCACTTAGACGACTTTTTATATAATTTACGTTTTACCGGTGTCACGCAGCAATCATAAAAAAGCGTCAAAACAAAGTCTAAGCTCTATTTTGACGCTTTTCCTCGAGTAATTATTCTTTCTTACTTCATTTGTTTTTCTAAGAAAATCCTAGCCTTAAAATAACGATTTAAAATATCTTCGGCATAGCTACGATAAGATCCCCCCACATAGCTTTTCATGGCTTTATAAATATCTTCTTTATGGTAATCGTAAAAAGCACGAAAAACTTCAGTACCGATGCGAATACCTGTGTCAATATCATGCAAATCTTTTTCTGTTTTCCCTATTTTGTCCAATCTATCTTTATGATATTTATAAATAACCTGCATGGGGCCGCGCGCATTGGCAGAAGAAACCACGTCTGCCTCAAAAAGACTTTCTCTATAGGCAATGCTCAAAATCAGCATGGGTGGTATGGCATAATGCGCGCCCCATTTGGCGGCGGCCGCTATATAAGCATCTTTATCCTCATCACTCATGCCTTCTTTGGGAAAGAACTTGTCCATGATGATTTTTAACGTAGCACTATCTACCACATAATCCTTTTTTTGAATTTCTTTTTGTAAAGCAACGTTGAGCGCATCTTCTAAACTCAAAAAGCGTTCCATTTGAGCATTGCTCACAATGTGGCTATCCTTGGGGGGAGAGAATTTATCTTTGGCATAAAAAAAAGCTCCGCTACCTGAAGCCCCCATAAGCATAAGCACTAAAAGAAAAGTCCAAAAGGGATTACGCTTACTTATTTTTTCTAATTTAAGAATACCATTTTTCAAGACATATTGTTGCTGCATAAAAGTTCCTATATATTTAGCGCACAAAAATAAAGATTGGTGTTTACAACACGAAGCCATCGAGCACGTTATAAAAAATAATTTCCAGAGCAATATCATTATTTACTGACATGCCCTTGGTGCAGATAAAGCGCTACTTGAGCTTGGGAGGTATGGTGGCCAAGGCTATACCAAAGAGCATAAGAGCGCCGCCCACAAAGTGAAGCATTGTCGCTTTCTCTCCTAAAATAAGCACGCCTTTCAAAGCAGTAAAGAGGGGAATGGAATAATAAATCATACCAGCAGCCACAGGGCCTATGGAATCAATAGCTTTTGTCCAAAAAACATAGGCTAAACTAGAGCAGCCAATACCAGCATATAAAATACCACTTATTATGGTCATGTTCCATTCTGTGGGTGCAGTGACATGCATTTCCCACAAAAGAGCCGGCAAAGAAAAAAGAAGACCTGCTATAAAAATGGTGCTGTGTAAAGCCAAGAGAGAAACACCGTGAGGGCGATAGCGCGCAAGAAAGGAGTATAAGCCAAAACAGACCACGCCGCCAATACTCCACAAATCGCCGCTGCTAATCCTAAAGTGTGTTAAATTAGACCATTGCCCGCGAGACAACAATAAAAGCAGGCCACTTAAAATAATAGTCAGCCCCAATAAACGACGCGGCGTTATGGGTTCACCACAAAAAATACGTGATAGCAACATGATAATGATAGGGGCAGAAGGGACAAAGAGCACCATATTAATGCTGCTGGTGGTGCTACCGGCTTGATAAAAAAAAGCATTTAAACACGTGACACCAATAAGCCCCATAAGGCAAATATAAGGCAAGTTTTTTTTCAATATTTGCCAGTCATGCCCCCAATTACGCAAAGCAAAAGGAAAAACCACCAATAATGCCACAACCCAACGCCAAAAATTTAATTGTACCGGCGCAATGGCGTCGGCAAGGCCACGAGCTAAAACAAAATTTCCCGCCCACAAAAAAACGGAGGTAAAGGCGAAGGTATAGCCCAAGCTTTTAGCGTTCATACTACTCTCTTCATCAAAAAAATACTCATCTCTGTAAAACGTGTAGAAACACGTTTTACAGAAAGAAACGCTCACTCCAAATACCCTTTCGGTGATGCCATATGTAAACTCTGGCTTATTTTACGTGGCGCAAATCTTTCACTGTGTAAAAACTTTGATAATTATTTTTGGGCTGTATAAAACTGTTCCCATTGTGCAAGAAGGCTTTGCAAAGCTTTACCACGATGGCTACGAGAATTTTTTTCTTCTTTGCTCAACTCCGCAGCACAAAGCTCTATGTGCGGATCAAAAAAAAGCGGATCATAGCCAAAGCCTTCACTGCCTCGAGGACTGTCTAATATCATGCCTTCCCAAGCGCCGTTACCTACAATGTAGGCGCCATTTTTAGAGCAGGCCACCATACACGAAACAAAACGTGCACTGCGTTTTTCTGGGGGAACATCTGAAAGCTCTTGCAATAATTTGCGATTATTTCGCATATCTTTGCTTTCCCCATCTTGTAAAGCATAGTCATTACCATAACGAGCAGAAAAAATACCCGGCGCACCGTAAAGAGCATCTACCACCAAGCCAGAATCTTCGCCAATGGCAATAAGGCCGGTTTGCTCTGTGACATAGCGTGCCTTTAGCAAGGCATTTTCTTCAAAGCTTGTGCCATTTTCTTCTACATCTTCCAACTCAGGAAAAGCTTCCAAGCCCACCACCTCTAAACTATGCTGAGCTAAAGCATGGGCCAATTCACGAATTTTTCCCGCATTGCGGGTGGCTAAGATAATTTTCTGTGCCATGATGCGCTCTTCTCTCTTATTAAAAAATTACACCGCTGTGAAAACCACATAATCAACGACGTTCTGCTGCAATTAGTTCCATGCAGGGCGCCCAGTCGTCTTCAAAAAAGTATTTATCGCGGCTTTGCCCCCAACATAGTCTGCCATTTCAGGCCAGACTAATTCCATAGCATTTTTTTTCCAAACGGCTTCATCTTGCAAGGTGGTTACTTGTAAACCCATAGCCACCAATTCTTTCTTTACCTTGTCAGCCTCTGCTATGGCATAGGTATAGGCCACTTCTTGAGCGTGTTTGCCAGCATCAACCAACAGTTTTTGATCTTCTTTAGTCATTTTTTTAAAAATACTTTCTGAAACAATAAGCGGTTGTAATTGGTATGTATATTTTACTTCACTGAGATACTTTTGCTTCACATCAAAAAAATTCATGGCTTTAAAACCAATATAACCATAGCATTGGCCGTCCACGCTGCCCTGCTTTAGGGCTGTATATGTCTCAGACCAAGCCACAGGCACAGGCGTAGCACCAAAAGCCGTATATGATGCTATAATAATAGCACTTTTGGGCACACGAATCTTGAGTCCTTTAATATCATCTATTTTTTTGATGGGGCGCTTGGCATTGGAGATATAGCGAAAGCCTGTGTACGTCCAAGCAAGAACACGAAAGCCTTCATCAATGGCATAAGAGTTTAATAATTTGGCACCAGCACCATCAGTAGCCTTACGCACTTGCTCCACGTTATCGAAAAGATAGGGTAAGGTAAGCACGCCTAATGTATTCGCATAGGGTACAATATTGGCCACACCTACCACGCTCAAATCTAAGGTGCCATCTATAATTTGTTGCACACTGCCCAGTTCATCAGCATAACTGCTAGCAAAAAAGATATCTACTTGGTACTTACCTTGGCTTTTTTCTTCTACATATTGTTTAAATGCCTTGGCTACCGTGCCTTGTTCCGAATGCTCCGGATCCCCCACAGCCACTCGCAAAATTTCAGCACTCCACGCTTTAGGGGAAAAGCAGAATACTACAAAAACAAATACTACCATTACAAGACGATTCATATGCTCTCCTACACACATAAGTTTTAAATCTCACAGCAAACTCGTAACTAACATGAAAAAGCATCTCATAAACAGAATGCCCCTTTCAATGGAAAGGGTGCTAGACGGCGCTAATAAGAGGCAAGACTATAGGATCTCTATCTACAACACGACGGAAAAAACGCCGTAAAGAAGAGCGGATACTATCGTGCAACCCTTCTAAATTTTCACTTTTATTGCCCGAACCTTCTTCTAATACATCCAGAACCAAACATTGAGCATCTTCTAACAAATGGCGCAATTGCATTTCAAAAACAAAACCCTTAGAGCGGATTTCCGGCCCATGCAATACCTTACCTGTATCAGCATCTAGCACCAAAACCACAAAAACAATGCCTTCGCCCCCAAGAATTTGTCTTTCACGCAAAACGGCATGGCCCACATCTCCCACACCCTTACCATCTACCAAGGTACGATCGGCAGCAATACGTTTCTCTCTTTGGATCCCGTCTGGCAGAAGAGTGAGTGGATCCCCATCTTCTAAAATAATGGTGGCCTCGTTGGGCACGCCACATTCTTGCGCCAAGCGACAGTGTTTAACAAGATGGCGATACTCCCCATGAATAGGCACAAAATAATGGGGGCGTGTGGCCAAGAGCATATCTTGCAGCTCTTCCCTATGCGCATGACCGGAAGCATGGATGGCGCGTACATTTTCATAGTAGACTTCAGCCCCTAAGCGATACATTTCATTAATCATGGCTGAAATGATACGTTGATTGCCAGGAATCATGCGCGAAGACATAATAATGGTATCGCCCTTTAATACAGAGAGTTGTCTGTGCCCGCCCATAACCATACGCGACAAAGCCGAAAGGGGTTCGCCTTGAGCTCCTGTAACCAATAAAATAATTTTTTCTGCTGCTACATCAGGTACGCCATTGTGCGCATTATAGAAGGATGGAGGCATACGTATAAAACCTAAATCTTTAGCTTTTTCAATATTATTTGCCAAAGACTTCCCACTAATAACCACGGTTCTATCTGTAGCTCTTGCTATATCAAAAACTTCTTGAATACGATGGATGTGGCTAGAAAATAACGTGATGATAACACGGCTTGGTGCAGCTTCTACTATGGCCTGTAAGCTTTCTTTTACCTTTCGTTCAGGTAAGGTGCGGCCTTCACGCTCCACGTTGGTGGAGTCAGAAAGTAAAAGTCGCACGCCTTCGTCCCCTGCAAAGTCTTTAAATAGTCGCATGTCTGTGCCGCTACCTTCCAAAGGGTCGGCATCAATTTTAAAATCGCCCGTATGAATGACTTTACCCACAGGAGTTTGCACAGCCAAAGCAAAGCCTTCAGGAATAGAATGGCACACAGGAAAAAAATTGAAGGAAAAATCGCCAATTTCCAGCGAAGGTTTAGGGTCTTGGCCCCAAATATTTCCTTGTACCACCTTAAGGTTAACCCTATCTAAAAGGCCGCGCTCGCGTAATTTGTGTTCCACCAAGGCTAAGGTAAAAGCCGAGCCGTAAATGGAAATACCGCGCACCAAGGGAACCAACCATGGCAAGGCGCCAATATGATCTTCATGCCCATGGGTGAGCACTATGGCCAATAATTTTTCGCGAATGGAATGAATGTGTTCAAACGAAGGGATAACAACATCAATGCCCAAATGCGAATCATCCGGAAACATGAGTCCACAGTCTACCATAACAATGCCTTGTGGACCTTCCCACAATTGACAGTTTAGACCTATTTCTCCTACGCCACCTAATGGCGTGATTGTAGCAAATTTTTCTTGCATAGTAATATAATGGCGTTATTCGTTTTGTGCCGTATAAAGTAAAGCAGATATTCGATGGCACAAGGGAAAAGAGTTTGTATGAAAAAAACATGATGAAAGAAAAATAACGCACTTCCTTGGCATATCTTATACACCCTATACCGCGCACTGGCAATGATTTTCCTTAAAAGTTCCACGCCATAAACCTTGACCTTAGGTATAAACAATGGCAAAATCCCCTTCATTTTTTAGAATAAGTCTATGTAAGACTTGTTCTGCACGCAAGGAGTTCTGCCATGATATTCAATATGCAAAAAGAGACTATGCCCCGTGAGGAAATTGAAGCGTTACAATTGCGCCGTCTACAAGACCTGTGCCGTCGCCTGTACGCCAATGTCCCTTTTTATCGTAAACGCTTTGATGAAGTTGGCATTACCCCAGCAGATGTTACCTCTTTGCGTGATGTGTCTTCCCTGCCTTTTACCGAAAAACAAGACATGCGCAACCACTATCCCTACGGTCTTTTTGCCGTACCTCGTGAAAACATTGTGCGTATTCACGCCTCTAGCGGAACCACCGGCAAAGCCACCGTGGTGGGATATACCCAACGAGATTTAGAAAATTGGGCCGGCATGGCTGCCCGTAGCCTTGCCTGTACCGGTGCAGATGCCAAAGATTTTGTGCATGTGGCCTATGGCTATGGTTTATTTACCGGAGGACTAGGATTGCACTATGGGGCAGAGCGCCTTGGTGCCACGGTTATTCCTGCTTCTGGTGGCGCCACCAAAAGGCAAGTGCATTTGTTGCGCGATTTCGAAGCCACTGTGCTGTGCAGCACCCCATCTTATGCTTTATACTTATGTGAAACCGCTGAAGAGTTGGGCGTAGATTTTCGTAAGATGCCTTTACGCATCGGTGTCTTTGGTGCAGAGCCTTGGAGCGAAACCATGCGTAGCAATATTGAACAAAAAATGGGCATTGATGCCTTAAATATTTATGGTCTTTCTGAAATTATGGGGCCGGGCGTTGCCATGGAATGCGTGGAGGCAAAATGCGGCATGCATATTTATGAAGACCATTTCTTGCCTGAAATCATTGACCCTATTACCGGAGAAAACCTCCCCGAAGGCGAAGTGGGCGAACTGGTTATAACCACCCTCACCAAGGAAGGCATACCTCTTTTACGCTACCGCACCCGCGATTTAACCAGCTTAAATTATACCCCGTGCCGTTGCGGACGCACCCATGCACGCTTAACCCGCATTAATGGACGTAGCGACGATATGCTGATTATTCGCGGCGTTAATGTTTTCCCACAGCAAATTGAAAGCATTTTATTAGAAAATGAAGGCATTGCACCGCATTATCAAATCCATGTGACGCGCGACAACAATTTGGACAATGTGGAAGTTCGCGTAGAAATTGCCGAACGCAACTTTGCCGACGAAATTCGCAAATTACAAAAAACAGAAAGCAAAATACAAAGCACCATCAAAGAATTCTTAGGCATTTCCGTGAAGGTACGCTTAGTAGAACCGCATTCTATACAACGCAGTGAGGGTAAAGCTCAGCGCATTATTGACAATCGTCCTAAGGCATAACCATAGGCAATGACGTATTTTCTGTGGAGGCAAACTTTCAAAAAGTTCGCCTCCACACTCTTTCCCTCAAAAAATGCTACTTCGAACTGAAGATACGGAGCAATGCTTCTGTATCTAAAGGGGACAGATTAAAGTGCATACCTGCTTCATCAATAATATCATTGATTTTTCTCTCAGGATGTTCCTTTTGTGCAGCGACAATATGAGCTACGGCGCGTTGTAATAGCTCGCTATGAGGAATAATTTGCGTCATAATTTTCTCCTTCTAGATGTACTCGCGGAATATGTATAACATTTCAAACTCAACTCACAAGAAATTTTATGGAAAATTGGTATATCGCAATCGTTTTAAGTATAGTGGAAGGACTAACAGAGTTTCTTCCTGTATCTTCATCAGGGCATCTTATTTTAGCAGGCGCCATGATGAATTTTAGTGGAGAAAAAGCCGCCACATTTCAAGTCATCATCCAATTGGGCGCCATTATGGCCGTAGTAGTGCTGTACTGGCCGCGCTTTTGGGGCCTACTGTTTCCACCTGCATTTGATGCGCAAGGCATGCCCTATGAGGGGCAAACACGCTTTGCGGGCCTTCGCGGCATTGCTTTATTACTGCTTACTAGCCTTCCTGCTTGCATCATGGGCTTATTCTTACACTCTTACATTAAGATGTATCTCTTTACTCCCGAGACAGTGCTTCTAGCCTTAGTCGTGGGCGCGCTCTTTATGATTATAGTGGAAAAAAGAGCCATGCCCTCCATGCAAGCGTACAAGGGCGAAGCAAAATTGCTAAGCTTAGATCAGCTAGGCCCCAAAGAAGCTTTGGGCATAGGTTGCTTTCAATGTCTTGCACTATGGCCAGGGTTTTCACGCTCTGCATCCACCATTATGGGCGGCATGCTGCTAGGTACAGGACGCACCTTGGCGGCGGAATATTCCTTTATTGCGGCAGTGCCCATCATGGTAGCAGCTACGGGCTACGATCTTTTAAAAAGCTGGCACGTTCTCAGCTCAGCCGACATACCTTTTTTTGCCTTGGGCATTGTAGGCTCGTTTGTGGCGGCCTTACTAGCCATTAAAGGCTTCGTATCTTTGCTTTCACGCATGACACTGGTGCCCTTTGCCATATATAGGTTACTCATGGCACCAGTGGTGTATTATTTCATGCTGACTTAACAAGCATAGCTTTTCTTTTAGTATTTTCTTTTGGGGGAAGGGAAACTTCCCCCAAAAGAAACAAATACCTTTATATTTGAAAGTCTTTTTTTAGACCAAAAAAAAAGCACCCGTTAAGGTGCTTTAATTTTTTGCTGGTGGGCAGTGAGGGGATCGAACCCCCGACATCCGCCTTGTAAGGGCGGCGCTCTACCAGCTGAGCTAACTGCCCGCAAGAGAAGTTCTATAAGAAGTGGGCCTCGCTGTCAACAAAAAAGTTATTTTTTTTTATTTTTTTCCATTAAAAAAACATTACTTTCGCAACACATTTATTTAATAGTGTTTTTCAAAACACCAATATGTTCAATTTCCAGTTCCATACTATCTCCGGAGACGAGAACTTTAGGAGGATCAAAGCTCATGCCCACACCGGCGGGTGTTCCTGTAGCAATAATGTCACCAGCCATAAGCGTAGTGCCCTGCGATAAAATGTGAATAAGTTTAGCCACAGTGAAAATCATGTGCCCTGTGTGAGAATTTTGACGCACTTCCCCGTTAATACGGCTTTGCAATTGCAAATTTTGTGGATCTGCCAAAGATTGGCGACAAACAATACAAGGCCCAAAGGGGGCTGAACCGTCTAAAGCCTTGCCTATATACCATTGACTTGTGCGCCTTTGTAGGTCTCTGGCAGACAAATCATTAATAATGGAGTAGCCAAAAACATGCTCAAGGGCATTTTCTTGTGAAATATTTTTACCTTGCTTTCCTATAATGACGGCAAGCTCCACTTCATAATCATAGCGATCTGTTAAGGCAGCATGACTATCAAGAGCTGTATTAGGATGAGCAATAGCTGTACAAGGCTTAGTAAAAATAAAGGGAAATTCAGGAAGTTTTCGTTCTACATCCAAAGGACGTACTAATTCGTGTAAATGCTCCACATAATTTATGCCTGTGCATAATATATTACGCGGAGGATTAGTATAGGGAGCACGTAAGGTGCATTCCTCAAAAGAAATTCGATGTGCCTTTGTACCGCTGTGCTGTTGAGCAAGCTTTTCTAACTGTGGAAAAAGGCTATCGCCTTCCTCTACAGCCATGCGTAAAGTAGCAGGTAAATTACTATCAGCGCTACACACATCAAAAACAGTGTTTTCTTCCTCATACCAAATACCCCAACGTAATATTTCTGGGGCAGTATTTTGTACAAAACTTATAAGTCGCATAGTATTCTCAGAGCTAGAGGTTAAAGACTTTGGATAGTGGAGCTTTCACCGCGAATAATACGCATAAGCGTGCGCACATTACGCAGCCCCACCACACGCCATTGGCCATTTTCTTGGCGTAGCCATGCTTCCACAGGATAGGAATTACCATTGCCATGATCTTTAATCATAAAGGGCACATAAACAGCGCCACTCTCTTCCACTCCCTTTCCTATATGGGTAATTTCCTTTCGCCCCATAGAAGCGTAAGAAAAAAGTGTTGAAAGCATACCGCTTGATTTATTTTCTTGAGTATGTTTGCCAGCAAAGGCTCCAGAGCGCACGCCAAAACGTACAAACTCCGCCCCTTCATTGGCTAAAACTTTACGAATATTGGTTTTAGCCGCCTCACTCATATTAAGAGTAGAAAGCATAAGCGCTAAGGCCGGAGGTAAAGTTTTTTGATCACTTTTTTGTGCATCTTCTAAAAAAACATCTATACACTGCCCCACAAGGCTTTCCATATTTACAGCTTTATCAAAAGCCACTTGATCAGCATTATCTATAGATGTTTTTACCTCAGCAATAGTAGCCTCGGGGCTTGCCCCCGCCATGACCAAAGAGACAGAGCTAAAGAGCATAAATATTAAAAGAAATATTGAACGCATAGTTCCTCCATATGTTAGATCATATATGTTATTTTTTTAACGATCTAAAAAAATGTAGGGCAAAGTGCCTTTAAGTGCAAGCGGTAAACCACAACTGACTAAAATAACCTCTGTACATATCTGTGCCACACGCTGATTTATAAGCCCAAGCCCATCACAAAAGGCTCTACTTTGTGCTTGCATAGGCAAGATGCCTTGCCCTACCTCAGAACTCACCATAATAAGAGGCAATGGAAAAGTTTGCACTTGGGAAATAAAGCTTTCAATGGCCTTTTCCACCATACCCTCTGTTTGAATAGCATTCAGAGCCTGTTGTTCTGCCTCATAGAAAAGATGCGCAAGCCAAAGCCCCAAGCAATCGATAAGCACCACGTCTATATTTTTCACAGGAAGGTCTGCAAGATGCAAACGCGGGCATTCATAGGTATGCCACCGAGCGCCGCGTACCGCTTGATGAGCTGCAATACGCGCCTGCAATGCAGGGTCTGCACTTGCCAAGCAAGATGAAGCCGTCGCCACATAAAGACATTGCCGCCCTATGCTCTCGGCATAGCGTTGACTTAATGCGCTCTTTCCACTACGAATGCCGCCCACCATTAAGGTCGTTGCCATATGTATCCTTATTTATTAATACGAATTTTTATTTAGCCACAAAAAAAGGGAAGCATGCTTCCCTTTTTCATTAATGATTTATGAAAAATTAGTAGTTGATAACCTTGAAGTCATCGCGACGGTTTTGTGCCCAAGCAGATTCGCCGGAGCCGCCCACCAAGGGATTTTCTTTGCCGTAGCTGAGTAATTCCATTTGTGCGGCATTAACGCCCATAAGTACAAGGTATTCAAAAGCAGCACGTGCACGGCGCTCACCTAAAGCAAGGTTATACTCTTGTGTACCACGCTCATCACAATTGCCTTCGATGCGTACACGAATACGTGGATTGGCTTTCATAAGCTCTGCCTTACCACGAAGTACATTTTGAGCTTGTTCGTTTAAGTCAAAGCTATTAAAGGCAAAATGCACACGTGCATTGGTAATTTGCTGAATAGCAGCTTGCTCTTCGGCAGTCCATGCGGTCTGTCCGGGAATTTTGCTTCCGCTATCAACTTTCTTTGAACAACCAAAGCCAGCGCCCAACGCCAAAATCATAACAACTAACAATAGTAAACGTTTCATAAAAATCTTCCTCCTAAAAAAAGTTCGCAAATACAAACCAAGGGTTTTCCTTAATGCGTAAGCCAGTAAAATGAAGAATAAAAAACTTCCTCTCTAAGCCATAGCACCTTTGCGGATAAAAAACTAGCTTTTTTTTACCCGTAGCATTGTAGAATTGTTCTAGAAAATATCTTGATTTTCTACCTTTTTATAAAACAGAACAAAGCGTCTCTTGACAAGGACGGTATAGTTGCATAAGCAACTGTTATGAACTTAGACACCATAGAAAACTTTGCAAATAACGCCATTGGGCGTTTGTTGGGGCAGGGCTATTTTAACACGCTACGCATTTTTGCGCGTGAACTTAAAAAAGCTCATTTAGATGTCACTGTAGAGCAATGTCGCGTACTTTTCGCATTATTTATTCAAGACGAGCGCACGCAGCAAGAAATTTCTGTATTTCTTATGCAAGAAAAATCCAGCACAAGCCGCTTAGTAAACTCTCTTGAAAAAAAGGGCTATGTTCAAAGACAGACAGACAGACATGACGAGAGACAAAAGCGTGTAGCGCTCACTACCAAAGGGCATTCCATCCAGCCCCTTTGCTTAGAATGCGCAAAACAAGCGCAAACGCTGATACGGGAGCAATTTTCAGAAGAAGAATGGAAAAACCTTCTTATGTTCATGCGTAAACTTGCTGAAATTACACGTACTTTATAATAATAAAAGAATATATTGCGCATTTTTTAAAAGCGTTTTATCTTGAGTGGCATTTATCATAATCTTACTGTGAGCACATATAATACCATGATGGCGAGAGGCTGGGCCTTTTCGTCGTGTTTGGTTTTGTAAAATCTTGTAAAAAAACTAAGTTTTTTTAAGAAGTAGCATGTAAAATGTGCCTCAGAGCATTCATCGGCAAATAACCGCTTGGAAAATCCTTTTTGGGAGTAAATATGAAAAAAAAGCATACCTTTCTCAATGTGAGTTTAGTCATCTCTCTTCTTTTCTTGCTCGTAGCCTGTAAAGAAGAAAAAGCTGGCCCGCAAGGAGCCATGCCACCACCTTTAGTCACGGTCATGGAAGTTAAAGCAGCAGATCACCCCTATGTCATGAACTTTCAAGCTGTCACTCAAGGCTCTCGTGCTGTAGAAGTGCGCGCAAGAGTGCAAGCCCTCATTAAAGAAAGAACCTACGTGGAAGGCGAATATGTACAAGCCGGCCAAATTCTTTTTCAGCTAGAGCGCGATGAATATGAAGCGCGCATGAATCAATCTAAAGCTCAATACGAGCAAGCAGAAAGAGAATGGAATCGTATTCGTCCTTTGTATGCTAAAAATGCGGTAAGCCAAAAAGAACGTGACAATGCTCTTGCTGCGTTGGCCTCCAGTGAAGCCGCCCTACGATTAGCACAAATTAATTTAGACTACTGTCAAGTAAAAGCGCCTGTTTCTGGGTATACGGGTAAAGAAGAAGTCACTGCTGGTAACTTAGTAAGCAATGGCACTTTAATGACTTCCGTAAACCAAACAGACCCTCTTTTTGTAAACTTTTCCTTTCCGGGAACTACCTTTTTACGCAATCAACAACTGGCTGAACAAGGCCGCTTAGAGTTGCCTAAAAACAATGCGTATATAGCAAAAATTCGCCTTATCGACGGAAGTATGTTTGCCACAGCGGGTAAGGTTACCTTTGTGGACTCACAAGTAGATCAATCTACAGGTGTTGTTAAGTCCAGAGCAGAGTTTCCCAATGCTAAAGATGCTGTTTTTCCCGGGCAATACGTGCGTATTTTCCTTGAAGGGGCTATCTTAAAAAATGCTATCTTGGTGCCACAACGCGCTGTACTTAACACAGCACAAGGCTCCATTGTTATGTTAGTTAACAAAGAAAATATTGTAGAAGTACGCCCCATAAAAGTGGGCATAAATGTAGAACAAATGTATTTAGTTGATGGTGGCTTAAACCATGGAGATCGCATCATCACCGACGGACTTGTTAAGGCACGCCCCGGACAACCTGTAAGCCTTGAAGCACCAAAACAACCTGGCCAGCCTGGACAAGGGGGACAAGGGGGACAAGCTCCACAAGGCGGTAAAGCCCCAGAAGCCAAACCTTCAGAAGAAAAGCCAGCCACTGGAAAAAGCCCTGAAGGCCAACAACAATAAGGTGGTCAGCATATGAGTACATCTCCCACTACTGGCCAAAACTCTGCGCCACAAGAAAAGCAGGGTAACTTTTTTTTACGTAGACCCATTTTATCTACGGTTATCTCCTTACTTATAACCCTTGTGGGTACTTTGGCCATTTGGGCCTTACCCATTGCCCAATACCCTGACCTTGTGCCGCCACAGGTAACTGTGCGCGTCTCTTACCCCGGCGCCTCAGCCCAAACCATTGCGGAAACCGTAGTAGCACCACTAGAAACAGCTATTAACGGTGTGGAAGACATGCTCTATATGAACTCCAACTCCGCCTCTGGTTCCGGTTCCGGCACCATTAACGTTTACTTTAAGCTAGGTACTGATCCAGACATTGCCTTGGTTAACGTGAACAACAAGGTAAACCTTGCCCAAAACCTTTTGCCGGCCGATGTGCGTCAGCAAGGGGTTAGCGTTACCAAAAACTCACCTTCCATGCTTCTTATCATAGCCCTGAGTTCTCCCGGTGGACGCTATGACGCGGTATATTTAAATAACTACTTACAAACCAACATTGTGGACGAGGTTAAACGTCTTCCCGGTGTAGGTGATTGTAGTATTTTTGGTGTTATGGACTATTCCATGAGAATTTGGATAGACCCTGACAAGCTGAGTAAATATAAGTTACAACCAGCCGATGTGGCCAATGCCATTCGCGATCAAAACGCACAATTTGCCCCGGGCCGAATCGGTGCATCGCCTGCTCCCGATGATATTGAGCTTACATGGCAAATAGATACCAAAGGACGTTTGGTTGACCCAGAAGAATTCGGTAATATTGTTGTTCGCGCACAAGCCGACGGTTCCTTCCTTTATGTGAAGGACGTCGCCCGTGTGGAGTTGGGTGGGAAAGATTATAGTATCAGTAGTGAACTTAATGGCGATACCGCCCGCATGGCCGGTGTTTTTCTTTTACCCGGCGCCAATGCCATTGAAACTGGCAAATTGGTAGAAGCCAAGGTTAAAGAACTCTCACAGCGTTTCCCCGATGGCGTAGCTTACGATATTCCCTTTAATACCAACGTGTTCGTTGAGGCATCCATTGAGGAAGTGTTTAAGACTCTTGGCGAAGCCATGTTGCTTGTGTTCATTGTGGTATATATCTTCTTACAAAGCTGGCGCGCTACACTTATTCCTTGTCTCGCTGTTCCTGTATCCATCATTGGTACCTTTGCCGGCATGTATGCTCTTGGCTATACCATCAATACCTTAACGCTTTTTGGTATGGTACTTGCCATTGGTATTGTGGTGGACGATGCCATTGTGGTATTAGAAAACGTGGAACGCATCATGCGTACCGAGCATAAATCAGCCAAGGAAGCTACCAATAAAGCCATGCAAGAAGTAACAGGGCCGGTTATTGCCATTGTGCTTGTATTATGCGCTGTGTTCGTACCTGTATCCTTCATGGGTGGTCTTGCTGGTGAAATGTACAAGCAATTCGCCATCACCATTTCCATATCTGTTATTCTCTCGGGTATTGTGGCCTTAACGCTTACCCCGGCTCTCTGCGGGCTCATGCTTAAGCCACACGATCCTAACCATAAAGAGCCCTTTATTTTCCGTTGGTTTAACGTATGGTTTGCTCATGTAACCCACCGTTATGTACGCATTGTACGCTCCGTAAAAAATTCAGTTTTTATATCGCTATTGCTTTTTGGCCTCATGATTGTAGGCATGGGCTATTTATTTAAAACGGTGCCCACAGGCCTTGTTCCCGGAGAAGACCAAGGCTATATTTTGGGAATGGCCATATCTGTGGACGGTAGTGCACTTTCCACCACAGAAAAGACCATGAATCAAGTGGAAAAAGGTATGCTGGCTCACCCGGCTGTAGATAATATCGTATCCATTTCAGGTTTGGACTTAACATCCTTTGGTGCTAAATCTAACTACGGTACTTATTTTGTGGTGCTAAAGAATTGGGAAGAACGCCAAAGTGAAGATGCTAAGCCTGCGGCTCTCCTAAAATATGCTTTTGGTATTGGCATGGGCATTCCACAATCTTTAGTTATTGGCTTTGAACCACCGCCTATTTCGGGCATGAGTTCCACTGGTGGTTTTGATGCATACATTCAAAACCGCGGTACAGGCTCTCTTGACGACTTGCAACATTGGGCTACACAATTGGCCAATGCTTTGCAAAAACGTCCTGAAATTGGTTCTATACAAAACCTTTTCTCCACCTCGGCGCCACAATATTATGCGAATTTGGACAGAGAAAGAGCTTTGGCACAAGGTGTAAGCATCTCTTCTATATTTGCTGTTATGCAAGGCACTTTTGGTACAACATATGTGAATGACTTCAACTACATTGGTCGTACTTTCCAAGTTCTTATGCAAGCTGATACCGACTATCGTATGTTGCCTGAAACCTTAGCAGACATGACTGTGCGTAATGACAAAGGTGAAATGATACCCTTAAATACGCTTATCACCATGGAAAGACGCATGGCAGCGCAGGTGGTAGAACGCTATAACGGTTTCCCCGCTGCGCACATTATCGGCAACCCTGCTCCTGGCGTGGCTTCTGGTGAAGTTCTGGCCATCATAGAAGAAGAAGCCGCAAAAATTCTGCCTCCGGACTATGCTCTTGGTTGGGCTGGCTCTGCCTTGCAAGAAAAACAAGCTTCAGCAGACACCACCATCATTTTCGTTTTGGCTCTGGTCATGGTATTCCTTATCTTGGCAGCACAATACGAAAGTTGGGCTCTTCCTATTGCCGTACTCACAGCGGTGCCCTTTGGAGTTTTCGGAGCCATTGTAGCTACATGGATGCGTGACCTAACCAATGACGTATACTTTCAAGTCGCCTTGGTAACCCTTGTGGGACTTGCCGCGAAAAACGCCATTCTTATTGTAGAATTTGCCGTAGAAGCTTGGCGCGGTGGTCGCAGTTTAGATGTAGCGGCTATGCACGCTTCACGATTGCGCTTTAGACCCATCATCATGACCTCACTAGCCTTTATCATGGGTTGCGTACCTCTGGCCATCAGTACAGGCGCCGGTGCCAACAGCCGCCACGCCATTGGTACTGCCGTTATTGGGGGCATGCTTGCTGCCACCTGTATTGCAACGCTCTTTGTACCTTTCTTTTTCAAGAAAATTATGCAAACATCTTTATGGCTTCAGGGTAAAAAAGACCCCCATGCCCCAAGCTCTGATAGTAAAGCTCACGAAGAAGAAGAACATGAGGCAACACTGTCACTGAAAGAATATAAGGAAAAAGTCTAATGGCAACTAAAATCACACTAAAACGTCGTATTTGTATATGGGCATTGCTGGGCATGACCACCATGTTTTCTGCGTGCTCCTTTGCGCCCAAATATGAACAACCCAAGATGGCCATGCCAGAAGCATGGATGAAAGTGCAAACAGGTACCACCCCCCTCGAGCAAGATTGGTGGACACGTTTTGACGACCCTGTGCTAACAGCACTTATTGAAGAAGCTTTGCGCCATAACCAAGATATTGCTGCTTCGCTCGCTTCAGTGGACAGCGCCGCCTCGCAAATTCAACAAGCTCGTGCATCTCTTTTCCCATCCTTAAATGTGACTGGCTCAAGCGCGCGCAATTACAGTAGTATTGCTGGCCCTAACCAAAACCAGCGTTCCTACGAAAGTGGCGCCTTACAACGCTCTACAGCCACCACCAGCATAGGCTTTGCCGCAGCTTGGGAATTGGACTTATGGGGTAAGTATCGTAACGCCTACACCGGCTTAACCGATGTTTTGCTCAGCACCAAGGTAGGTTATGAAGCTTTGCGCCTTTCTGTGGCAGGGCAAGTGGCACAGGCCTATTTCAATATGCTTGCCTACGACATGCAATTAGCTACGGCAGAAAGCACCCTGCGCTCACGTAAAGCGGCGTTAAACATCTACTCTGCCCGCTTTAAACAAGGTGATATTACAGAACTTGACTGGTTACGTGCAGAAAGTGAAATGGAATTGGCTAAAGCCGCCATGTTAGAAACAACCGTAGGAAGAGACGGCGCCGAAGCCGCACTAGCTGTCCTGCTAGGCCGCTCCCCCAGTGCCATTTTGCAAGGAAGCATAGACCGTGGTCGCACCTTGGCTAGACTTTCTGCCCCCACCATTATTCCGTCAGACTTGCCAGCTACCCTACTCTTAAACAGGCCGGATATCCGCGCTGCCGAATACACCATCATGGCGTATAATGCCAATATTGGTGTAGCCAAAGCAGACCTTTTCCCATCCATCAACCTTTCGGCAGGCTTAGGCAGTCTTACCTCAAACATAGGCAACTTCTTAGGCGAACCTACAGTCATGGCATCCTATGGTGTAGGCTTAAATCTTCCTATATTTGACTTTGGCCGCCGCTGGTATGCCATTGATGACGCAGAGGCTTTAAAACGTCGTTCTGAGGCTCTTTACCGTAAAACTGTACAGGCAGCCTATCAAGACGTACGTACAGCCTTTACCGCGCAACGTGAAGCCACAGGCATTGTGCGCAGCATACGTAGACAAGTAAATAACTATCGCCGCGCTGTGGAATTAGCCCGCTTGCAATACAACAATGGCTATGCAGACTACCTCACTGTGCTCGATACCGAGCGTCAGCTCTTTACTGCAGAATTACAATTGGCTTCTGCCATGAGTTACCGCCTTAACGCCGTGGTACGCGTTGCCTTGGCTCTTGGTGGTGGCTGGGTAGAAACAGGCCCCGTTATGGGCACAGCCGCCATTGTAGCTAAAGAACAAGCAAAGCTCAAAGCTGCACATAAGACACCAGCCCCCGCTGTGCAACCTTCTAGCGACTATACCCCTAGCAACAATTCACGCGAAGCTCGCAGAGCCCGCGAAACCGAAGAACAATTGGCACGTCAAGGACGTAATTAATTAGTTTTTATATTGGGGGAAGGGAAAAACCTTTTGTGAACAAAAGGTTCTTTCCCTTCCCCCAA
>CAYJAD010000040.1:0-21770 GCA_964368075.1 uncultured Desulfovibrionaceae bacterium | reverse complement strand
ATTGGAGCTTCGTCAACAACTAAAGCTGGCACAACAGCTAATAATGACACCACAATTGCAGCAAGCTATAAAATTGTTACAATTGTCTCGCTTAGAACTTGTGGAAACTGTGCAGCGTGAGCTTTTGGAAAATCCTTTTTTAGAAGAAGGCTTTGAAGAAAACTTTGATGTTGAAAAAACCGAAGTACGTAAAGATGCAGAAGCAGAAACCGTTTATGATACCGAATTAGCCAAAGGCGCCGATTGGGAAGAATATTTAGGTGAATTTGCTTCATCCCCTCGAAATAGTCAGCTACGTGAACATGAATCCTTAGAGGATGTCACTTCTTTTGAATCTCGTTATACAGAAAAGCCATCTTTGGCTGCCCACTTACTTTGGCAATTACGTTTATCATCCTTGCTTGACGATGTGCAAAAAGATATTGGTGAAGTAATCATAGGCAATCTCTCTTCTTTGGGATATTTGCAAGCCACCTTAGAAGATATAGCAGGCATGGCTGACTGTACAGAAGAGCAAGTGGAAGAAGTCTTGCTTGTAATGCAACTTTTTGATCCCATTGGTGTGGCAGCACGATCTGCCCAAGAATGTCTTATGGTGCAGTTGCGAAACTTAAACTACGATCGCGACCCCATTCTTGTGGCCCTTGTAACCGAACATCTGGAAGATTTAGAAAATAAACGCTATAAGCCTTTATTACGAAAATTTCATTTGACCATGGAAGATCTTGCTGAATATTTAGATATAATTCAGTCGCTTGAGCCTCTTCCTGGTGCTTCTTTTGGAAGTGGAGATACAGCCTTTGTAAGCCCTGATGTTTTTGTGTATCAATTGGGCGATGATTTTGTTATTATTTTAAATGACGATGGTTTACCGCATTTACAATTGTCGCAAACACTGTCTGAAAATGTAGAAGCCCTCGCCGGAGATGATAAAGAATATTGCTTTGAAAAAATGAGAGCAGCCTCTTGGCTTATAAAAAGTCTTTACCAAAGACAGCGCACATTGTATAAGGTAGTTGAGAGCATAATAAAATATCAGCGGCCTTTCTTTGAGCAGGGTGTTACCCAATTGGCACCGCTCATTTTAAAAGATATTGCTGATGATATTTCTATGCATGAATCTACCGTAAGCCGCATTACTTCAAATAAGTATGTGGCAACCCCTCACGGTACTTTTGAGTTAAAATTCTTTTTTAACAGTGCCTTAGCTTTAGATGATGGTAGTCAAGTCGGTTCAGAAAGCGTAAAAGCTTTAATTAAAAAATTTATTGCAGAAGAAGACTCTAAAAGTCCTCTAAGCGATGAAAAAATAGGAGAAATGTTAAAAGAGCATCTTAAGGTGAATATTGCACGAAGAACAGTGGCAAAATATCGCACTGCCATGGATATTGCATCCTCTTCGCGCAGAAAAGAGCATTTTTAGTGTTACTTATGTGAGTTCTCGATCTCGTACTACGTATTTACTTATGTCATGACGTTGTTTTATGGCGCTATGACTTGAGCAAAGGAGGAGCCTATGAATATTGCTTTCACATTTAAGAATTTTGAACCTTCCGAACATCTTAAGAAGTATGCTCGCCGCCGTTTTGAAAAACTGGGACGTTTTTTTGGCAAAGCTGCCGGCCTAGATGTGCAAGTGAACCTGAGTATTGATAAATTTCGTCAGGTTTGTGATGTGCGCATTTCTGGTGAGGGACTTTCATTGACGGCCACAGAAAAAACGGAAGAAATGTACTCTGCCATTGATTTGGTGCTGGATAAGTTAGAAGCACAAATTAAAAAGCATGTTTCGCGCCTTAAAAAACAACACCGCCAAGCCCGCAATGCCAAGGTTGAAATCTTTACATACAACTTTGGTGCTGAAAGCGATGATGGGCAAATTGGCACTCGCCGTTTTGAACCCAAACCCATGTCTTTAGACGAAGCTATTTTGCAATTAGAAGCAGTGGGTAGTGAGTTCTTAGTCTTTTTAAGTGAAGAAAATCAACGTATCAATGTGGTATATCGTCGCAAAAGCGGAGATTATGGACTTATAGATCCTGTTGTATAGCACTTTAATCCTTATTTTTATAGATAATTATGCAGCGTTGCTCTGCTGCATTTTTCAGCAGAGCAACGCTTTATGCAAAAATATAATTTTTTACAACAGCACAAAAAAGTTATAAAAAAATATTTGTGCAGGACGTTTTATGGGGGAAGATATGCGCATTTTTGAAGACGCAAAGCACACGCCCATAAAGACTTTTGTTGTTACCGGACTTTCTGGGGCCGGTAAAAGTACAGCTCTGCAAGTATTTGAAGATTTGGGGTATTTTACTGTAGATGGTTTGCCCTTATCTTTAGTTTACGAAATGGTTATTATGATGCGGCACGATTCCATGTCGCATTTTAAAGGCATCGCTCTTGGCATCTCCCTCCACAGTGAAAATCTAAGCGAAGATCTTGACACCGTCATGCCCATGTTGGCTTTACAAAATGTACAAACGCAAATAGTTTTTTTAGAAGCAGACGAATCGGAACTTTTACGCCGCTATGCTACTACTAGGCGTCCACACCCTTTAGAAAGTAAGAATATGGGCCTAGAGAGCGCTTTGAAAGCCGAACGTTTAAAATTAAAATATTTACGGCATATGGCAGATCTTGTGCTGGATAGTACCACCTTTTCCATACACGATTTACGCCGTACCTTACAACAGCATTATGGAAAAGAGGGAATAGGGCAAGATACTTTACGCCCCATGAAGGTGCATATTATTTCTTTTGGCTTTAAATATGGTGTGCCCAAAGAAGCAGATATGATTTTTGACGTACGCTTTTTACCAAATCCACATTTTGACGAAGATTTGCGACCTCTTTCCGGTAAAGATAGTGCTGTAGAAGCTTATGTATACGGCAATAATTTAGAGCAAGTCTTTTTCACAAAATTTAGAGATTTTATTCTTTTTACCTTAAGCCTTATGGAGGCAGAGGGGCGCTTTAGGCTTACCTTGGCCATTGGTTGCACAGGTGGGCGACATCGCTCGGTGGTTACCGCTGAGCGCATTTTTAAAGCTATACAGCAAGTGGGCTATGTGACAGCTTTAGAACACAGGCATATGGCTTTAGATCCTAAACAGTGATGTTTTATCATGGTATTGGCTAAGCAAATTGCGAAAGCCTTGGAGAAAATATGAGTAATGAAGAAGCTCAAGTGGGTATTATTGTTGTGGCACATGGAGACTATGGATCTGTAACATTACGCACTGCAGAAACTATTCTTGGTCCGCTTACTGATTGTGCCTCCATTAGTGTAGATGTGGCTCGCGATGTTGACGAAACTGTGCAAAGGTTGGAAGATGCGGCTCATCGCCTTGATAAAGGCGCAGGTGTTATTATTTTAACAGATATGTTTGGTGGCACACCTACCAACTTAAGTTTAGCTTTGCTTGCAAAGCATAATGTGGAAGTGGTGACCGGGGTTAATTTGCCTATGATTTTGAAGGTTTTTTCTTCCCGCTTAAAACCCTTAAAAGAATTGGCAGCCCTTGCCGGAGAGGCCGGAAAAAGCGGCATTGTGGTGGCTGCAAGCATGTTGGCACAAAAAGATAAGTAGATATGTCTGTATTTAGGGTAGATAATAGGCTAGTGCATGGACAAATTATAGAGGCATGGCTTCCTTATACAGGGGCTAGGCATGTCTTTGTGGCAAATGATATCTTGGCACAAGATAGTTTACATCAGCAGATTATGAGTCTTGCCATGCCGCAAAGGGTGGAAATGCATTTTACCCCCATCCATGCACTGGCGTTTAATTTGCGACGTTATGCGCAAGATGTCACTTTTGTACTCTTTCAAAATTTATATGATTTAGCAGCATGCCTGCAAGAAATAGGGCAAAATGTAGACATCGAATATATTAATATTGGTAACTTGCATGACAGCCATGCCGTAAATGATGTGAAGAAGAAACAAGTTACGCCACATATGTTTGTTAGTGAAGAAGAATGGGGAATTTTGCAAAAAATTAATGAGGCTTACCCTTTAGATTTTCGTGCCATCCCCTCAGAAAAGAAAAGAGGCTTTCATGAACTTTGCCTTTGATATTGTATCTCCTTTCTTGCTTGTTTTGATGAGCGCTTTTTTTTTGTCGTAGCGCAGGGCGCGCGCACTTCATTTCATATTACTTTTTTAGATAGACCCTTGGTGATGGCTCTTTTTATGGGCTTTTGCACAGAAAACCTGCCCTTCGCTTTGGCTCTTGGTTTGGTTTTAGAACTTTTTTGGATAGACGCTTTGCGCCTAGGTTGCATAGTTCCCCCTTCGGGTACATTTTCTTTTTTGTTGCTATATCCTCTATGTATCCTTTTCCATTGGTATGCACCTTCTATGCTTCCTATACCCCTCATTCTATGTTTAGGCTTTGGCTATGCTGCCTCGTGGCTAGAGCAATGGCATAGAAAAAAAAATATGGCTTATGATGCTTGCTTGCAAGAGTGGGTTGAAAACCCTGTAGCTGGTGAACATAATGCCCTAAAGGAAGACCGCACAGAACAGTGTGAAGAAAAAACGAAAGGTGCAGCAATAGCCATGGCGCCAACAGAAATTATGGCTTTTGCTCGTTGGCAAATGCTGTGGTCGGCGGCTGTATTGTATATGCTATGTTTTGCCCTTATATACGCTTTTTTCTATTGGTTACAGAAAATTTATATTGTGCCGAGTTTGCCCATGGTAAGTTGGAATGTTCTCTATGGTGTAGGGCTTTTGGGGGCCGTCTTGTCTTTGCGTACCAAACGTGCTTATGCGGTTCTAGTGGCAGTGTTCTTCTTTTTATTTTTGTGGTTTTGTATAAAATAAAAAAAGGGTATGTGTATAATGCCACATACCCTTGTTTATCATTGCAAAAAAACTAGTCATTAAGTGTTATATAGAAGTTTCCGTCACTAGATGAGCTTAAATGGTCAAACCAAACGCGGCGTTGATTTTTTCCTGTAATTCTGCCTTGTCCGCTGATCATCATTTTGGCATCTCTCACCCAATATTTTTTATCATTCCTATCATTATAAGAGCCTGCCCAACTATATCTTTTATCATTGGTGCGGCCATAATAATACAAAACACCGTTGTTTGTGTCTACGCTCAGTTTTCGAGATGAACGAGCAGGAACTTCTATCCAGCCTAATGTTATCCATTCACCATAGTTGTGGTCTAAATAGCGAAGGGCAATATTTGCTGTATAGCCGGATTTATTGTTAACAGTCAAAATCTTTTCAGCCAAGGCTGTGCTTGCAAGGGCCATAATGCAGAAACTAAAAATTGTACAGAGTGTTAATTTTTTCATGGTTCCTCCAATAGCTGCAAAAGGTTTATATTCTTTGTGTTAATCTCCAGCTTTAGCAAGAATGAGTTGCACTTCATCTACAGTGAGGCCAGCATTTTTTGCAATTTGCGTGGCACTGACACCGCGTTGATGTTGGTTAAGAATAAGTTCACGTAAAAATTGTGGCGAGCGGCTAATTCCCTCGGCTTGAGAAATAAGCTTGCGTAAAGTTTCAGCCCTTTCTTCCATGCGTTGGTCAAGTGTGCGTAGCTCTGCTTGTCTTTGTGCAAAGGTTGCTACAAGTTCTCTTTCAAGTTCTGCATTATGTTGCAAACGTGCAAGCAGAATTTCTTGGTTTGCTTGTAAATTTTGCATCAGGTCTTCAGAACGTCGCAAGCGTAAAAAGAAGAAAAGTATTGCAACAAGTAAAATAAGCTCTATGGCAGTAAATAAGAGCACTACCCAAAGTGATAGCATTTTTTTTCCATGCGTTGTTGAAAAGTGTTTTCTTGCAATATAGTCACACCCAAAGCAGTGCAGTCGCCAATGCTTTGTTTTAGTATTTGTTATGCAAAGAACACATTTTCAAGGGTTATTAAAATATAAAATCAAAGCCAGTTTGTTAAATCTTCATATTAATAAGGTTTCCCACCAAGGGATCAGAGGGCGTAGTGAGGGTGTCATCTACGTCTTGCTTATCATTTTCTTGCTCTTGGTCGGTAAACTGTTTACGCGCTTCGCGTTCGCTGACATTTTCATCCGTAATTTTAGATTCGGCACTAGGTTCAGGTGCTTGAACTTGGCTTTGCTCTTGCTTTGCCATTTCTTGTGCAAGAAGACGTGACATTGCAAGGCTAGATTCCGGGCCAGTTGCAGCGTCGCTTGCTGCACGCGAAGCATAATTCATTTGTGCGTAAAGCATTCCTACAGTTGCGTTAATTTGCATGGCGCGCCTCCTTGTCTTGTCAAAAGACTGCACGTCAGAAAGTTAACACCCTATGGGGCTTGGCAAAACCGCGTTTATCTAAAAAAGGCTGTGTAAAATATAACTTGCGTAGTATACGGAGTTTTATACTCCAAACAGTGCACTTTGGGGAAAATACGGGATTTATTTTCCAATATATCCTTCAAAAAGCATATCATCAATTTCGCCATTGACCAAATACCCTTTGAAAACAGACGTAAGGTCTTGCTTTATGGTAGGTACGTTGGTGTGATCAATAAGGAAATGATACGGTTTGTTAATAAGATAATAGTACACAGCATCGCGCAAAAGTACCATTTTATTTTGCGCTTCTAAACGCAATTGCGCATTTTTGGTAACAATGGCAAATTTGCACACCAAAAACACTGTCCCCCCTTTACCATCAGGCAGGGGCACCCAATAAGGCTCGAAAGAAACGATAAAATCGTCAGGTATCGGTGGTGATGTAGGTGCTTTGGGAACACGTATAATTTCTGGTTCTATGGGAGGAGGTGGTGGTTCCCTAAGTCCAAACCACCAAAAGGCACCGCCGCCTATAGCCAGCAAAACTACAACAAGAATAATAATCAGCTTTAGTTTACCTTTGGGCTTTTCTTCTTGTTCATCGCCTTCTTTTTTTTCTTCAAGGCTTCTTTCGCTTATGGCAGGCGCAGTATCTTCGGGCTTGGTGTGTTCTACTTCGTCTTCAAGAAAATCAGCACCCTCAAGGTCAAGAGCCACTTTTTCTTCAGCGACTTCTTGTACCTCTATTTCAAGCTCATTGCTTTCAAGGCGAGTTTTTTCATCGACGTTGGACATGCCATACCCTCGTTTTATGCAAGCGTCTTATGTTCTGATTGCAACAATGCATTAGGTGCAAAAAGCTCATAAGACGCCTTACTTCAAACATCACCCCTGAATATGCCATGCAGGCATGCACTATTTAAGAGTGCCGTTTAGGGGAAAATCTTATCAATTTTTTGTTTTAATGTGTCAGCTGTAAAGGGCTTTACAATGTAGTTGGAAACTTTGGCTTGTACAGCTTCTAAAATATTTTCTTGTTGTGCTTCTGCAGTAACCATAAGGAAGGGGGTGTCGGCCAATTTTTCATCGGCGCGCACTTTGCGAAGCAATTCAATGCCAGTCATTTGCGGCATGTTCCAGTCAGAAACAATAAATTCAATTTTTTCACGCTGCAAAACGTCCCAAGCTGTGGTGCCATCATCGGCTTCCACCACGTTGTTAAAGCCCAGCTGACGCAACACATTGCGTACAATACGGCGCATGGTAGAAAAATCGTCAACAATTAGTACTCGCATATTAGGATCAAATGGCATAACTTCCCTCTTTTTAAAAAAGTTTACAAAAATTACTTTTTTTCGTAATGCTTGGCAAATTCTTGCCGCAAGCGTTTTAAGGCCTGCGAATGCAATTGAGATACGCGTCCTTCAGTTATTTCCATAACCTCAGCAACCTCGCGCATATTCAATTCATCGTGGTAGTAAAGTGATAATACCAGTTTTTCACGTGGTGTCAATGTGTTAATAAGTGGTATAAGGCGTTCGAGAAGTTCTTTCTCCGCAGTGAGGGAATACGGTTCGTCATCTTTTTGACTATCTCCTAGCATGGAGTCGTGCACAGCGTCTAGCGAAACCACTAATTGGTTTTGTAAAGCCTCTTGACCTTGACGTATTTCTAGTAAGGTAAGTCCTGTAATTTTAATGAGTTCTTCTTCAGTTGCAGGTCGGCCGTGATCGCGTTCAATGGTACGCATAGCGCCGTCAATTTGTCGGATTTTTTGACGCAATGGCCTTGGAAACCAGTCAAGTTTGCGTAGTTCATCTAACATGGCACCGCGTATTCTGTTGCCGGCATAGGTGTCAAAACGTACGCCTAATTGGGGTTGAAATTTTCCCAATGCTTCCATAAGACCCAAGGTTCCAGCGCTTATCATTTCATTAAGGGAAACAGTTTTAGGGAGCTTGGCCTTAAGGCGCAAAGCAAGAAAGCGTATTTTGGGCGCGTAGTGGCGCACAATACTTTCTTGTTGCGTAGGTGAAAAATCGCACCAAGAAGAGTATCCCTGTTCCATGGCTTCCCATGGGGGAAGTTGCTGATGCTGGGCTTGTGCTTCTTGCATAAAGTCTCCTTATAAAACCGATAAAGCCTTAGACAATATGAAAAATAAGCAAAATTTGCTAAGCTATTGTTGAAACAATAGTTTTTTCCAGAAAAATTTAATATTTCCGTCTAGTCTTTTAGGTACTTCCCATTCTAATACGTCATTGGCTATATTGCTAATAGCCATGGCAGCAGGGGAGTCTGGAGCATGAACAGTGATAGGTGATTGTTGCACTACCGCTTGACGCACGGTGGTGTCTCTGGGAATAACTCCCATTAAATCAAGAGAAACGCCACTTAAAAAATGTTCGCAAGCTTGATGCAATCGCCCAAAAGTTACTTTGGCAGCCCGTGTATCGTGTGCCATGTTAATGAGCACCTTATAGTGCTCAACGCCATGGTTTGTTTTAAGCACTTTTATGAGAGCATAAGCATCGGTCAGCGATGTGGGTTCCGGAGTAAGCACTACAATACGCTCTTGCGCTGCAAGGTTAAAATAGAGCACATTGTCATTGATGCCGGCGCCAGTATCTACGAGCAAGTAATCTACTTCTTCTTCTAGAACATCTACGGCTTCCAGCAACTCCAACTTTTGCCCTGTATCTAGGGCTAGCATTTCACTCATGCCTGAAGAGGCTGGCAGAATGGAAAAGCCATAAGGTGTAGGAAAGAGCACATCGTGAATGCCTTTAGTATCTTCGTGAAAAAGATGAAATAAGTTTTTGGGCGGCGTAAGCCCTAAAAGGACGTCAACATTGGCAAGGCCAAGGTCAGCATCTAATAAAACCACACGCTTTCCCTGCTTTGCCAATTCTACAGCAAGGCTTACTGAGAGATTGGTTTTGCCCACGCCTCCTTTACCGGAAGTGACGGAAATAACCAATGGAAATGTATCGTGCATAAGAACTCCCTCTTCATCAACGTGCGTTTGTGCTCTTTTCTAACTATAACAGCATTAATCCCAAATTGCACATATTCTTTTTTTCTATATTTTTAACCTGTTGCAATTATACTTTCTTAAGGCATGGCAGCTTGTGCTGTGGTTGGCAACTGTCTTTTAAAAATGAGCCGCCATAATAAGGATGGACTTGCCACTGAAAGTGTGTCTCGCAGCTCTGCACCATAAGATAAGGCCGATACAGGCAAACGGCAAGAAGCAGCTACATTAACAATGCTACCAAAGTTCACAGCTTCATCAAGTTTTCCCCACACTATACTGCCAGGACCGTCCGGGGCATAGCGAGCAATAAAATTCATAAGTTGCTGCCCATCATAGGAAGGCGAAAGCACACAGTGAGTGGCTTTACTGCCTGCCATGTCACTGCGAATACCGAATTTTATATATAGTTCTTGCAAACTATTTCCAGTGGCTACACTAGGCAAGTCCACAAAAATTTTATCTGCGGTGGCATGGGTTACCAAGGCTTTTTTCATACTGACAATGTCTTGCGCTTCTACATAGGCAAAGTCTGAAAGTTCTGCCCAGTGGCGTAAAACAAGGCGACCGTTGCCACGCAAACAATCGGTATTAATGAAGGCAATGCGACAATTAGGATTTTGACTTCGTAATTGTAAAGCCATGCGTAAAGCCGTGGTGGTTTTGCCTGCACCGTAAGGTCCAGTAAAACAATGCAAACGCTGTGCCCAAACGTCTTCTCCCCAGGGTTGCACGGGGACAATCTCGCTAAGAGACTGTAATACAGAATCTCCGGAAGAGCTCAACAGCTTACGATAGAGCTCTAGAACAACCATATCAGATACGCCTTCACGTTGTAAATACTCTAAAGCTACTCTTTGTCGCGGAGAGAGTCTTTCCATCTGAATGGAAGGTTTCATGAGTGCAAAAAGATGGTCTTTAATTTGTGACCATTCTTTATGCCACTGAGCCCAACCGACGGGATTTTGACTCGAGGGGGCCTCACTGTCTAAAACATGACTCTCATTCACCCATTTTGACGCCAAATCTTTTACGCTTTGGCTTTCAAAAAAATGTTCCTCGTTTGTGCTTTGCGAGTGTCTGCGCTTTGGCTCGGATCGACTGTCGGGGCGAACCGTAGGTATAATAACATCTTCTAGCTCTTTATCAATATGAGCTGTAGCATATGCGGCCTTGGCCATAGACCTTGAGGCACCGGCAGCTGGGGCTACTTCGGTAGGAAGAAGCTGACGTTCTACACCGGCCGTAACTTCGTAATAACGCTCACCATCTTTGCGTAAGCTTCTGTTACTGAGGATAATGGCATCTGGTCCCAATTCATCTTTGATTTGGACAAGAATATCCTGTGTACGACGACCTATATATGTTTTTACATGCATTATTCAATTCCTACTATGCCCACGGCTTGCAAGTGAATGTCGGGGGGTATTTCAGCTTGTGAAATAACCGGTACTGCCGGTAAGAAGCGTGTAATAAGTTGCGCCAAATGAGGACGTACAATGGGGGAAGCCAAAAGCACAGGTTGTCCTTCAGCCAAAACAGCATTTTCTACGGCATTATTCACATTTTGAATAAGCTTTTGTGCTGTAATGGGGTTCAATGACAAGAATGTACCCCCATCTGTTTGTCGAATGCCTTCTTGCACTGTGCGCTCGGCATTTTGGTCTAAAGTAAGCACCGAAAGGCCGCCTGTACTGTCCATATAAGGACGAACTATGGAACGCGCTAAGCGCTCGCGCACATACTCTGTCAGCATATCTGCTTGCTTAATATGACCGCCATAATCTCCAAGGGTTTCTACAATGGTGAGCATATCACGAATAGTGACATTCTCACGTACCAAGGTTTGCAATATTTTTTGCACAACGCCAAGAGGAAGGGTGCTTGGCACTAATTCTTCCACAGCCTTGGGCGAATTTTTAGCTAGGGTATCCAGTAAACCTTGTACCGCCTGTCGATCAAGGAAGTCACTTAAATGTTTGCGGAAAATTTCCGTTAAGTGCGTGGCGATTACCGTGGCGGGGTCTACCACTGTATAGCCAGCTAGCATAGCTTCTTCGCGTTGCGGTTCAGGAATCCACAAAGCAGGAAGATTAAAGGCTGGTTCACGTGTTTCTATGCCTTTAATTTGCGTACTGGCATTGCCAGGATCCATGGCAAGGAAATGATCCACCAAAATTTCAGCAGAAGCCACCTGATTACCCTTAATGAGTAGGGCGTATTGTCCCGGTTTTAATTGCAAATTGTCGCGTAAGTGTAGGGCGGGAATAACCACACCCATATCAAGGGCAAATTGCCTGCGTATGGAACGAATACGGGATAAAAGGTTGCCACTTTGTTCTTCATCCACCAAGGGGATAAGTCCATAACCTACTTCTAATTCTAAGGCATCTAAGGGCAAGAGGGCTTGTACTTCTTCGGGGGTATCTGCAGTGCTAGAAGGACTGGCCCCCTTTTTGCCTTTTGCGCCCTTGGCTTGAGCGGCCTCTTCTTCTTCCTCTGCAGATTTGGTCGTGAGTCTTGCAGCTATGAAACAGCCCGCTGCCAAAACAAGAAAAGGTATGGTAGGTAAGCCCGGAACTAAGGCAAAAACCACAAGTACCAAGGATACCATTTGCAAAGCTCTGGTGTTGAACGTGAGCTGTGCCATGAATTCTTCGCCCATTTTGGCTTCTGCGGCAGCACGCGATACTAAAAGACCTGTACCTGTAGAAACCAAGATGGAAGGAATGGTGGAAACCAAGCCATCACCAATGGTAAGCAAAGAATATGTTGTGAGCGCTGTGCCCCATTCCATATCTTTTTGCACAACGCCAATAATGATACCGCCGATAATATTGATTAAAGTAATAAGCATACCGGCATTAACGTCACCGGAAACGAATTTACAAGCACCGTCCATGGCGCCATAAAAATCTGCTTCACGGCGCAAACTATGGCGCCTATTGGTGGCTTCAGTTTCGTCTATAAGGCCGGCATTAAGGTCCGCTTCGATGGCCATTTGCTTACCGGGCATGGCATCTAAGGTAAAACGCGCGGCTACTTCGGCAATACGTGTGGTACCGGTGGTGATAACTGTTTTATTTAAAATAAATAAAATTAAAAAGATAACAGCACCAACGACATAGCTTCCGCCCACTACAAATTCACCAAAAGCGCGAATAACAGAGCCTGCGGCATCTACCCCTTTTTCTCCATTAAGCAAAATAAGCCGTGTAGATGATACGTTTAGTGCTAAACGTAAAAGGGTGGTGACCAGCAAAAGAGAAGGGAAGATAGAAAATTCTAAGGGGCTGGTCATAAACATTGTCGTTATGAGTATAAGTAGTGATAACGATATACTCATCGTTAACATAAGGTCGAGCATGAAGGTTGGCAATGGGATAAGCATCATAAAAAGAATGAGCACAACACCGCCAGCAAGGACAAAATCTCCGTGCTTAGCAAATCGTTCGTAATCTAATTGCGGTAATGTAGCCATTTTTATGACATCCTCTTTTTTCTGCTGCCTGTAATGTTTTGATGGGGAACAGTGCTATCTTTTCGGTGCTTTACCTTGGATTCTCCAAATGCTGGCAAGAATAGATGCTGTAGCTTTATACAGTTCTTCTGGAATCATTTCCCCTATCTCAACACTCTTATACAAAGCTCGTGCCAAAGGTACATTTTGGCGGATGGGCACACGATGTTCTTTGGCAATTTCTTTGATTTTTTCTGCAATATGGTCAGCACCCTTGGCAAGCACAATGGGAGCCGGCGCTTCTTGCGTATTGTAATAAATAGCCACAGCCAAATGTGTGGGGTTGGTAATGACAACATCGGCTTTGGGCACATCTTGTAGCATGCGTCTTTGCATCATGGCCATCATTTTTTGCTTTTGTTGCATTTTTACTTCGGGGTTACCTTCTGATTGTTTGTGCTCGTCTTTTACTTCGTCTTTGGTCATTTTTAACCCTTCAAAATAGGCAAAACGGCTTTGCCAAACATCAAAGCCCGCTATGGCAGCCATGGGAATAAGGGTGTAATATACCATGTTAAAACCTGTATTAAGCATATAAGCCAAAACGGTATTTGCTTCTTCGTGGAACATGGGCAAAAAGTTTTCAGCCTCTTGCATAATTATGATGGTAGGCACAAGGCCAATAACTGCAGCAAGGAGCAAACTTTTTAAAAGGCGGAATATTGTTTGCGGCGAAAGCAACATGTTTTTTAGGCCTTTTATCACATTAAACTTTTCTAACTTGGGTTGAAATATTTGCGTTGTCCAAAGTTTTCCCACTTGCAAGCGCAAACACAACCATGCGGCAAAACCCAAAAAAAGTAAGACAGGTAACATGATTTTAGCAATAAAAAAAGAAATCCAAATAAAAAGATTGTAAATGCTTTCAGGATCAGGGGTAAATTCATTGAAGCGGGTGAGGAAATGCCTGTATAAAGACATAATCTCTTGGCCCATATTTTCAATCCAAAAATATAAAATTAAAAGTCCTGCCATCAAGCTAACCACTTTACTGGCTTCTTGTGACTTTGGCACATTACCTTTATCCCGACTTTTATCAATGTGTTTCGGGGTAGCTTCTTCTGTTCTGCTAGGGTCTGATTGCTTACCAAACATATAGTTACCTTGTGTGGAAAACTGTTGCTAGTTGCGAGTTGTTAAGGGACTAGCTATCTCTAAAATATTACTAAGCATTCCTGCCATGCCGCCAATGTAATTAGCCATATATTCTGACATAAGAATAAGTAACGTGCCTAAGAAAAAAAAGCCTGCACCAATTTTGACGGGAAAGCCTATATCCATAATATTTACTTGAGGTGAAGCACGGCTTACCAAGGCCAATGCCAGCTCGATAAGAAAAAGCGAAACCATAACCGGAGCAGCAATTTTTAAGGCAATAACAAACATTTGCGCCGAAAGCTGAAATACTTCTGTCAATAAAGTTTCACTCAGCACCAGCCCACCGGGAGGGATAACCCTAAAGGTCATGGCAAAGGCTTGAAGCATGTATAAATGCCCGTCCAAAGCCAAAAATGTGAGGGTCGAGACCATCCAGAGAAAAAAAGCTGTAATACCTGTTTGGTTGCCGGTGAGCGGGTCTGCAAAGCTGATCATAGTAAAGCCCATTTGAAAGCCAAAAAGTTCGCCTCCGGCTTGAACCCCCATGAAAACAAAATTAATACACATGCCTAGCGTAAGGCCTAATATGAGCTCGTTGATGAAAAGCAAGACAATATCTATAGGGTGCGAGGGCATGCCTATGCTTGGCAGAGAAAGCTGAGGCCAAATACCTAGGGTAATAACAATGGTAGCAGCAGCCTTGACCTGCATGGGGGCTCTTTCAGACGAAAAAATAGGGAGCATAAACATAACAATGCTTACGCGCATAACGGTGAGTATAAAACTCAATATGGAATCTGCAGGAAGATTAAATATATCCATAAAAATACGCTAGCAAAATGTAGGCCATAGTATAAAAATATACGAAGCAATGCCGCTAAATACTAATTCTTAGTGTTGTGTACCTGATAAAAAACGCGCTTTGAAGACATCTATTTCAAGGGTTCTGCACAATTACTTTTCAATAAATTTTGAGCATAAATGCAAAATAAAATTTGACTAAAAAATTGTATATGCAGAACAAAAGACGCAAAAATCAAAACCTTAACAGGGAAGCAACGCTCCCCTTATTTATGATTTTCGGTTGCATTGGCTTGCGCCAAAGCTTTAAAAGCTTCCACACAGTGCATTGTGCAGCAGTCTTATTTCTTGATTTTTTGCTCAAGAGATTCATAGCAATTTGCAAGACTTGTGTCCATGTAAAAAATACTATAGATTGTGGGAAAAAGAAAAGGAAAATATATGCCTTTACTTCACGTTCCCCTTACTTTAATAGAAGATATACAGCATTTTGGTCGTATACTTGTGCAAAAAAATTGGTTGTGCGCTACAGCAGAATCGTGCACCAGTGGACTGCTAGGAGCGACGCTAACAACAGTGCCTGGAGCCTCTGCGTGGTTTTCGGGCGGCATAATGGCTTATGCCAATGCAGTTAAAGTGACGCAATTGGCAGTGCCTGCCGTGACACTTTTGGAACACGGTGCTGTGTCGCAAGATTGTGTGTATGCCATGGCTCAAGGTTTGTGTCATAAGTTTTGTGTTGATGTGGGTATAAGTATTTCTGGTATTGCCGGCCCAGATGGAGGCAGTGAAGAAAAACCTGTGGGTACTGTCTGGCTAGGGCTTTGTGTTGCAGGTGAAACGTATACGCAACAAAAATGCTTTCAAGGAAATAGAGAAGAAGTTCGTAGTCAGGCTGTTATCAGTGCTGTGGAATTTGCTCTGAACAAAGTGCGTACTTTGTAGTAACTTTTGTTAATAAATGGAAGAAATATAAAATTATGCCAAGGAGTATATTTTGAAAAAATTATGGTTTTCCCTAGCAATTATGGCTATTGTTTGTGTGAATAGTGGTGTTTACGCAGAGGATGCTATGTTAAGCGCAGGGCAATCGCTAAAAACTCATGCCGAGAAAATTGAAAGGCAAGAAGGTCATTCCCTCCGCATAGTGGCTGAAAACTCTTTAGTGAAACCAAAAGAAGAAAATAAGCAGCGCATTGTTATACAGGGTAAAGAGAATGTAAGTGAAATTGCAAACTCTGATTTTAATATTGTCTTACTTCCCGAGCATGCAAGTATACGAGACAGCTCTGGTGTTATAATTGAGCCTCACTATCCTCCTTATAATCTTGGTGGCTGGCGAAGCTATGATAAGGTTATTTTTCCTGTGCGCAATGTAGAAGCCGGAACATATGCCATACAGCTTGTCTATAGCAAGCAAGCCTACGACGGCTCCACAGGGGATTTAATTATCTACGCTTCAGATAGTAGAGATCGTAAATTTAGCCCAGAAATGCCGCACACGGTTGCTTTTCTTCCTCCTACAGGGAGAGATTGGTCTAAATATAGAGAAATTTCGGTGGGAACTATAACCTTGCCTCAAGGCGGCGTCTATTTGATTTTTGAAGATAAAGATAAAAATAGAGGGGAATATGTGATGAATTTACGCGAAGTGCACTTGCTAAAGCAATAAACCTTCATCGTAATCATGCAGAAAATAACCTTTTTGAAGAAAATGATATTTTTTTTGGGGGAAACTTTTGCTAGCGCCAAAAAGTTTCCCCCAAACCCCCTTCAAAACGCGCTTATTCGTGCATTATAAAAGGTAACATTATGAATTAAGTAATGTTACCTTTTTTTATGAATCTCAAGAGATAAATTAATCAGCTACTAGTCATCGCCTTTAAGGTCGGAGTGCGCCTCATAAAATGCGCTACCCATAAAGGGTATGTTTTTGGGGAAAACATTCATGATAGTTAATGCTTCAAACTTTAATTCTTTTCCGCCATCCATGGTGTAGTGGATAGGAACATCTTTGAAGTTCTTTGCAAGAGTGTCGTGTAAACTGTCTAACATGAACCATCGCATGCTATCCACATCAAAGAAATGGAAATCTTCTTTTTGCTTTCTATCATCAAGGTTGGCAATAAGTGTAGAGTTGGCAGACCAGTCTACAATAATGGCCTGTGGAGTAACGGTGGCTTTGTTTATGGTAAAATCAAGCCCTGACCATTCTGAAAGTGCTTTTGCCAATGCAGCCACGTCCACGTTTTCTATCTGCACTTTTTTTGTTTTAATAAGATTATGTTCTGCAGCAGTGGGACTGCCCATGGAAAAATTAGCATAAAGTACCGCCTCTTCAGCATAGCCTACGCTGGCTGTGTGCAGTAAAAGCATGCAGGAAAAAAAGATACAAATCCCATATATTGCTTTTTTCATAGCGTGTTTTCTCCGGTAAAAGTTTTATTCTATTACATGTTTAAGGAGTTCTTCATTGCTTAAACGGGTAGTATGGTCTGGGTTTGTATACGTAAATTGTATGGTACCTGTTTTATCTACTACGAATACAGAAGGAACAGGCAGGTTGTGATGGTTATGTCCACTGGCTTTATCTAGATCAATTTTATATTGATTTAGATACATACTGGCGGTTTCATCATCCACATGAAAAGCAATGCCAAAGTCTGTGGCAAGCTGCACTGTGCTGTCGGAATAAAGGGGAAATTTCAGTTTTCTACTGCTGTGTACTTGCTGCAAACCTTCTGTGGTATCAGGGCAAATACCAAGCACTATATAGCCGCGCTCTTCTAAAGTGGAAAGGATGTTATTGACTCCCGCTAACTGCGTGAGGCAAAAGCGTCACCATGACCCCCTATAAAAAATAAGCACCGCAGCTTGATCTTGTAAAACTGCTTGTAAGGTGGTTGTTTGGCCATCCATGGTGGTGAGAGAACCTTGAGGCACAGTTTGGCCTTCACGTAAGGGAGTAATCTGTTCTGCATTTGTTACTACATTCATATATTCCTCCTATAAGGGTAAAATAAAACCTCTTATATGGTTAGCATATAAGAGGCATTGGTGCAAATCGTTATTTGACAGTTATTTGAATAGTCTGCACGTCCAGTGCATCAAGCGTACTGCCACCGCCTCAACCTGCAGACATAAAAATGCCTGTACTTACAGTGAGAGTGTAGGTTCCTGGTTTATTAAAAGTAATGCGAGAAGTGGGGAAACCTCTGCGTATGGAATAGTCGGCTTCGGGGCAGCCTCTGCAAACAACTTTCATGCCCATGGGCTGTTCCATAGAAAAAGATTTGGGCGTAATAAGGCTTGTGATAGGTACAGCCTCGGAGACTTTAGCTTGCTTGGAATATTGCACTTCTACTTGTAGCGTAGGGTCAAATGCAGCTGCTTGCGTTTGAGAGGCTTGCATAAAGCTAAAAGTAAAGAAACAAGCGAAGCAAATGTACCAAGCATGGCGTATAATTTTTTTCATAAAGAGCCCTTTTATCCTTATTATTGAGCCGCAGGTGCCGGAGTGACGGGAAGCACAGGGGGAGGGATTACTGCTGCGGGTGTTTCCGGAATTTCAGGAATAGCGGGAGCAGGTGTAAGCTTCGCATCCTCTGACGCTTTTGGGTCTACCACCGTTGATGGGCTTGTTTGAGCCTTTGGGTTTGTTAACTCAGCGGGAGTTTGTACCGCTGGGGCTTCTGGTGTCTTTTTCTCTGAGTTGTTTTTCCAAAGAGGTTGCACCACAGTATTTTCTAGCTTGGGTTGAGGCATGCTTTCAGGTAGTAACACCGTGCCAAGGCCGCCGCCTAAGGAGTGGTATTTGGCATAGGTTCCCACCAAGGAAGGCGAAATAAGTATAAAGAAAGGTTGCACGGCCAATACGCTAAAAAGTGCCATGACGAGCAAGGAACCTTGAGCAGATTGTCGCTGAGTAAATTTAATAAGTAAGGCCGCTGTAAGAATAAAGAGACCAGAGAGTATGGGCAAACCGGGTAAGGTTTGTAAAATGGTAGTTACTTCTTTAGAGGTAAATTTGCTGACATAGTCACTCCAATACGGTGCAGCGGAAGGAATGCTAATTATGGTAAGTAAGGCTCCGCAAAGAAGTAAAAATACCGCAAAAAGTAGGAAGAAAACATTGCTTCCTGTTTTTGAAAAGTTACAAACTGTAGCGCCCAAAATTATGCCCAATACAGGCAGTAAAGGAAGGGCAGCAGAAAGAATATCGCTCTTTTGCAAGACCACCAAGGCCATGCCCACAAAAAGCACAAGATAAAGCCACGTGGGGCCGGAATTGTCTGTGCGTGAAGCCTTTAAGCTTTTGAAAGAGTTTTTGAGCACGGCAAACCAAGGGGAGAAAAGAGGAGCCGCCATCCAAGGAATGAGCCCCATACAGAGAAATGCCAAAGCCCAGGGGGTAGGCACAGGCCAATAAGGCGGTATGAAAGGTACAAGTGCTTGTTGCATAAGGTTGTGCAACACATCTGCGTGTTGACTGCCCAATATAACCACAACGAGCCATGTGGCGAAAAGGAGTACCATACAGCCAAAGCCAACTACGGCATCAAGCTTATGGGCACGGTGAATATCAAGACGCCAAAGTACAAGTAATATACTGGCAATAAGCACTGTCCATAAAGGAAGAAAGCCGCCGGTAAATGTGGCTAGCGCTGTGAAAGTGAAACCAAAAATAAAGGAAAAAGGCGCAGATTCCTGCGTAAGTCCTCTGAAAATTAAGGCAAGGGCAAAACAGAAAAAGCCTGTAGTGAGCAATTCTGGCCCAACTAAGTGCAAGAACACCAAGAAAAGAGGGCATGATAAAAGCAAGAGCAGGGCGCCAAAAGCACCATTGTTTTCTAAACGACAGCAACGCCCTAAAGTGTACACACCGCTGAGCGCAATAAAGGCTGTGAGCGAAGAGAGTATGGGTAAAAAGAGTGATTCAGGTACGGGGATAAGCTGTACTAGACTCATAAACCAAAAGTAGCCGGGAAAGGTGGCACCTAAAGCATCTGTGGCAGGGGGAATAAGCCATTGCCCGCTTTGCTGCATTTTAGTAAAAACTTCAATGTACTGTAATTCCATATGGTAGAAAATAGAGGGAAACCACAGGGATGCAAACATATGCAGTATGAAAAATAAACACAAATACAAAGGCCCCCATTTTGCCATATGCTGAAAGCCTTTGGCGGCAGGGCCTAGGGGTAACGTTTCTTCGGGGGCTTTTTCTTCAGAGTTTTCAGGCGCAGTTTGGGTATGTTCTGAAGGCTGTGCTGTGGAACCTGTGTGAATTTCTTGCGCCATGTGCAAAGTATCTGTTTGCGAGGACGAATTTGGCGAAGCGAATGTTTCAGCCATGGGGGCTTCAAGGGTATTTTGCTCTTGTGCCTCGGTGGGAGAATGAATGGAATATGTAGGGGTAGCCAAATGTATGGGAGCTGTACCGTAATTACCGGAAAAGTTCGCTTTTTCTGAATTTTCTATTGGCGTGGTCTGTGGGCTCTCTGGGGAGGTGTGGGGAGCAAGAAAGGCTGTTTGTTCTTGTGCTGTTTCAGAATGCACGGCGTGTTGATTTTGAGGAGCAGGAATATTCGTATTCTGTTCTTCCTTGAGAGGCGCCTTTTGTGAAGATTGTTCTTGCTCTTCTGCATTATGTAATGATTGAGGACCCTTGGTGTCTTGTGTCATAATCCTTTCCCCTATGCCATGGGGAAAACATATTTCCCCACAGTACGAAATGCTTTTGTTGTAATAATTTGTTAATATTTTTAATAAAAATAATTATTTGCTAGGTATTTTTTTCTGCTGCTTTTACTTCATCCCAAAGGCTGTCTTTGGCATCAAGGTCAAGGTTTGCAAAATCTAAATTTCTCTGGCGAGCCAAAGCTTCCATGGCGGCAAAGCGTTGTAAAAAGCGATGATTTGTATAATCAAGGGCTTCACTGGCTTTAATGCCTTTGCGACGGCCTAATTCTACTAAGGTGAAAAGCATATCGCCCAGTTCGTGGGTTTGTGCTTCTTTATCTTGCCCTTGAGCTACGTCAATCCATTCTAACCATTCGGCTTCTACTTGTTGCTCAACATCTTGCTCTTCTGGCCATGTGAAGTTGACGCGTGCTGCTTTTGAATGGATACGATAGGCTTTAATTAATGATGGTAAGCTTTTGGGAAGAGAATCGAAAATTCCGGCAGGTGTTTTTTCGTCTGTATTCTTTTCGCTACGTTTAATGGCTTCCCATGCTTTGAGCTGCTCGTCTAAATTTTCAAAGGTCGTATCGGCAAAAACATGGGGGTGGCGGCGAATCATTTTTTCTGCATTCATGGCTAGGGCCGTGTTTAGCGAGAAATCTCCTTTGTTTTCATAGAGTTTGGCTATGAAAAGGAGTAAGAAGGCTACATCGCCCAATTCTTCGCAAACATCTTTATTGGTACCAAAGCGTATGGCCTCTACCAATTCATGGCTTTCTTCAATAACATAGTCGGCTAAAGATTGCGCTGTTTGTTCTTTGTCCCATGGGCAGCCGTCTGGGGCGATAAGTGCCTCAATAACAGAGTTTAGTTGTTCAAGAGCTTTCATATATTCCCTTAAAAGTTTATGTTAAAAAATTCACTGGGTATGTACCCACGAATACTTTCTATAAAATTGAGCAGGTAGGGCAGAATAAAAGAATTTTTTAAAAAGTCTGCATCTTCAAAAAAACGCTGTGTTACCAGTACAATAACACTGCTTAATAGTACAGCTTTGGCAAAACCAAGCATAATGCCGGCTAATTTATCTGCCCAAGGCAACATGGCCAAGGTGAGAAGCCCTTGCATTACAAAGGCTAAAAAGCTTGTAATAAAATTTACTCCAAGAAAAATAATAATATAGGATGCAATGGTGCGCCATCCTTCGCCACTGATAAAGGAAAGGTGAGGACTTAGTACAGGATAATAGGTATAGGCAAGCCAAATGCCGCCAATAAGGCCAATTAAACTAAATGCTTCTTTGCAAAAACCACGAATTAAACCCGAAATAGAAAAATAAGCAAAGATAACG
>CAYJAD010000039.1:0-23101 GCA_964368075.1 uncultured Desulfovibrionaceae bacterium | reverse complement strand
ACATCGGTTCTGACGCTTACAACAGAAACTTGTCCCAACGTCGCGCTAACTCTGTTAAGGCTTTCCTTGTAACTCAAGGCATTCCTGCTAGCCGTATGCGCGCCATCGGCCGCGGCAAGTCCTTCAAGTATGACAACAAGACTGAACAAGGTCGTTACTTGAACCGTCGTGCAGAACTTCTCTTTCAATAATTAATATTGATTGAGCGCTACTGAAATACATAACCGAGAATAAGTTAGAAGGTCTGTTATGCAATATTCGTTAAAAGCCTTAAAGAGCCTCAGTATTTGCTTAGGCCTTTGTTTAGGACTTACATTGGCTACAAATTCAGTAGCAATGGCTGCAGAAGAATCATTCAAAGCTGTAGCCAAGTCCCTGATGCATCATGTTGCCCAGAATTTGTTACCGAAAGAGTCAGCAAAAGCGGTACGCAAGGAAGGAGCGGGCTATGTGGCATATTACAATAGTGTAAACCCCAATGAGTACACCACTGAAATCAGAGATTCTCAGGGTAATGACAAAATTGGTTTCGTTCGCTATAAACAATATGAACATCTTTGTTATGGCGCTACTAAAGCAGAAGCGCTCAAAGCGCCCTGCAAAGTAACAGCCAGAAGCATGACGGAACTCATCGCATACCATCAAGGTAAGTGGATATTCCAATTGATGCAGTAGGGTAGACAAAAAATAATTAAGGGGCATAAGGTGAAAACTTTATGCCCCTTTTCTGTGCGCAGATGGAAGTAAACTGAAACATTCACTCTAGCTAGTGGTTAAAATATACCCTTAAAAGTACACTGAATAAATGATAAAAAAAGAGCTTGAGCGATGATTTATTGCCTAAGCTCTTCGAAATGTAGACATTAGTCAATGCGTATTATGCCTCATACGTTGCATAGTTACACTTTTAAGCTGTTCCCGCTTACTACCTCTTGTTTCCTCTTATGAATTATTATGCTGTTCACATTACAAACAGATTCGCGAAGATTGGGAGCAGCATCACACCAAATATAAATGACTTGCACAATTATTTTTTGTAATTTTTTTTATGCTGTTGTAAAAATATATTTTTGTGTAAACCGTTATGTGCACGACAAAAGGATATAAAGGCAGTTATTTAACGCCCAAACAAAGCTCTCCCTATTCCTGATTATTTATCGGTGGCTTTGCCTGTCGTCAGCATTGCATGCGTCTCCGCACAAAATTGGGCAGATGTCTAGATTTAGAAATAAAAAAAAGCGCTGAAAAAAATCAGCGCTTTTAATCTAATGAAAAATAAGATTACTCTGCGGCTTTATCTGCCTTTGACTCAGAAGAGTCTTCTTTTTTGGGCTCTTCCTTGCTTTCAGCAGGCTTCTTAGCTTCGTCTTCAGGCTTTGTGCTTGGCGCAGTGACTTCTTTTTTCTCTTGGGTTTCTGCGTCTTCTTTAGTTGCCGCAGGGGCCTCTTTCTTTTCAGGGGTCGGTATAATAACAGGTTTTATGGGTACATTGGGCATAATGGCTTTAAATTCCACTTTTTCCTTATTCAGGATTTCCATAATCTTTGTGGTTATATCCAAAGATTTATCATAGGAATGTACAGTTTCCGTGCTTAAGATAAAAGAGATTTTGTTTTTTTCTCTATACTCATCTAAAACTCTGCCAATAACATCGTTCAAGAGGTTCATGGCATTTTGTTCTTCAGCATTCATACGTTGCTGTAGTTGGGTTAAAACCATTTGAGCCTCTTGCTGTATTTCAACATTTTGAGGGTCTGCTTGAATTTTTGTTTGCAACTCAGCAAATGTTTTTTGTAATTCTGTTTGAATAGAGTTTAAAAAATCCATGCTCGCTTTCGCGGGTACACTTTCACGATAAAGACGTGTCGTATCCACCACATATATAGCAAGCTGAGAGTTGCTTTGTTGTTTTTCTTCTGGCTTGCAGGCGCTTAAAAAGCATACTGCCACCAAAACTAAGGGTAAAAGATAACGCATAAAATTCCTCCACAAAATTTATTACAAAGACTTTGACCGTGTCAAAAGTGCATTTTGTTTATTTGTTCAATAAAATTAATATTTGCTTTATAAGCCCAGAAATGTGTTAATTGATAGGAAACCGTGTCTAATTAACTCTTTACTTACTATTACTGTTGCGTTGCTACTATATACCTATGTCAGCAGAGTCAGTATTTTTTGCAAGTTTACAATTAAGTCAACAAATTATTATAAAATATTTCTGTGTAACAAGCAAGGTATATAATGATGATAATTTTTATTTTGAATAAATTTACTCAAATATATAAAAGGATTACTAAAAATTTATTTTGACATGGCTTCATTGCAATTATAAGGCAATATGATACAGTGCTTTTATGTATAAAAACAACAGTAAAAGAAATAAGTCTCCACAGGTTACAGCAAGGCATATAGCTGAAGCCACTGCTGTTTGGCCTCTTACAGTTCCTAAAGAAGTGCATGCGCCCCTAGCCATGTATGTCACCTTGCTTATGCAATGGAATAGGGTCATGAACTTGGTAGGGGCACGTCATTGGCAAGATTGTTTACAGACTCTTATGGTAGATTCTTTTTATTTGGAAGAGTTTTTGCGCACATTACCGCCTGTGCCTGAAGATGCGCACATATGGGATTTAGGCGCGGGTGCAGGTTTGCCGGGCATCGTCTTACGTATGCTATGGCAAGAGGGGCATTATCATCTTGTGGAATCTCGCGAAAAGAGAGCCCTTTTTTTGAGCAATGTTTTGGCCCAGTGTAATGCCATGCAAAGTCCTTTAAAACAAACCACAGTGTATCGTGGTCGTGCTGAGGATTTTTTTGCAGAGCAAAAAGCTCAGGGTGTAGATGCGCATCTTATTGTAAGCAGAGCTTTTATGCCTTATGCGCAATTGTTAGAGTTTGTGAAAGATCATATGGCCACAGAAGGGCGTGTGGTGTTTTTGACCTTAGATAAAGCGCCAGATGCCGAGCTAGCTGAATTGGGCTGGCTTGTGGAAAATGAAAGTAGCTATATTATACAAGAGCAAAAACGTTACTTTTGGAGTATCGTTAAGGCTGGTTAATAGGGTGTAAATCAACTCTTGCCAAGCAATGGTGTATAGGCTAGAGATTTTTTTATTGGTTGCCCTATTCGTGATGATAGGGCACCTTGCGTAAAATGGCTTCGGCTCGATATAATTGCTCTAACAAGACCACTCTTGCCAGTTCGTGGGGTAGAGTCATGGGGCCTAAAGCCACTAAATGTGTGCATGCGTCGCGTACTTTTGCATCTAAGCCAAAGGCACCTCCCACCACAAAACAGGGGGTGCGCGTAGCATTTTCTGATACTTTTTGTACAAAAGTAGAAAATTCTTTTGAGGTATAGTTTTTGCCTTTTTCATCTAGACAAATGACAATATCAGAAGTTTGTATTTGGGCTAAAATTTTTTGGCCTTCAAGGGCATTGCGCTCTGCCATAGGTAGGGCTGCATCAGCATCTTTTACTATAACTTCTTGTAGTTGACGCCAATGTTGCAAACGTTGCACATAGTGTGCGGCGGCACTTTTCCAATGGGCAGTTTTTAACGCGCCCACAGCAATAATTCGTAAAGGTTTTTTAGCCATGATGTTTACTCCAACAGATGCTAGTTGTGCTTATAAGGCAGAAAATGAAATTTCTTTAGAACAGGCAATACAGCTTTTAACACAAGGACAATGTCTTATTTATCCCACTGAAACTTTTTTTGCTGTGGGCTGCGCCATGAATAATCCCACTGCAGTGGACAAAATTTTTTCCTCTAAAAAACGCCCTGAGCAAAAGCCTCTTCCTGTACTGGCAGCCCATTGGGAGCAAGTAGAAGCCATAGCGCATGTGGGAAAAGAAGAAAGGCGTATAGCAGAGCAACTTTGGCCAGGCCCTTTGACTTTGTTGTGTACTGCCAAAGAGCATATACTACCTATGCTTACAGCAGGAACTGGGAAAGTAGCTGTGCGTATATCATCGCATCCTTTGGCATTAGGACTTGCTCTGGCGGTGGGCACACCCTTGGTATGTAGCAGCGCCAATATTAGTGGTGAAGCACCACCACAAAGGCCTCAAGAGCTGAGCAAAGAATTATTACAACATGTGCCCCATGTTTTGGCTGCAGAGCCTGCTTGCCAAGGGGGATTGCCTTCAACCATTGTAGAGATTTGTGCGCCAAACACCGTGAGTATTCGGCGCCATGGCGCCATTAGCGTGCAGAAATTGCAAGAGCTACACTGGGATATAGAAAACGTTGATTAAGCAAAGCATTTTTGCTTATTTGCTTGTGTTGACCACTTCTTTGATGCGGCACACCCCGCATATTTCAGCTGAGGTAGGATAGCCGCAACAAGCGCAAGGGTTTAAGGCCACGCCTTCTTCCGCTTCATGTTTTGCAAAAATGGGGCGTCCTCTTTGTAAAAAACCTTGGTAAAAGTCAATTTTGCGTCCGGGCATGGCTTCTTCCAATTGTTGCCAAAGGTGCTTATGCTGAGTAAAGCTGGCCCCTTGACTATAGGGACATGAACCATAATGATTCTCGATGCCCATTAAAAAAGCATAGTTGGCTGTTTCAAATTCCGTAAGACGCCAGAGAGGTTTTACCTTACAGGCAAAGCCACTTTCTGCCTCAAGCTTGGGGCCTTGATCAGAAAGATACGCTCTGTCCCAACGTATGGTATTGCTAAAAAGACGCGCAACTTCATCATCTAAATTGTGGCCTGTTGCTAAGGCAGTAAAGCCTTCATCCATGGCAACCTTATTAAAAAAGTAGCGTTTAATTTTGCCACATGCCGAGCAAATAGGGCGCTTTAAGCGTGCTTTTACATCTGGAATGGCCAAGCCTTCGGCGCGCATTTCTTTGACAATGAGTTTAAATCCGTGATGGGCACAAAATCGTTCCACCACGGCTCTGGTGGCTTCGGAAGAGTTGGGTATGGATAAATCGATGTGTAAACCAGTAACATTATATTCTTGTCGAGAAAGCTCTAACATTAAAGTTAAGGAATCTTTGCCGCCGGAAAGAGCTATAAGAATTTTATCGTCATGGGTAAAAAGCTTTTGCTTGCGTATGCCTTTTTCCACTTGTCCGCTGAAAAATTTTAAAAAACAAGAGCCACAAAAGCCCGCATGGTGACTGCGCAAAGAAACCACAGCCGGGGCTTTGCATACTTTACATTTCATAAAAACCTATGCCTTCTTTTTGGGTATCACCCAACCAAAGCTAGCAATGCCCCCTTTATATACTTCAAGATATGTGTCTTGAAGGCGAGGGAGAAGAGCATAGTTGCGCATGTGGGCGCTTTCTTTGGCAAGTTCTGTATATTTTTCTGTATCTTCCATTACTTGCTGCATGGCTGCAGCTAAGGCTTTGGCATCTTGCGGCATAATGCTTAAAATGCCGCCTTTGGAACCACGGCTGATTCGGGCAGCCACTTCGGTAAGTTCTGTATATTCAATAATGTTGGTAGCAATAATGGGAAGTCCCAAAGCCCATGCGTTCATGCAAGCATGTATATTCCCCTGAGGGCCTAATTGTGGCAAAATGAGTGCATGCGCATGCGGCAATGTGGCTTGTAGAGGAAAATCTTCATCTAAAGTAGAGAGTAAAGAAAGGCGTGAAGCCACGCCTAAATCTTCGGCTCTTTGTACATAGGTACCAAAGGCTGGCCCTTCCCCCACAACACGTACTTCCCAAGGTTTTGAAAAATCGTTTTTTTCTACTTCAAGCATGGCTCCAAAAAGCACATCTAAGCAAGAGTTTTCTATAAAGTCTGTCATGACTAAAAAGATAAATCGCTCAGAACTGGCTTTAGTTGGCTCCGTGTTTTCTTTTGGTAGCGCCGTGCGTATAACTTTAAGACGCGAGGCTTCAAGGCCAGCATGGGCCCATGTGCTACGAATATAAGAAGAGGGGACGATGACCTTATCTATGCATTCAAGATGCTTTACCATGGGCGCCGAAAGCGCATAAGCAGGCGATTCCGTACCTTCTGCTTTTGTGGCAGCAAGCGCAGGAGGCGTTGCAAAAGCAGAATAATAGGTCAGCGTTGCCCCTTGCAAGCGCCACCGCACTAAGCGATGTATGGCGGGCAAGCAATCAGGTGAGAAAATATGTATGCATAGTGGATCTTTTTTCTTAAAGCGCCAAAGCAAACGTAACGAAAGCCTGAGCCCTAAAGAAATTTCTTGTCCTTTAGCACGCAAAGTAAAAATATCAAAGCCGGCTTCTTGCGCTTTAGATTGCAGGGCGCTGTGCTCAGGGCAAGCCAGAACAACAGCAAAGCCTTGAGCTTGTAGGTGCTGGGCCAGTGCAAGTACTTCTTGCTGTACGTGCGTGAAGGTAAGGCCTGCATCCATAAGTAATACAGGTAAAGGCTTTTCATGAGCCATGATGGCTTGACTTTCTTTTTTTACAGAAGCTTTTTGATCAGCATGCTTATCCCTAGATTCGTCATTTTCCGCTTTTGCTTTTGCGGGCACATGGGCTTTTTTTGTAGAAGGGGGAGTTTCTACAGAATCAGCCACAGGCTTTGCTTGCTGTTCGGTGTCTGCTATGGCTTGTGCGGGTGCGCCTTTAGGCTGTATGACTTTTTCATTACTCAAAAGATGTTCCCTCATTCCATAAGCTTTGCATAAGGTGTTCACGCAAGGTATGCGACATGGCCCCCGTTTGCCCATGGCCTATGGGGCGCCCTTCATAATGTGTTACACCAACGCATAAAGGGCTTGAGCCAAAAAGTAGTACCTCTTGAGCAGCCCAAATATCTTCTTCTACAATGTTTTGAAAACGTACTGGTAAAAGAGTTTTTGCTACTTCCAAAGCCGCCATAAGAGTGGTTCCGGAAAGGGCATTGGTTAAATGAGGGCAAATAAGCGCTCCATCCTGTGAAATAAGTGCCACGTTGGCCACAGTGGCCTCGGCAAGGTGGTCATTTTCATTAAAAGAAAAAGCGACGTCTACTTTTTTTGCCAAAGCTTCTTCTGCCATCAGTACATTGGGTAAATAGTTGGCATTTTTCAGTTTTGCTAAGTATGTTTGTTTGGCAGGTATGGCAGAACGGCACGCGCTGAGCCCTTTTTTATACCAGCTATCAGCAGGGATAGAGCTTTCAATGGCAATGATATATAAGGAGGATTCAGGGCATTCTGCTGGTGAAATGCCAAAACCACCGGGGCCGCGCCCCAATAAGATGCGAATGGCGCCATTTTCTTTGCCGCTGGCTTTAGCCACAGCTAATATACGTTCTTGCACTGTATTCCATGAACAGGGGGGGCTGATTTTAAGCCCTGCAGCGGAGTTTTGCATGCGTTCCATATGCGCATCTAACTGAAAAAGACGCCCTTTTCTGTAGGCAATGCTTTCAAAAACGCCGTCCCCGCGATGACAAAGGTGATCGTCGAGGGGCGCAAGGAGCAGGCGCGCATCTTTGCAAATGGCGCCTACTCTATGCTCATGAAAAGCAAGAATTTTTTCTGCACTTGGGCGAGGAACTGCGAGTAATCGCTCAAGATAAGCAGAGGATTCTAATATTTCAAGATGTTCTTGCATTATTTTTCAATAAATACCTTACGGTTTTTGACGCCAAGCCACTCTTTTTCCAAGAGGGTTTCAGCAATTTGTACAGCATTGAGTGCGGCACCTTTACGAATATTATCAGAAACAACCCATAAATTTAGGCCATTTTCAATGGTTTCATCTTCGCGAATACGTCCCACAAAGGTGGCGTCTTCGCCGGCGGCATCGATGGGCATGGGATACATTTTTTCGCGTGGATTATCGTATACTTGAATGCCGGGGGCTTGGGCTAAAATAGCTCTGGCTTGAGCGGCGGTCAATTTTTTTTCTGTTTCAATGTTCACAGACTCAGAATGCCCATAAAATACAGGTACACGCACACAAGTTGCTGTGACCTTTACTTGAGGGTCTTCCAAAATTTTTACTGTTTCGTGCACCATTTTCATTTCTTCTTTGGTGTAATCGTTGTCCATAAAGACATCGATATGTGGTAAGCAGTTAAACGCAATGCGGTGAGGGTAAACCTCCACATCTGGGTCTTGCATATTAAACATTTGGCGTACTTGCTGTTCTAGTTCCGCAATGGCTTTTTGGCCAGTGCCAGAAACAGCTTGATAGGTAGATACGATAACACGTTTAATGCTTGCTGCATCGTGTAAAGGTTTTAGAGCCACCATCATTTGGATGGTAGAACAATTGGGATTGGCAATAATACCATTGTGCTGTTCAAGGGCATGGGCATTAACTTCTGGCACTACTAAGGGACAGCGTTCATCCATGCGCCATGCAGAAGAATTATCAATAACCACGCATCCGGCAGCAGCAGCATGGGGGGCAAACTTTTCTGAAGTTCCGCCACCAGCAGAGAAAAGAGCTATGTCAAAACCATCAAAAACATCTTCTTTTAGTTCTTGTACCACAAGCTCTGTTTCGCCAAAGGGCACTTTCATGCCGGCAGAACGGGCAGAGGCAAAGGGCACAATTTCTGTTGCAGGAAAGGCGCGCTCCTCTAAGGTTTTTAACATTTCACGACCAACGGCACCTGTGGCTCCAACAACAGCCACGCGAAGATTCTTTTGCATTTTTTCCTCCACGAAAAAACTTTGTCATAGGTAATTTATACTTTAAGAGCTTTGATAGCCTCAAATGTTTTTATATCCATGTCTTTAATGTGTGTATCTAGCCACATGCCCAGCACACTATACATTTCTTGTGCAATACTTGCCCCTTCTTTGTGAAAGCGCTCCATAAATACACCCACTGTTTCAATCAAAAGCTCATGATGTTGCATGTGCTCTGCATATAAGACGAGCTGATCTTTAAAGGGCTCCATCTCTTGCTGTTCTAAAGAAAAATGTTCTACTACATATACTTGCAAGTCATTAATTTTTTCTAAAACGAGTTTTTCACTGACTTCATCATAAAAAGCTAATTGAAAATCTCGTAGCATGTCAAAAATTCTACGGTGTTGTGCATCAATATTAGCATTTCCTGTAGAGTATTTTTCATTCCACAGATATTCTCTCATATGTATTTCCCCCGCTGCTTTGTGCAGTGTAAGCAAACTTACTCCTTCTTACAAGAAAAAGTCCACACCCCAGTTATACGCTCTTTTGAAACAATTCACTTTGTTTATTTAAAAGCTCCTCTACAAGAGGTATGTCTGCTTCTAAAAAAGGCAAGTGTTGTGCTTCTTGTGGGGTAATCCATCGTACCTCTTGCCCTTCTAGGCCTTGCGCTTGCCCGTCAAAAGCTGTCACATGAAAAAAATGCAAAATAACTCGGCGCGTAGGATAGGCATGTTCTACGCTTTTCCAAAAAATCCATTGTTTTACCATAATGCCAAGCTCTTCTAATAGCTCACGCTGCAAAGCCTCTTCTGCATGCTCCTTAGGCTCTATTTTGCCGCCAGGAAATTCCCAAAAGCCTCCCATGGGCATATGTGGTAAACGTAAAGAAGCTAAAAACTTTGCACTTGACGTTGTGTTTTCTGGGGAAGCTTTTTGCCAAATAACTCCTGCTACAACTTCTATGGTTGGTATGGTCATGAGAGGTCATCACTGAGCATGGCAGCTTTTTGTTCTTCAAAAACAGCAAGCTCTTCTTCTAGTTGGCCCATTTTTTCCATAAGTTCATCCACGCGGGTACGTATTTCACCAAAACGTGTAAGCAGGGGGCCTGATTGAGAAGCGTCGGCATAGACATCTGGATCTGCCAGCTGCTGCTCTAAAGAATCTTGCTCGACCATGCGCTCTTCTAATTCTGTCTCATAGGCCATGTATTTTTTTTGTAAAGGCTGCATTTTTTTATAAAGGGCGTTGCGCTCTTCAGCTTGTTGGCGTTTGAGCTTTTTTAAATCTTCCCGCGAAAGAGAAGGCTTAATTTCTCCTTTTTGTCCATTTTTCAGTGCAAAGCCACCTTCAGCTTTGGGTTTTTCTTTATCAAGTAATTGCGCACGGCGCACGGCATCGTATTCGGCAAAGCCATTTTCATAGCGTGTTATGCCTTCTTCGGAAAGAGCCCATGCTTCTTGTGCTACTTCTGACAATAACCAACGATCGTGAGCCACCATAAGCAAGGTGCCTTCAAAGGCATCAAGAGCCGTAATAAGTGCTTCACGACTTTCTAAGTCAAGATGGTTGGTAGGTTCGTCCAGCACAAGAAAGTTACAGCGAGCTAAGAATAACGTAGCTAAAATAAGACGACTTTTTTCTCCACCGGATAAAGAAAAAACCTTGCGCTCAAAATAATTTTGCCCCAGAAGAAAAAGCCCTAAGACACTCATAAGCTCTTCTTCGGTGGTGCGCGGGTCAGAAAGTCGTCGAATTTCCCCAAGCACTGTGCCTTCAGCATTCAATACATCCAGTTGGTGCTGGCTAAAAAAGCCCATGCGCACCAAGGAGCCACATTGCACCACACCGCCGGTTTTTTCTAAGCGTCCGGCAAGAACTTTTAAAAGAGTAGATTTGCCGCAACCATTGGGGCCTACCAAGGCTATGCGTTGCCCTCTATACAGATTAAAAGACAAAGGGGGCCACAGGCGCTTACCATCTTGAGGGAAAGCAAAGTCAACATCTACCACACCAAGAACGGTTTTTTCTGTGCGTGTGGCTTCTGGCCAGCTAAAGTTTAAAGAACGGCGGCGATGCTCTGGTTGATAATTTTCCAGCTCTTTTTCCAGCTTTTTGGCCATTTTTTGGCGGGAACCAGCTTGTCTTGCCTTGGTTGCTTTAGCACGAAAACGATCAACGAAGGCCATTTTTCTAGCAATTTCTTCTTGTAAATTCTTGGCTTCGCGCTGTTTTTGCGCTTCTAACTCTTCTTGATATTGCAAAAATTGAGTAAAGTTTGCTTTGCGATAAAAGGGGCGAGACATGCCAAGATACAAGACATGACTGCTGACTTTATCCATAAAAATTCTATCGTGCGCCACAAATACAAGCACCCCTTGAAAGCCTAATAAAAAGCTCTCAAGCCATTCCACGGCTTCAATATCTAAGTGGTTGGTGGGTTCGTCTAAAAGTAAAATGTCCGCACCTGCCGTCAGCACACGAGCTAGCTTGGCTCTTTCGCGCCATCCACCGGATAATTTTTGTAAAGGCATGCTCCATTTATTTTGTGAAAAACCCAAACCACTAAGTACAGCTTGTGCTCTGTGTTCAGGATTGTAGCCATATATAGCTTCTAATTCTGCCTGACGTGCCATGAGGTTTTTTAGGGTTGCTTCGTCCTTGGAGGCAGCGGCGCGCTCCCAGTCATCCCAAAAATCTTGCCAATGCGGTAAGGCTTCTTGCACATAGCTTAGCAAAGGTTTTTCTAAGGATTCTTGGTCAAGTTCTTGTTCCACAAAGCCGAGGCGGCAATTTTTGGGTAAGAGTACACGTCCCCCATCGGTGGATTCCATACCGGCAATGATGCGCAATAGGGTGGACTTGCCAGTTCCGTTGGAACCGCAAACGCATAAACGCACACCGGATTCTATATCAAGGGAAAAATTTTCTAAAATGGTGCGGCCACCAAAGTACTTGGAAACTTCTTGTAAGGTTATTTTCATGTAATGCGCATTTTTTATTTTGGGGGTTGATTTTCATAGGACTCGTGCCTACATAAAGTATTTTTCTTATATTTTAAAAAAATACAAGAGAAGGTTTTATGCAGACACGAGTTAGAAAAATAATAGAGCCTATGGCTAAAATTAACGTAGCCATCCTCTTTTTTTATAGTCGGCAATGGTTTCTTCTAAACCACTCTGCAAGGATTTTTCCGGAGTAAAGCCTAATTCATTTTGCATGCGTGTGCCATCGCATTCCCAGCCGTAGGCTTTGGCTTCACGGTATTTATCTTTATTCCAAGACGGCTTACGTTTGGAAGCGCAGCAACAAAGGCAGGAACTCACGGCTCCCCACAAGGTGCTAATATAAGCACTGATGCCTAAAATGCATAGAGGGAGTTTTAAAGTAATGGTGCGTTTTTCCAAAGCGGAAGCAATAATTTGCCCTATACCGCGCATGGTATGGCTTTTTTCATAGGTTTTTGTGCTATGTCCATCATTACAATGGTATATGCCAGAAGCTTGCGGCTTTAAGGCGCAGAACATGGCTTTGACCATATCTCCTACATAGATGGTGGAGACGGGGAAATCACGCCCAAAACCGGGGCTGATAATAAGCCCCATTTGTACTGCTTGGAAAAAAGGTAGTAAGCCTTTGTCTGCCGGACCGTAAATAATGGGCGGGCGCACCACGACTACTTTGTCTTGACAATAGCGGTAGAGCACTTCTTCTGCCATGCTCTTGGACCAACCATAGGCAGATACAGGGGCAGAAATACTGTTATCGTCCACGACACCTTGTGCAGAAGATGGGCCGGTGGCAGCCAAGGAAGAAACAAAAAGTACTTTTTCGATACTTTCTTGCTTAGCCATAGCTTTGCCTAAGGCCTTAGCCATGCGCACGTTGGCAAAATATTCTTTCCAGCAGGTGCCAAAAAGCACTGCGGCCATATGAATGACTATATCTTGTCCTTCCAAAGCTTTATCTAGGCCAAGACCTGAGTCTAGATCTGCCTCGTATATATTGACAAAGCTTGGTAAGAGTGTGCGGTTAGAAGTGGCGCGTACCACGCACGAAACTTTAATTTTATGCGAAGCTACAAGTGGTTCGAGTTGTTGTAAAAGGTGTTGCCCCAAAAAGCCTGTGGCTCCTGTCAATAAAATACGTTTTCCTTGCAAATGTTCTACAGACATAAATTTTTTAACTCCTTTCGGTAAATGCGGTATCTTTTTGTCATAACACCGCCAAAATCTTCCATCATATCATTAACGGCCACATTATCTTCCAGTGACCAAGAACCTTCTACAGAAGTGAAGTAAGGGTGATTTTTGCATTGTTCCAGCATATAATCCAATAAAAGCAAAGGCAAGCCCATAAGGCGATACTTTTCCTTAATGCCAAAAAGCACTATGCGATAGGTGCTGCGCAAATGCTTGCGCGTACACCACCAATGCCATGGAGCACTAAGGCCTATATGTCCGTTAAGACGTTTAAGCAAGGGGTTCATATCTGGCATGGCCAGCATGCCTGCGGCTGGCTTCCCCTCATGATAAAAAAGTACAAAAAAATCTAAATTAAGAACACTTTTTAATTCTTTAACATGGTTTTGAGCCTCAGCCATGGACATGGGGGTAAATGCCCAATTTTGGGCCCAGCTTTCTTGAAAAATATCCAGCATACAGTGAATATCTTCTTGTAGGGTGGCTTTGCTACTTTTGCGATAAGTAAACTCTTGTTTATCTTTAATCGACTGAATCTGCTCTTTAAGCCAAGGGGCTAGGTCTATACTTTCTTTGTCCAAGGCATAAGCAAATAAATCTTGCTCTTTGCGCATGCCCCAGCTTTCTACAAGTTGAGGATAATAGGCATAATTCCATGGCATCATGATGGCGGGGGCATGTTCAAAGCCGCCCACTAACATGGCACAAGTGTAATTGGTAGATGGGTTTAATGGCCCGCGCATAAAGTGCATACCCTGTTTTGTATGCCATGCTGCCACAGCGTCAAATAAGGCGTGAGCAGCTTCTGTATCGTTTTGGCATTCAAAAAACCCCCAAGCACCACATTTTTCTTGGGCATTATCATTGTATTTATTGTCTACCAAGGCCACTATGCGTCCCACGGCTTCGGTGCCGCGCATGGCTAAAAAAAGTTGTCTTGTGGCGCTTTCCCAAAAAGGGTGTTCTGTAGGCGTAAGTAAGCGTCGCTCATCTTTTTGCAATGGCGCAACCCAAGGAGTATCTTGAGTATAAATCTTCCGAGGTAAAGAGAAGAAAAGTTCTTTTTCTTCTTCGGTATTTACTGCTATGACTTGTACAGTATACATCATCAAAATATCTCTTCCATGCCAATCTATTTTTCTTTTGCCCACCAAGAGGCGTCGGGGCCATGAAACCACCAATAATGAGAGGGCGTACTCATTACCACAGCGCCTAATTCTTGCCCTTCTTTTGTATGTAAACGTGTGATTGCGCTTTCCATCCACTGCAAAGCAAAGGTATTTCCTTTTTCGCTTTCTAACTTTAAATTAAACAATAAATCTAGTTGATCAGCATCATGAGCCAGAGCCGCTTCTACGGTGGTGTTCTCTTCTAATTCATCCCAAAAGCCCAAGATGTCTTCTTGTAGGCCTGTGCCTTCGGTGGCGTGTTGCATGGCAAGGCGGGGCTGGGTGCTATTATATATTTTGTTCACATAATTAAAGTCACCGGTGCGAGCTTCTGCTAAGTCATGAAAAAGGCAGAGAAAAACTGTGCGTGCTATATCGGCACCAGCTAATTTAGCCAATACATAGCCTATAACTGTGACCCGATGAGAGTGCTCCGCCACATTTTCTTTACCTGTGCCCAAAAATTGGTACCCTGTGCGGGGTGTGAATCGCAACATTCCAATTTCATTAATAAAATCCACAAGTCTTTGTGGTTGTTCCCGCTGGCGTAAATTCTCTAAAGGATCGCAACAGGTGCCACTAGATGTGTCTGTACCAGAAGTCTTTTTTGCACATGCTGACGCAAAAGAAGAGGGGGTTTTTTTCATATTTTGATACCTCTAGTGAGTCTGTATACGCGCCTACAAAGCAAGTATTCTCTTATATTATTGCAAAATGAGTATTTAATACTATGTGCTAAGAAATTTTTCCTAGTCTTTCCAGTAAAAAATGTACTAAGTTATCATGAAAAGCCTGATGCACGGCCTTACGCTGTTGGTCATTGGCTCTGCCACACAGTTCAGGTAAATCTTTGCGCCATTCTTGTGGGCAAGGGGCCATTAAGTCTAATTCATCTGCGTCATCAATGACGGCATAGGATGTTTGCTTGGGGAAAAATACCTGTATTTTGTGCGCATGCCAAGCTCTTTTCCCAAGTTCGCCTTCCGTCTCTAAGAGAAGAAGGGGGATTTTCATATATTTTAAAGCTCTATGGGTAAAAAACATATCGTACTTAGGCGAAATAGCCACCACAGTTTTAATGCGCTTATCCTGAAAGCCTCTTCCCCATGGGGGCAATTGATCACGCATTTTTTCCACATGCCCCAATGCCCATGCGTTACAATATGCTGTGGATTGCGGTACCATAAGGCAGTAATCTTCCCATCCTGTTGCATCAAGGCGCGCACCGCCCAGCATAAGAGCCACTGTGCCGCCAGTGCCAAAACCAAGTACCGCAATGCGTTCAGGGTCCACCATATTTTTTACATCTTTGTGAGGTAAAACAACATTTAAGACGGTGTGTATATCGTGTATTCTTTTTTCTAGTTGCTGCCATTGAAAAAGATGGGGCATGGCGTCCATATGGTCGCTTGTGTGCTCCGGAGCAATGACTACAAAACCCGCTTGAGCCAGTTGTGCCGCCGTGTCATGATAAGAAAAACGCGTGGCTGTGGAGTCGTGAGAAAGGATAATCACAGGAAAACGCCCAGCTACACTGCGCCCATACCGTGCCACTTGTAAGCGCCATGCCCCATAAGATACAGTACTAGGCTGGCTATATGTGGGATACCATATGCTCACATCAATACGTGCTTCTTGGTTTTTATCCCATACTCCCACGGTTTTAAAAGCAGGAGAAAATAATTTTTGTGCTGCCCAAGTATTTTCTGCCAATAATACACAGCAGAAAAAGCAGCAAGTAAGTACAAAAAAACCTTTTTTCCGCCGTAAGGGCAAAAAATAAGAGAAAAACTCAAAATAATGCATGGGCAAACTTGTTTTCACAATATATTAAGTGTTGGTAATAACAGTGCCCAAGGCTTCATCGTGCAGTAAGTAGCGCTGTAAGGAACCTTCGGCTCTGCCATCTAAAATAAGCGCTCTCTGGCAACCAGCTTGTAAAGCATGTAAGCAGGAATCTACTTTAGGCAACATACCGCCATAAATAACTTCTTCCGTTTTTAGTTTGGCAATGTCCGCGGTATTCAGGCTTGGCAAAAGATTTTTTTCTGTATCGAGCACGCCGGGGACATCAGAAACTAAGACAAAATAGTCGGCACGTAAGGCACCTGCCAAGGCACCTGCTGCAGTGTCTGCATTTATATTTAAGCTTTGCCCATGGGGACCATAGGCCACAGGAGCTATGACAGGTATAAAGTTTCCTTGTAATAAGCAATGCACCACGGCTTCATTGACCGTGTGTACGGCGCCCACAAAACCTAGCTCTGGGCGTAGAATTTCAGCCTCAAAGAGAGCACCATCTTTGCCACAAATGCCTACAGCGCGCCCTCCAGCTTCTTGAAGCATGGTGACGACAGCTTTATTTACTTGCCCGCAAAGCGCCATTTCAACGGCTTCTACCGTGGCAGCATCTGTGACTCGCAATCCTTGTTCAAAGCGGCTTTCTATCTGCAATTTTTGCAAAAGGGCATTGATGTGTGGGCCGCCGCCATGCACAAGCACAATTTGCATACCCTGCTCCACCAAAGCTACAATGCTTTTGGCAAAGGGGGTGCGCAAAGCAGGGTCATCCATGGCATGACCGCCGTATTTAATAACTATGGTAGACATGGGGAATCCTCACATATAAACAGTTCAAAGATATTTTACACCTTGGGGCAGTGCGCGGCCAATGTGGCCACCATAACAGCCTTAATGGTGTGCATACGGTTTTCTGCTTCGTCAAAAGCCACATTGGCGGGAGATTCAAAAACGCTGTCATCCACTTCCATGGCTTCAATGCCGTAGAGCTGATATAGCTCTTCACCCATGTCTGTATCTCTATTATGAAAAGAGGGGAGGCAATGCAAAAATTTACACTGAGGATTGCCCGTAAGTTCCATAGTTTTTTGTGTTACTTGGTAGTTACGCAATCTCGCAATGCGTTCTGCCCACACTTCTTGTGGTTCTCCCATGGATACCCAGACATCGGTATAAATAAAGTCGCAACCTGCTACGCCGGCAGCAATGTCATCAGTGACGGTAATTTTTGCACCGCTGTGTTTGGCAATTTCTTGCGAGATTTCTGTAATATCTTCATATGTTTGTGAGCCATGAGGAGCTATAGAGCGAAAATTCATGCCCATTTTAGCCGCGCCAATCATGAGTGAGTTGCCCATATTGTAGCGGGCATCGCCTATATAGGCAAAAGTCATCTCGTGCAAAGGCTTAGAACAATGCTCTTGCATGGTTAAAAAATCTGCCAAAATTTGCGTGGGGTGAAATTCATTAGTAAGGCCATTCCACACGGGCACCGAAGAAAATTTAGCTAAAGTTTCTACTTTTTCTTGTTCAAAGCCACGGTACTCTATGCCGTCATACATGCGGCTTAACACGCGCGCGGTGTCTGCCATAGATTCTTTTTTACCTATTTGCGAACCGGAAGGGCCTAAATATGTGGTAAAAGCTCCTTGATCGTGGGCGGCGACTTCAAAGGCGCAACGGGTTCTGGTAGAATCTTTTTCAAAAAGAAGGACAATATTTTTTCCTTGTAGATATTGCTCTTCGTTTCCAGCTTTTTTGGCGGCTTTGACGTGAGCTGCCAAACGTAAAAGATAGGATATTTCTTCTTGAGTGAAATCGAGTAATTTTAAAAAGTGTCTATTCTTTAAAGGCATATGTGGTAATCTCTCCTGCTTGCAGAACTTTTTCCTTTAAGGAAGGGTTAAATGTAGACTTTTTGTGCACAAGTGGCAAGAGCTAGTGAGGAAGGAATTAACGAAAGGTACTTATTAGCTATTAAGAATTTTCGTGAGTATAGCATCTGCTTGCATGGCGGCGGCTTGCATAACGCGTGGCGCTAAGGGAGGGGAGTTGGCAATATCGGTGGAGAAGTCACCTACAATAATAAGGTTTTCCCCTAGGTTGCGCTGTTGCATAGGGGGGCCATTATAGCCTGCGATGCCGGAAGCGCTAACACAAAAAATATTTTTTTCTAGGCATTGTTCTACGACGAGACGTTTGCTTTGTGCCACATCTAAAGCCTCTACCCATAGATGTGCCTTGGGTAAAAAGGCCGGTAAGGAGTTGGCATCAAGATGTATTTGTTGTAAATCTAAAGATGCTTGCGGGCAAAGCTCCAGAAGAATTTGCGCCAGAGCGTGCACCTTGGGTTGTCCTACATGTCGAGGAAAATAAGGCTGTCTGTTTAAATTGGAGGCATCCACCACATCGTCATCAATCAATATAAGTTGGCGTAGGCCAGAACGAACCAATAAGAGCGCTACATTGGCACCAAGGCCACCTGCGCCAGCAATGCCTACAGTGGCGGTGGCGAGTTTTTCTTGTTCATGTGGTAACAGGTAGCGCTGTAAGCCTTGTTCTAAAAGCATGTGGCCTCTTTGAAAGAATACTCATACCAAAAGGGACAGAGAGAGGAGGAAGTTTGGGGAGGTTTCCCTCCCCAAAAAAGGCATGCTATTTTTATTTAACTGCGGCTTGTAAGTCGGCAACAGCGTCGGTTTTTTCCCAGGTAAATTCTGGCAACTCGCGACCAAAGTGGCCGTAGCAAGAAGATTTTCTGTAGATGGGGCGACGTAAATCTAAACGCTTTGAGATGAAGAAGGGGCGTAAATCAAAGACTTCACGCACTGCCTTGGTGAGCACCTCGTCAGAAATATCGCTGCTTCCCAAAGAAGAAACTAAGACGGATACAGGCTCAGCCACGCCGATGCAATAGGCAATTTGTACTTCGCAACGTTCGGCAAGGCCGGCAGCCACAACGTTTTTAGCAATGTAACGTCCCATATACGCGCCGGAACGATCTACTTTTGAGGGGTCTTTTCCGGAAAAAGCACCACCGCCATGGTGACCGGCACCGCCGTAGGTATCATTGATGATTTTACGTCCTGTAAGGCCGCAATCGCCCATGGGGCCGCCTACTACAAAGCGACCGGTGGTGTTAATAAAGACTTCGCAATCCTTTTCGGTAAAGAAGCCAGAAGGCTCGAGCACTGGGCGGATAACATGAGCGCGCACAGCTTCTACTATGTCTGATTGGCTTACGCCGTCAGCATGCTGTGTAGACACAACTACATTGTTAATGCGCACGGGTTTTCCGTCAACGTATTCAAAAGAAACTTGTGTTTTCCCGTCAGGGCGCAAGAAATCAACAATACCGGCTTTGCGCACACGGGTAAGTTGCTGTGAAAGTTGATGTGCCCAATAGATGGGCGCAGGCATAAGAGTTGCCGTTTCTTTACATGCAAAGCCAAACATCATACCTTGGTCGCCGGCGCCTTGATCTTCTGGGGCGGTGCGGTCAACACCTTGAGCGATGTCGGGAGATTGCTTATCAATGGAAGAAATAACAGCGCAGGTTTGCCAGTCAAAGCCCATGTCAGAACTATTATAACCAATATCTTTAATGGTTTCACGAACTACTTGAGCAAAGTCGGCATAGCCCTTGGTGGTTATTTCGCCGGCAACTACAGCCATGCCTGTGGTAACAAGAGTTTCACAAGCTACGCGCGAGTCAGGGTCTTGAGCTAAAAGAGTATCAAGGATAGCGTCAGAAATTTGGTCTGCCACTTTGTCAGGGTGGCCTTCGGTGACGGACTCAGATGTGAAAAGGTATTTACCTTTGGGAAAGTTCATGGGAACTCCTTTTAAAGAAGAATATTATCTAAAAGTCTTGCTTTGCCCATACGTACAGCACAAGCCATAAGCGAGTCTTTGCCTACAGTTTCTAAGGGGGTTAAGGATGCGGCATCAATAATGGAAAGGTAATCTAAGCGCCCAGAGGGAAGCTTGTCAGCCCAACGTGCCAGCACCATTTGTTGTAAAAGGGCTACGTTTTTTTCGCCTTTTTTCACCATATCTTGTGCAAATTGCAAACCTTTCTGAATTTCAGGGGCTTGTGCTCTTTCTTCTTCGGTCATGTAGACATTACGAGAACTCAGAGCCAGTCCGTCGGCTTCACGCACAATGGGATATCCTTCAATGGTGATAGGAATATGTAAATCTCGCACCATGCGCCGAATAACGGCCAATTGTTGCCAATCTTTTTGTCCAAAAACGGCTATATGCGCTTGGGTTAGCATGAAGAGCTGGTTTACTACTGTACACACACCTTGAAAGTGCGTGGGGCGCGAAATACCACAAAGAGTACGCGATAATGCAGGCACGCTAATCACGGTGGCATGCCCCTCTGGGTACATGCAAGAAGCTTCCGGCGCAAAAAGGGCATCTACACCTAAGGAACGTGCAATGGCGCTGTCGCGTTCAAAGTCACGGGGGTAGGCCGCTAGATCCTCGCCGGGAGCAAATTGTGTGGGGTTTACAAAAAGACTTACCACTACTTTGTCTGCCAAAGTACGTGCATGGCGCATGAGCGCTTCATGCCCTGCATGATAATAGCCCATGGTCGGAACCAAGGCTATGCGCTGCCCCTTTGCTTTCCATTCGTTGCAAAGGTTTGAAATGTCATGTGTTTTATTTAGTATCTGCATATCAAGTTATAGTAATATGGTTTAAAGGAGGTTTTTTATACACCGACTTGTCTATTTTGTCTAGCTTTGAGCCAGTAAAGTGTGCCCTAAATTTAGAGCGTGTTCACATAAACGCCTTTTCGGTTGTCTCTGCGTCAGATTTCACGCGCTTTTCGGTCAAATACCAGAAGAGTATGTTCCCTCAAAGTGCGCTCATCTTCCTTGATATAACGCGAAAAACCATTTTATGTGAACACGCTCTAGCAGGCTGTTAGGGAAGGGGTGATTCATTATTTTTTAAGAAAACGTTTTCCACCGTTAAAAAGTATCCCTCAAGCTCCGTACTCAAGCGGCTTATGCTCCCTGAGCAGTTAAAAAAATTGTGCAGACTCCTTTATTTTTGACAGGCGCGTATACATGGAGTAAAGTGCTCTTGGAGGCTGTATGAAACCTTTTTTTCAGGGTAAAATAGATGTTTTTTGTGCACTCTATGCGGTGCTAAATGGTCTTAAAGTTACTCATCAAATACGTACTTTGCAAGCACGTGATATTTTTCATGAAACCTTGCTAGGGATTTCGCAAAATCCTAAAGTTTTCAAGGCAATTTTAGAGCAAAAAACGGATTATATAGCATTGGTAGACGCCATGCTGAATATTCAAGCTCAAAAAATGTCTCTAACGGTGGAGCGCCCCTTTGAGGGCACACAAGAGAGACCACCATCGCCGACGCAATTTTGGCAAACGGTGCAAGAATGGCTTGCCCCCAATGTATCGTTGAATTTGTCTGCGCCGCCAAAATCTCGCGTGCATCGTAGTAATGATGTATCAAGTAAAAATATGCGTGGGCGTGCCGTTATTTTTCGCTTTATTCGCTATCTTATGCCCCACACTGAGCCTGTAAACAGGCATTGGACTACTGCGTATTATATAAGCGATGATGTCCTGCATTTTTTTGATTGCAGTTTAGAGGAAAGCGCCATTTATAGCGTTAAAGAAGGGACTTTTGTGACAGATTGTAAAAATATCAGTACCCACTGTTTACATTGCATAGAACCGCACTCTTTACGCCTGTTGGCACCGCGCATTCCTACAGGTCTTCATTAATCGTAGATAGGTCTTTGTAGGCTGTTTAAAAAAGTAAGATGCTTGAAAAAGATATATGTCATCTTAGCAGAGCTTTGAGTGGGCAGTTAGGTGTAGGCTATTAACGTATTTCTCTTCGTTGAACTCCCAATACATTGGGCAGAGCCACAGCTACATTACCTAAAAAAAAGTCTGCAGGGTGGCGGCCACCCCAAAAAGTGTTTGTGTCGCCTTGGCGTAATACCATACCTGCTTGAGCCCCTCCCTCGACATACATGACAGTGCGTACATCTAAAGGCAAGCGCAAAACAAAGGTGGCGAAAGTGTGGGCATCTATAGGGTTGCGGCAATGCATAAAAAGAATACGCCCCTGAGCGTCTTCTCCCACGGCAGCGATGGAATGTTTTTGACCACCTGCTGACCATAAAATTTTTCGCTCAGAACTAATGAGTCTGTAATTTTGGATGATAAGGTCATAATTTTGTAGGAAATGTGGTGTTTGCTGGGCATTTTTTTCTACAATTTTCGCGGAAGGCCCTTTATTTTTTTGTCGATTTGCCACAAAAAAAGCACCAAACTTCTTGGCGATATGATCATTATTTATGTAGTCACCATCACGCATGTAGCCTGTACTACGCCCGCCTGGTAAATACATACTGGCATTGATAACTGCCACGAGTTTTTTTTCTGTGGCCCATTGGTCGAGAGTTTTAGGGTAGGAGGCGTCTTTTCCTATACTATGTAATACAAAATCAAAATATTTAGGATTGATGCGTACTACTACAAGCTTCGCATCACCTTGATTTGCTAAAGGAAAATAAGCATATTCGAGACCTTTTTCCACCAATTGCCAAGAAATTTGTGGGGCCAATTGTAAATTTGTTTTGGGTGCCGAGTTTGGTTCAGCAGGTGGCTGCGCGAAGGAAGATGTCGCCGGTGCTGAGGGAACGTGCTCCTGTGCCATGGCATTGAGGAGACTTGTATTAAGACAGATACATAGGCAAAATATACGCACGAAGACAGAAAACATATTTTTCCTTTGGAAATAGTTTTATATTTAAAGTTCATTTTAGCATAGGCATGAAAAAATCGCAATATTCCTATAGTATAGTTTGTGAGTAAGTTTTACTTTTTTACCTTTGCAGGGGACCTGTTCGCAAAAAAGAATATATTGACATATCAAGTTATAGTGATATAGTTTTTCTGTCTCAGTAAATGTAGGCTACTTCTAATAAGGACAGGTGAATCATGAAAATTATTGACATTATACAAGAACAAAAAAAACCTTTTTATTCATTAGAATTTTTTCCTCCCAAGGCCAAAGAACAATGGCCAGATTTTTTTGCTTGTGTAGAGAAACTGTCTGTTCTTAAACCTGCCTTTACTTCTGTTACCTATGGTGCAGGGGGCTCTTCGCAAAATAATACTCTTGAAATAGCATGCAAGTTACATAAAATGGGTCTTGAGCCCATGGTGCATTTAACTTGTGTGGGAGCGAATGCGGCACATTTAAGCGCCTTTATGCGCGATTTAGAAGAAAATGGTATTGATAATGTGTTGGCATTGCGTGGTGATCCACCTAAAAACGCTGAT
>CAYJAD010000038.1:0-23258 GCA_964368075.1 uncultured Desulfovibrionaceae bacterium | reverse complement strand
CCTTTGTTGCTAAGAATTTAACATAAATCAAATTGAATGTCGACACAACCTAGTTGTTGAACAAATACTTGAGCCAGTTATTAGATACTACTAGCCCTTCAAAAAACAGCCTTTTTAACATCAACATTGCGCTTATGTCTTTTTATCTTGATGTTTTTCTAGACTTTTTGAACTTTTTTTTGTAATTTGCGGAAATATTTTTTAGAATTTTACTGTGTTAAAATAGTTTTGGGGATGCGCAACAAATGACGCATAGTGAAAGTTCTGCGCCATCATAGCACGTTACAGATGGGTATCAAATAGTACTAACTTTTGTATGGATAACATTTCAAACTATAAATGTTTTACAAAAAATAATTATTGTAAAAAAATACTGTGTATTTTTTTGATATTGTATGTTTTATTTATATTTCGAGATGTTATATAAAATACAAAAAGTGTGTACGCAACTTTTGGGATAGGAATGAGCTTTTTGGTGGGTGATTAAAAAATCTTGTTAAATACATTACGCGAGAGTTACTAGATGAATGCAGCTTATCTTAATGAAATACAAAATAGAGTTTTTGCTCCAGTTACTGACTTAGATTCACTTTGCAAAGATATTCCTATGGAAATGTATGCCCCTTTTGAATATGTGAGTAATAATGGGTTTTATGGTATTGATATGGCGCTTAAACAATATGCCGGATTACCGCATAGTTATCGGCTAAAAGCTCATTATTCGCATATGTCGCAAATTTTTGAAGGTACTGCATGGGTTAAGGATTATGACACCTTGCCCACGCTTTTTACTTGGGCTCCCTCACACGAAGAAGTTTATAAAAAAGTTTGTCGTAAACCCATGTATTCCATTGGTCCTATTATCCATTATGCACAAAATGCCTATACAGAAGAAAAAATTGCAGCAGAGAAAAAACGCCTCGGTCGTAATGCTTTATTTTTTCCAAAGCACTCGACTCACTATATTTCAGCGCATTTTTCTATAGAAGAATCTTTAACACTTATAAAGAATTATGAAAAGGATTTTGATACTATACGTGTTTCTATGTATTGGAAAGATTTTTTAGATGGTAAGCATAAGCCATATATGGATTATGGTTATGAATGTGTTACTTCGGGACACTTGTTTGATCCTTATTTTTTATCACGATTAAAAGGCTTGCTTTCGGTGGCAGATCATACTTTTGGGAATGCTGATGGTGCAAATATTGGATATGCTGTGTATATGAAAAAACCTTTTACATTTTTGCAGCAAGAAACTTGGAACGATGCAAGTAAGGACCCTGCACCTGTTAAAAATTTACAACATGCTGCTAATGCCGAAAAAAAAACATGTGAATTTTTAAAATATTTTAAAAAATATAGCCCGCAGATAAGTGCCGTACAATATAATTTGTGTAATTACTATTTTGGCTATGACAAAGTACGCTCGCGCGAAGAGTTACTTACTTTAATACAAGCCTCAGAAGTGCTTTTTAAAAAAATAGTGCAAGGCGTATAAATCTGAAAAACGTTAGTGTTTATATTTAAAATATAAGAAGCATGGTGTTTGGGAAGTCGTTGAGGTATAAAAAATATGAGGGAGTCATGAAAAAAATACTTATCACAGGCGCAGATGGTTTCATTGGTTCTCACTTAGCCGAATACCTTGTGCAACAAGGCTACTCAGTACGTGCTTTTGTGTACTATAATTCCTTCAATTCTTGGGGATGGTTAGATTCAAGCTCTTATGCTCAGGATATGGAAATATTTGCAGGGGATATTCGTGACCCCAATGGTGTACGAGAAGCTATGAAAGGGTGCGATACAGTTTTACATTTAGCTGCGCTTATAGCCATTCCTTTTTCCTACCACTCTCCTGATGCCTATGTTGATACGAATATTAAGGGGACATTGAATATTGTACAAGCAGCGCGTGACTTAGGTGTACAGCGAGTGGTGCATACCTCCACAAGCGAAGTGTACGGCACGGCACAATATGTTCCTATTAAAGAAGAGCATCCTTTGCAAGGGCAATCACCTTATTCTGCTACAAAAATAGCGGCGGATCAATTGGCTTTAAGTTTTTATCGTTCTTTTGAAACTCCAGTGACTATCTTGCGTCCTTTTAATACTTATGGTCCCCGTCAGTCTGCACGTGCAGTTATTCCTACTATTATTACGCAAATTTTCGGTGGTATGTGTGAAATTAAGCTTGGTGCGCTTTCTCCTACACGTGACTTTACTCATGTGTCGGATACAGTTCGTGCTTTTGTAGCCATGCTTGAGGCCGATGCGGACAAGGTTCTTGGTGAAGTTATTAATGGTGGTATCGGTTTTGAGATAAGTATAGGAGATACAGCCCAGCTTATAGCTGAGGTTATGGGGCAAAATATAAAAATTATATGTGATAATGATCGGTTACGACCTGGAAAAAGTGAAGTGAACCGCCTTTTTGCAGATAGTACGCGATTGCGTACTTTGACATCTTGGAAGCCCATGTATGACGGAAAAGATGGCTTTAAGGCTGGTTTAAAAAATACGATAGAATGGTTTAATAATCTTGATAATAGAAAGAATTATAAGTCAGGAATTTACAATATATGAACCACGACTTTTCTGCTTTATTGCAAGGTATACGCGATATTTGTGCTGTGAATAAAGAGGATTTTTTACCTCTTCATGCGCCTGTGTTTAAAGGCAGAGAACGTGAATATATACTTGATACCATAGAATCTACATTTGTGTCGTCTGTGGGAAAGTTTGTCGACAATTTTGAAGAAAAACTTTGTAAAATAACTGGTGCAAAATATGCTGTAGCATGTGCCAATGGTACAGGCGCTTTACAAGTTGCTTTACGTTTGGCTGGTGTGTGTGATCAAGATTTGGTTATTACTCAAAGTCTTTCCTTTGTAGCCACAGCTAATGCCATTCATTTATGCGGCGGCGAGCCTGTTTTTTTAGATGTAGATAGAAATACTATGGGGTTAAGCCATAAAGCTGTACAAAATTTCTTAGAAACGCAGTGTTCTATGAAGAATGGCTTTTGTTATCATAATAGAACGCAAAAAAAAGTAGCGGCTTGCGTACCAATGCATACCTTTGGGCATCCGTGCGAAATAGTAAAAATTTGCGATTTGTGCGTAGAGTGGAATATTCCTGTAGTAGAAGATTCCGCCGAGGCACTGGGAAGCTATCATGACAATCGACATTGTGGTACTTTCGGCAAGCTTGGAGTGTTGTCTTTCAATGGTAATAAGATTATTACCACGGGTGGCGGCGGTGCTATTTTAACCCACGATGACACTCTAGGGCCTTTAGCAAAGCATATCACAACAACTGCTAAACTTCCACATAAGTGGAAGTTTTATCATGATATGGTTGCTTGGAATTTACGCTTGCCTAATTTAAATGCTGCCCTTGGTTGCGCGCAACTTGAGCAATTGTCACATTTTTTAGAGGTAAAAAGACAAAGAGCTAAAGAATATGGCAGGCTTTTTGCTAGTACAAAATTTGAGTTTGTTGCCGAGCCCAAACAGACACAAAGTAATTATTGGTTGTGCGCTATTTTGGCAGAAAATCAAGCGCAGCGTGATAGCTTTTTGGAAGCAAGTAATGCTCAAGGTGTTATGACGCGCCCCGCTTGGGAGCTTTTACATACTTTGCCCATGTATGCGCACTGTCTCTCTGATGAGTTGTCAGTAAGTAAAGATATTGCTGTAAGGCTTATAAATATACCTAGTGGGATGTAATTTTATTTAACATTTTGGAGTCATATGAAGTTCTGTAAAAAATGCGTGATGCCAAATACTCGCCCAGGAATTTATTTTGATGATGAAGGCGTTTGTCAAGCGTGTCGTGCTGAAGAAAAGAAAGATGTTATCGATTGGGGCGCTCGCTGGAATGAACTGGAGACCTTGTGTGAAAAGCATCGCGGTAAATATGGTAAAAATGCTCCAGATTGTATGATTGCTGTGTCAGGTGGTAAGGATAGCCATGTCCAAGTGCATACGTTAAAAGAAAAGCTTGGCATGAATCCTATGCTTGTGTCTGTAGAGGATAATTTTACCATGACAGAAGTTGGAAAGGCGAACTTACAAAATATTTCTGAAACCTTTGGTTGCAATATAATAAGTCTTAAACCTAACATTCGCGCACAAAAAGCCCTTATGCGTCTATGTTTTGAAAAATGGGCTAAGCCTACATGGTTTATTGATAGACTCATTTATACCTATCCTTTGCATATGGCAAAACAATTTGGATTGCCCTTTTTGATTTATGGTGAAAATATCAATTATGAATATGGTGGTAAGGATAGAGTAGAAACTCCTTCTGCAATGGCACAAGTGGAGAATGGCGTAGCTTCAGATATTACCTTTGCTGACTTGGCTGAAGCTGGAGTTACAGAGCAAGATTTATATTTTTGTACACCACCTAGCGAGCTAGAAATGCTTGAGCCGACATATTTAAGCTATTTCATACGCTGGAGCTCATATAAGAATTATGTGCAAGCTAAGGCGTTAGGTTTGCAAGATCTCACGCATGAATGGCGTAGAGAGCATACATTTGAAGACATTGATCAAGTGGATTCTTATGCCTACCTTGTTCATCCGTGGCTGAAATATCCAAAGTTTGGTCATGCTTCTGCCACTGACTACGCTTCTAAATTTATTCGCTACGGGCTTATCGAGAGAGAAGAGGGTATTAGAAAAGTGAAGCAATATGATCATAAAGTAGATCAAAAGGCTGTAGCTGATTTTTGTAACTTTGCTGGATATACCTTGCGAGAATTTTATTCCATTGTAGATGGCTTTTATAATCGTGAGCTGTTTGAGAAAGATAAACATGGACAATGGGTACTAAAAAATCCAATTTGGGAAAAATAAATACTTTGTTAAATAGGCTTTTACTGCAAGGTTATTAGTTCTTCGGAAGAAGAGCTAATAACTTAGATTTTTTACTTTAAGATGTTTTGAGGTGTAGTAATATGGCTGGAATACTTCTCGTGGGAGGAGGGGGGCATTGTCGTGCTGTCATAGATGTTATGGAGTTGTGTAAGCTTTCCATTGCGGGGGTTATACATGGGCCTGATTGCGCTTTAGATGCTATATATTGCTATCCAGCTTTAGGAAGAGATGTGGATTTGCAGTCTTTTTTTCCACGTCATACACAAGCTTTCGTGACTTTAGGGCAAATAAAAACGTCAAAAATACGAGAAAAATTATTTCATCATCTCCTTTCTTTGGGGTACTCTTTGCCAAGCGTGAGTTCTCCGCTAGCCTATATTTCTCAATACGCAAAATTGAATGCAGGAAGTATTGTTATGCATCACGCTCTTGTTAATGCAGGAAGTACTATCGGGGAGAATAGCATTATTAACACCAAGGCTCTTGTGGAACATGATTGTTGTGTGGGCTCTCATTGTCATATTGCTGTGAATGCCACGCTGTGTGGTGGGGTAGAGGTGGGTGATGGATCATTTATTGGTGCTGGTGCAAGTATTATGCAGGGGGTATGCATAGGAAAAAATTGCATTGTGGGTATGGGCTGTATATTAAAAAAAGACTTAGCAGATGAAGAAATCTATATATAGTTCTTCTCAAATACTCATCATAGCCGAAGCAGGAGTTAATCATAATGGAGACCTTAACACGGCCTTGCAGCTCATAGATGTTGCGGTTCATGCCGGCGCCGATGTCGTAAAGTTTCAAACGTTTAATTCTAAAGCTCTTGTTAATAAATTTGCCCAAAAAGCAAACTATCAGCAAAAGACCACTACGCAGGGTGAATCTCAATTTGCCATGTTGCAAAAATTAGAAATGCCTTATGAATGGTATGAAAAGCTGATAGTGTATTGCAAGAAAAGAAATATTCTCTTTCTTTCTACACCGTTTGATTTTTCTTCTGTGGACTTTCTAGCCTCCCTTGGTCTAGGGATATGGAAAATTCCTTCTGGTGAAATAACCAATCTTCCGTATTTACGAAAACTTGGCGCCCGCAAGGAGGAAATAATTTTATCTACAGGCATGAGCACTTTGGAAGAAGTGCAAAAAGCCGTAGATATATTAGAAAAAAGTGGAACACCCCAGAAAAATATTAGCATTCTTCACTGTACCACTGAATACCCAGCCCCTTATGATGAGATAAACTTACGAGCTATGCAGACTTTACGTGATACTTTTCCACAGTGTAAGGGAGTAGGCTATTCTGACCATAGTGTAGGCATTGAAATTCCCCTTGCTGCCGTAGCCATGGGGGCGACTATTATTGAAAAACATTTTACTTTAGATAGAACTATGGAAGGGCCTGACCATAAAGCCAGTTTGGAGCCGCAAGAGTTACACACTATGGTACAAGGCATTCGACATATCAAAATGGCTTTGGGCAATGGCGTAAAAAAGCCTACACCTTCTGAACTTTCTAATATGATGGTGGCGCGAAAAAGTATTGTGGCAGCGCGAAATATTAAAAAAGGTGAAATATTCAGTGTAGATAATATTTCAGTAAAGCGCCCTGGCGATGGCATATCTCCTATGCTTTGGGATGAGGTGTTGGAAAAAAGAGCTACACAAGACTATGAAGAGGACGCGCAAATTGTGTTTTCCAGTGCAAAAGAGAACTCCAAATGCAAAGAAAAATAGTATTTTTTACGGGCACTCGTGCAGAATATGGACTTTTACGTTCTTTAATGTTTGCAATACAAGCAAATACAAATACGGAAGTTTCTGTGCTGGTAAGTGGTACTCATTTGGAGTCTCAACATGGAAATACAGTAGAGGAAATTAATGCAGATAGTTTTCGTATAGCAGCCATGGTTGATATAGATCTTGGTTCGTATAAAGCAAATTTTGGAGTGAATGTTTGTGCTTGCATGGGGCTTGCCATGCAGAAAATAAGTTCTGCTTTAGATAGTTTAAAACCAGATATGTTGATTCTTTTGGGTGATAGATATGAGGCTTTTTGTTGCGCTACAGCCGCTACTATGCTTAACATTCCTATAGTACATTTACATGGCGGTGAGCTGACCCTAGGAGCTGTCGATGAAGCTTTTAGGCATTGCATAACAAAAATGAGTCACATACACTTTGCTTCCTGTGAAAAACATAGACAGCGTATTATACAGCTGGGTGAAGATCCTGAGCGTGTGTGGAATACTGGTGCATTAGGTGTAGAGAATGCGCTTAATATGAATTTACTTACAGAAACAGAAATTCGTGATTACTTAGAGCTTACAAGCAATCAGCCTTATTTGTTGTGCACCTTTCACCCCACCACCTTAGAACCTGGGCAAGAAGTTTTTCAGTGGCAAGAAGTGCGCCATGCTTTGGATATGTTTCCTGAGTACGCAATCATTGTCACAGCTGCCAATGCAGACCCAGGTGGCAATACTATAAATGCTCTTTTGGCAGAGTGGGTAGAGAATAATTCACATCGCGTACGGTTTTTTGCTTCACTTGGTGTGTTGCGTTACCTTTCTGCGGCAAAATATGCTAGATGTGTGGTAGGAAATTCATCCAGTGGAATTATTGAAATACCAAGCCTTAAAACCCCTGTTGTTAATATTGGAAATAGACAAAAAGGGCGAATGTGTTCGGAAGCTGTTTTGCATTGTAACACACAAGCAACTGCCATTGAATGTGCTCTTAAGAAAGCCTTGAGTTTAGAGCATAAAAAACTTGTACAGAGCGCATCCAATCCGTATGGTGGGGAAAATGTAGCACAAACCATGAGTACAATTATTACATATATTCCTCTGGAAGGGCTTATAAAAAAGAAATTTTACGACTTGGAAGATAACTTATGCAACTAGAGAAATACTGTATTCCTACAACGTGCTCGCTACGTGATGCTATGAAGCATATTGATACTCACGCTGAGCGATTTGCTGTGGTTACGGATACTGAAGGTTGTATCGCGGGTGTGATTACAGATGGCAATATACGCCGAGCACTTATTTCTGATATGTCCTTAGACGTTTCTGTTGCTAATGTTATGGAGCAAGATTTTACAAGCTGTGATAAAAAGTTGAATGCAACTCAAGTCTTAGCATTGATGGAAACAAAGGATTTTTCACATCTTCCTATCATAGACTCAGAGAAAAAACTTTATGGCGTTTGGAATCGTAAAATTTTGCAGAGCAAAACAGCACTGCCCAATGCTGTAGTTATTATGGCAGGAGGGCTTGGTACAAGGTTAGGGGGCCTCACGCAAGACACTCCTAAGCCTATGCTTCCTGTAGGGGGGCGTCCCATTTTAGAGATAGTTTTGGAGAGTTTTCGAAGTAGAGGGTTTAGTAACTTTTATTTTTCTGTGAACTATAAAGCGGAAATAATAGAGAATTATTTTGGCGATGGTAGTAAGTTTAATTGCCATATTCGGTATATTCATGAGCATAAACGCTTAGGTACAGCTGGTGCTCTGTCACTTTTACCGGCTCCGGGATATGATTTTTTTGTGGTCAATGGTGATATCTTAACTCATACGAACCCACGTCATATGTTAGAACATCATAAAATTATGCAGGCTGTGGGGACTATGCTTGCTAAGCGTTTTTCTATGCAAGTGCCTTATGGCGTGCTTGATACCAATGAACTAGGGGAGCTTGTAGGTATTCAAGAAAAACCAAGTTTTGATTTTTGTGTTAGTGCTGGCATGAATGTATTATCACCAAAAGCCTTAGACTATATTCCTAAGAATAAATTTTTTGACATGCCTGATCTTATTAAGCTACTTATGCGTGATAAACAGAAAGTACAATTATTCGAGACAGAAGATTATTGGCTGGACGTGGGGCAAGTGCCAGACTATGAAAGGGCGCAAGAGGATTTTAGACAAGCTCAGTATCCTCTTGCTGTTTTGTGAGATGCGCTACCAGGCTGACCAACCACCATCTACCATAATGTTTTGCCCTGTTACATAAAGCGACATATCACTGGCTAGATAGAGCATGGTGCCCACCATATCTTGCTCTGTTCCCATGCGCTTCATAGGGGTACGTGCTTCATAGCGCTTTACAAAAGTTTCTGGTTGATTTCGCCATACGCCACCTGGACATAGAGAATTAACCCGTATTTCGGGAGCTAATACTGTGGAAAGCCATCGTGTCATTTGTAAAAGAGCTCCCTTGGATGCGGCATAAGCTGCAGGATTTCCCATAGGGGTGTCATCGTAAAGGGACATGTCTGGCCCTAAGACCGCATATATAGATCCAACATTTATAATGCTTCCTTGCCCTTTTTTTCTAAGATAAGGAGCTGCCTCTCTACAAAGTGTAAATGGAGCGGTCATGTTTACTTCACAAGCTTTACGCCATGTATCGCTACTTTGTTTTTCAAAAGGTGTTACCCAGCCTGCAAGATCACCTGTGCCCACAAAACCAGCATTATTGATAAGAATATCTAGACTTCCAAATGTATCATACACTTGGCGCGGTAAGGCATGAACTTTTGCATCGTCTGCTAAATCGCAGGCGAATGGGACTGCTTCTACGGTGGTGGTTGTGAGCTCACTGCAAAAATTTTGACATTTTTGCTCGTCAATATCTACAATGGCAATATTAGCGCCGTGTGAAGCAAGGCTTCTCGCAAAGGCTTTACCAATAAATCCTGTTCCCCCAGTAAGCAGGATTGTTTTGTTTTGAAGATTCAGCATGTGCTTATCCTAATAATTCTTTTGGGATTGAGTTAATAAAAATTCAGCAAACGAAAAATCCAATGCGTCATCTATGTCGATGGCTCGCTCCCGAGGCAATACTACATGTTTTACGCGTCCCTCTAAGAGAGGCTTGTTTGAAAAAATGAACTCTGGTCGAACAACGTATGCAGCTGTAGTCATGTCGTAGATTTTAGGCACGTCTTGGCGGCGTGCAATATTAGCTGGCATGATTAATGATACGTTTCCGTTGGTATTTTCTATTATCATATTAAACATGGGATGGCGCTGTGCAGGTGAACTTGTAATTACAGCATCGCATGGATAGTTGATGTATGTGTCTATACAGTTGTCAACATCTTCAACGCTACGTAAGGGCGCCGTGCACGGAAGTGATAGAAAAATGTCACATGGTCCACCATCCTTAGTGTTGCCAATAGCTTGTAAAGCGTGTGCCCATGCTAAACGTTCCGCACAATTGTCGGAGGAAAGCTCTTTAGGGCGCATGAAAGGAACTTCAGCTCCCCAATCTTGAGCAACTTGTGCAATTTCTTCATCGTCAGTAGAAACAATTATACGCGACACCCTTGAAATTTGCTTTGCTGTTTCAATGGAATACGCGATAAGGGGTTTGCCTGCTAAAGGGAGGATATTTTTTCGCGGTAAGCCTTTGGAACCACCTCGAGCAAAAATGAAAGCGTATATTACAGGTTGTTGTTCCATACCCAGGTGTTTCCTTCTATAGCTTTCTCAATTGCAGTTATATAGTTTACAATATCAAGGCCTTGATTGTAAGAGCATGCATTTGCTGTACTGTCAGACAGCAAAGCTGCCATTTGAGCTTTATATGTTGTGTTGCGGTCTACAGTAAACTTAGAAACAGAGTTGCCTTGGGTGACTTCATGAGTAATGAGGTTGAAATGAATACTATGATTTTCACACACAAACACTATATCTCTACGAGCAGGGGTTTGTAAGTAATCTAAGTGTATGGATACTTGGGGGCAATGCGCATGCTCGGCTAAAATACTCATACAATCATCACTGTTAATTTTTAATTCAGATACTTTTCCTCCAAGGGCAGTTACACGTTTCCATTTACCGCCAAAAAAACAAGCTAGGTCAAGTTCATGTGAAAGGTCACGTAATACTCCTCCTCCTTGCTCTTTATGGGCAGAATAGCTTTGACTGTAATCTTGTGACGGTCTCCATGAGGGTAAATACTGTCCAACATGCATCTGCATAGCCAAGAGTTTTTTGTTTTGTAAGATTTTTTTTAATTCGTTTATGGCTGGGTGAAAGCGTAAGTTATATGCAACAAATATGTCTTTAGTTTTTATGGCAGTTGTATGCGAAATAGTTTTTTCTAGAGAAGAAAAAAGCGGTTTTTCAATTAATATTCTTTCAGTTGCAATTGAGTTAAGCTCTTGTAAGTTGCGAGCATGCAAGTGTGTGGGGGTTGCAATGATTGCAAGCGTAAACTTTGTATTCTTTGGTATATCTATAAGATTGTTTACTGTTGTAAAGGGTAGTTTTTTTTGACTGCTTACAGCTATAACTTTAGCGCCAAAATCATGTGCAATTTGAGCATGGCGCAGGCCTATGGAACCACACCCATAGATAAGGATTTGAGGAGGTAGCATATAAGTATCCTAAATTAGCTAGTGAGTTAGTACTGTAACAGATAATGATTAAAAGGCAAGAAGAGTACTTGGGACAAAATATACTCTTTCTTTAAAAATAAACTCCTATAAAAACAGGGCTCAGCACTCAACCCCATATACTCTCTAATATCTCTGCAAAGCCAAACTTAATATTTAAGGAGCCTGCACAATTACTTTTCAAATAGATTTTGAGTATAAATGAAAAATAAAACTTAACTAAGTAAATTTTATATGAATGATGAAAAATATAAAAATCAATTGCTTAACAGTAAAACAAGGTTTGCCTTATTCTTGGCTTTTGGTCGCATTGACATACGTCAAAGCTCCAAAGCAATTTCATCGTCTTTTAATATATCAACAAAACTAGTTTTACCATTCTCTAAACACGGAGTGATCCGAGCCAATAGAGTATCATTATTGCGAAATTTACTTCCACTCTTGAAATAGGCCATTTCAAAGCCTTGAATTTTGCGACAAAACGGTAAAAGCTGTTCCATGGCAATTTTTTTGGATAAGTTTTCTTTTGAAATTGCTTCTTTAGGGTTAAAATTCACCACATCCCCCAGCTTCACCTTCTCCTACTTACACATACTCACCCTCAAAATTTGGGAAAATCTCCACGCGCGTTTTTACTATGTCTTCTTGAAAGCTTTGGGGCAGTGTTGGCAAGTCAAAAATATCCACTAAAAAGGGTACGTTGCTGTCTTTCACTCTATGGCGTAACTCATAAATATCTGTTTGGCAAAGTTCTAAGCCTTCCAAGGCAAGGTCAAGATCGCTGCCGTCATGAGCCGTTTGCACAGTGCCATTGACGCGGCTACCATAGGCCCACACGGTGGCATGGGGGCAAAGCTCCGTAAAAATATCTTGCAACATTTTCATATATTGCGCCTTAATATACAGCTTAGGCATGCTGTATAACCTTTTGCAATATAAGCACATCGGCAATGAAGTCATCCATCAAGAAGGTGTCTGTGCCTTGCGCTTGTTCCCTGTAAAGATATTCGAGCATGGCAGTATCGCTCACTTCATAGGGGAATTGACAGGTTGCAATTAGCTTATTTTATATTCCAGACAATTAGAACTGTTTCATTTGTCTAGTATTTATGAAGATATGCTTAGCTCTGGTAATCGGCCTATTTTCAACAAGTCATCACACATTTTTTATTTTACTTTTAACTTGAGTAAACGTGCAAGAGTTTCATATTTGATATCCTTTAATAATAAAACTTCTTTAGAGTCATTTCTAACGAGATATATTCCTTTGTATAAGGTATAACTACCAGAACTCTTACTGCCATGCTCTTGCATTATAATAGCTTTATTCTTTACTCTCCATGATAATTTGGTGGGGAAAGAACCTCCGCTCCCTGAACTTACCGTTTCGCCTGTTCCATTTTTATTTAAGTTTACAACCCCCATAACCGTGGCTGTCATGCTTTTACCTTCAACACCATTCTCCCAACACACAGATTCAGGCTTTTTGCCATCTCCGTAGCATGTCATAAAAGTAATACTGTTTTTTTGAGCTGCGTTAAAGACATCTTCTATGGTAATACCCTTTATAGAAGATAAGGCAGCAAAGTTTGCAGATATTTGCGAAGATTCAGCCATAGCAACTGTGGAAGTGAATATTTTACCATCGGTTCCAACAAAAACAGACAAAGCAAAAACAACTCCCATAATTTTCATGAAAGCATTTTGAAATACACGCATAATTCCTCCTTTTTTAATGAAACTTTTATGTTGTTGCAAAGTGTATTACAACAATAACAAGAAATCCTCTTTGAATATATTTAACGAAAATAGTTGCGTCTTAACAATTCGTTTTTAAAAGTTGCACACAGACCTTTCTTCAGCTAGGTCAAAGCTGCTCAAAACAGCAAAGAGCCAGTTGAGCGCAAAAACAATACTTTGCCTTATATGTGCTTTTGCTTTGGTTTTATGCTCATTATTACAAGTCCTTCTTAACCAGTTTTTTCATAGCAAAAGTCTATTTCTGGTTAAGAAGTGTATAATAAATATTGAATGCTTTCCACATATTTCTGGATGATATATTCTTTTTAAGGACGAACTGATTTTATAGGAAGCGCTGATTAAATGCCTTTTCGCCCTCTAACTGCGTCAGACTCATCTTACTAAGACTGCATGTATGTCTCTATACTATGCACCCTTAGCAAAATTCGTCTTCCTTGTTAGAGAACGAAAAATCTATTAAATCAGCGCTTCCTATAGTATGGGTTTAAGGGGGTGGAGGTTTGAATTCTCTCATTCCTTCCATAAAATTTAGGGACTTAGAGCAAAATGCTTTAAGTCCCTTTTCTGTTGTAAAATTTTTTTAACGATGTAACATGACTTTACTCAATTGAATGGCTAAATTTTATATTGCTGACCGTAAATTCAGGAATAAATGTTTCATTGGTTATTCTGGGGGGATTTTCATCCTCTGGGCGAATTTGACCTTTTGGAATATGTAATTCTACTGAAAATTTACTGTCTCCCAACATTACAGCATTATATGAGGTATCAACAGCTCTTAGATAAGCATCGCCTCGTATTTCAATATCATAACCTTGAGGGCTGTTTTTTACCTCACAAAAGGTTTTAGTGATATTTGGGATTATTCCAAGGCTTGCAAAGTCGCCAGTGGACCATAAACCTAAATCATTACAAAGATTCGCAACTACGTAGCGCGATATTCCCGATTGATTCATTATTGATGCGAAAAAAGGTGCATAAGCTTTGAAGCTTTTATCAGAATCAGCAGGATTGCCAGCGGCAAAAAGATCTTTCATCATCTCTTTATAAAATGTTACTTGCTCGGGGACACGTGAGGATATTTCATCATCATTATTTTCACTTAAGGATCTATTTTCATATTCTTGACGTAAACGTTGAGCACAGTTGTGTCCATAAGTTCCGTTTTTAATAGCACCGTTAATGCCCTCTGGGCTTAAAATTTGATTCATAAAAAGGTCTATTCCTTCCCTGTATAAATCTAGAGCCAGCTGTTCAAATATGGTCTGTTCGGGTAGTGTACTTGAATTGCGGTAATCTATAATAAATGTTTTCAGAGCATTATTGACGGTATCATCATAGCCCGTATCAACTTTTTTGAATATATAATTCTTAAAAGACAAGAGTCCTTTTGATTGGTTCAGTGCGTCATCCAAGTTTGTAGGATTCTTAAATTTATTCTCAAATGTTTGAATGTTGAAAAGTAAAATTTCTTTAGTTTCACGACTTATATCACTGTTTTTTACTTGATCTTTTAAAGCATGAAGACCATTAAGATTGTGCCGCTTTATATTTTGTATTGTTAAACCTTGGTTTTCTGCATCGCCATTTGCTATATTATTTGCTTCATTTTGTATTAATTTATGAATTTGTGTGGAAACTTGCGCATTGCGCGTTGCAATATGAAGTTGTCCGCTGGAAGTCATATTTCTAAACATGTCAGCAATTTGTCTTGCTGCTTTGTGTAGATCACTAATTTGATGTAAGCCCCCTTCTTTTACATCGTATGCAGAGAGGCTGGTAAGCGTACTTAATTGATTTACATTTCTAATAGGATTTGACATAAAAACTCCTTATTTTACGGTGAATTATACAAGTAATGTAGGGTTTAATATATTTTCATTGTGCGTTTCCACGTTATTATCTGGTTCAAAGTCAGTTTTTAAGTACTCAAGGATTTGAGGTAAATTGACTAAAAATAGTTTACTTTGAGCCATAAATAGCTCAAGATTTTTGGTGCTTTGTTCCTCATCAATCATAAAAACGTTGAGTTGTGCAGTAACAATATTGCCGTCAATGCCAAGGCAAATACCATGTGTTTTTGAGAAAAAATTGTTCATTTGCAATAAATGAGCTAAATATTCTTTGCTGCCATCATGCTCATAGATTGAAGCATGAAGCATGATAGTATTTCTTTGTTCAAAATATGCGAAAAAAAGTTCAAAATCACCAATCTTTACACTTGAAACAGCATCATGTTCATTTTTTATGGTGTCACTTTGAACAGCTTTGGCAAATTCCTCCACAAAATAAATAATATTCATAAATTGACCTCCGAAAATTAAGGATGATTAGTGAGAAGCAAGTTTTAATTAAGTTGAGCCTTAACAATTTGTTTAAAGAGGATGCTTTGGCTTCAGTTCAAAATTCGCCATTGCTCATCAGAAGAATCTTGCTCTTTAAATTGATAATTTCTACACAATAATTTTCTCTGTAGCTGATAAGATAAAAAATATTATAAAAAATTTCAACTCAAATTCGAGGCATTTTCGAAGTGCCCAAGATGTAACTTTCGCGGCGAATTTTAAGTTCTCATAACCTGATAGAGCAAGTTAAGGGCGGTACAAAAAGCCCCCGCTACTTTCGTAACAGGGGCTTAGGTTTTAGTTTGTGAAATTATTAGCCAAGAAGGTTGGTCTGAATAAGAATGGTCATCTTATCATCATCGCTATGGAACTCTGTATAGTCACCTTGAGTGCCTTTGGGGTTCCAGCCCTTCAGGTCTGTCGCAGCATTAATGGCATTGTCTTTGTCTTCTTTATCGCTCAGGCTTTCTTGTAATTCTTTTGCTGCTTTGATAGCGGCATCGTCAACACCATCTTTACCGAACATAAGAATTTCAATACTTGAATTCTTTGCTTCAGTTAACAATTCAGGCGAAACCTCCGTCACGTTAGCTAAAAGAATGTCAATGCCGTCGCCGCCACTTATATTCGTTTTTACAACATCAGCCAGTGTTAATGAATCCATCACAGCCGTATCGTACACAATCAAATCATTGCCGCTACCGCCATGAATACTTGTATCACTTGCATCAGCAAAGAGTATGTCATCGCCTTCGCCACCATCAAGAAAGTCTGCGCCAGCTCCGCCAATGAGTATATCATCACCTGCTTCCCCCTTAAGGGTGTCGTTACCAGCGCCGCCTTTAAGGGTGTCGTTGCCAATGCCACTTTCGCCCTCTGCAAGTGAAGTTTTATTAGGACTCGCAGGATCGATGGTGACACTTTCAGTTGTAGTATCACCGTCGAGATCTGTGGCTTTAAAGGTAATATTTACTTCGCCCTCATAGCCGGGGTTTAAGTCAAGTGTCCAAGAAGCTTCCCCTGCTTTGTCAAAGGTAACTTGCAATTCTCCTGCAAGCATATTTTCATCTTTTACTTGATAGCTTTGGCCATTTTCATAGTTTCCATTCCCAACAAGTGTATACTCTTTTCCACCAATGGTGATTTTAGAAGCTTCAAGAGAGCCTACACCATCGGCGGCGTTAATAGTAAAAGAGCTTTTAACGGTTGTACTTTCCACAATTTCCTTGCCACCAAAGGACAGGCCACTCAAGAAGAAGTCGCTATTGCTGCTTCCGCTTGCGCCATTGTCTTGAGGAGCAAGAACCACTTTGTTAAAACCTTCGGGTACAAGGTATTTGATATTAGAATCGTATTCGCCGTCTTTATTTTTAGCGTCAAGCTCAAATCTACCTACTTCTGTAGGGCCATCGTAGAAGATAATAACCATTTCTTCAGTGACACTATCGCCGCTACCTTCTGGGAAGAAGGCGCCAATATCAAACGTTGCACTGTAGGCAAGGTCATCACCTTCAGGAAGAGTCAGAATAATGGCTTCAGAAACATCCTGCCCTTGGCTAACATTTACACGACCGTCAGTTTGGTTCGTTGTTTTATCACCCTCATCAAGAGTAGAATTAATGCTTAATCCTACATGACTTCCGGCTTTACCAATTTCTAAAGTACCGCTTTCATATAAGCCGGCACCATCCATGACGATGGTATTAGTTGCATGATTATATTGCCCTGCGGTAGCGGTGAAACCACCGAAGTCTTTGCTTGCCGTTTTTTCATCTCCAAGTGTTGTCGCATTAAAATCGATATCCACATCTGCAATGGAAGGTTTGGTGGTATGACCAATGGTTGTTTCAGCATTTTCCATATCCATAACAATCACATCGTCCGTGAGTTGGGCTGTGATACCGTTTGTTACAGATGCGGTGCCTCCATTGGTGTCGGTAACTGTAATATCAAACTGATCGCCGATAACAGTATCAGTAGTATATGTGGTTTCGACTTTATTATCATTCAAGGAGTCTTCATTATGCTTCAATGAGTTATTAGTTTGGGTATATTCGTAAGTAACGGTGTAGTTACCATTATTTGAGTCAGGTGTAATCACAACATTACTGATATAGCCATACTGGCCTTGTACCTCGCCGGTACCATTACTTGGATTAAGCGAACCATCAGCGTTTACCGTAAAGGTCACATCACCAATGCTAAAACTCTTCACACCATCTTCAGAAGTGATGGTGAAGGAACCTGAATCCTTATGTACAGGCGTTACATCATCAGGCCATGCTTGGCTAGGTGCACCTTCGCGACCTTCATCATCTGCAGTTTCTGCATTGTTTACACCTACAACTGCCGCATCAAAGGTTGTTACTCCGGAAAGAGCTGTGTCAATTTTTGGTACAACATTTGTTGTAATCGGATCACCCTTTGTTAAGCTTTCAAAGCTGCTAGTTATCACATCACCAAAGGAAATGGTGAAGTTGTCTTCTGCGGACGGGGTTGCGGTAAAGGTTGCTGTTGTGGCACCGGCTACAATGGTAATTTCGCGTGGGGTACTTTCACCAGGTATATTTACCTCAATAACAAAGCTCTTACCTGCTTCTACAGGGTTAGTGAGAGCTACAGTATAAGTGACTAGCTCACCGTCGTCTACGCTTGAAGCATTTGCAGAGAGTGACACCTTAGTTACGTCAGCATCGTCAGTTACTGTGGTTGCTACTGGTGTGTCATCAAACCTAACATCTTCAAAGCCGCCGTTGTTGGTCTTATCAACGCCCTGAATGCTTACACTATGGGTGGTGTCGTCTTGCTTATACAAATCATCGGTGCGTTCGACTACTGTAAAGCTAGCTGTTTTACCATCGCTCAAAACACCGCCACCAAGATCCGTTCCTTTAGGATAGATAGTTACAGTACTATTAATACCATCAATAGTTACTGTGACATCCATTTTACTTTGCACTTCTTCACCCACAGTGAGGATATATTTAATACCGGCATCACCAGCATCTTCTGTGCTTGTAGCTGGATCTGCTGTAAGTGTGAGCGTTGTTTGTGTCGTTGGGTTTACAGTAACAGTTATGCTGTCCTTATCACCATCGCTATCAGTGGCTTCAAATTTCAATTCAATATTGTCGTCCATTGATTTGTATTGATGCATTGTCCAGCTACCGTCAGTACCAACAGTGACTGTAAAGTATGTTTCACCGCTAGCATCTTTTGCAATATATTGACCATTTTCGAAGGTAACTGTGAGGTTTGCGTCATCAACTGTAATATCATTAGTTGAAAGTGTGAAACCATCCGCACCAGCACCATTCACTTTGCCTGTATGTTGTTGTAATACGGCTTCAGGGCTTGTGATTTCTAGTTTAGAAACTATAAATTCACTTGTTAATGAACCATCATGGTCGTTATCAGCAGGAACAATAACAATTCTGTCAAAACCAGAGCTGAAATAGCTGTCGTCAATAAGTTCAGTACCGCCAGCTGGTGTGCCTTCAATTTCAAATCTGCCAACTTCTACACCCTCTCTGTAAAGAATTACCCAGCCTTTATCAACAAGATCAGGTTTATAGTTAGGTCCACCATTTGATTGATCAGGATCATATCCGGCTTCTTTTGCAGTGGTGATGCAAGAAAGCTCAAGATTGAAAGAGTAAGCAAGCTTTCCATCAGGTATGTCAATAATTAAGGCTTCACTAATGTTTGTTGTTTCATTGTGTGAGATTTCGCCATCTAAATTTTTGCCGCCTTCTTTGCCAATACCAACACCATTAGTGTAACCTTCGCCTGTTGGATTATAAAGAACAACCTCTTGGTCGCTGCCTACAGTAAGTGTGCCTAAAGTGCCGGAAGCAGGATTGTTATAATTAAAAGTTCCGGCTGAGAATTTCAAACCACTTACTGTATTGTCTGGGTATGTATCTGAGAACAATACGTTATTAGTTGATCCAGTATCCCCTTTAAAATCAAGTGCTCCTTCTGTTGTAAAATAGTCAACTTTAGAGCTTTCAACGTCGCCGCTTTGAGTCAAATCAACAATGTCGTCCTCAATTGCAACATCAATAGAGCCAGGGGTGCTGTTGGTGCCATCAGATACTGTAAAACCTAAGTTGAGGCTTGGGTTGGTATCAATTGGATTTGATGAGTCATTGTCATTAGGATTGAGAGTATTGTCCTTATCAAGGTCAGTGTTGTAATCAGAGTCAAGACCTGTATTTGGTGTGTCATGACGAACAGATTCTTTAAGAGTTACAGTGTAGTCATCAGGATTAGCAGCATCAGCACCCCTTACGGCAGTGATGATTTCTGTATAGGAAGTATCGCCTATTACACCAGTATAGCCAGTAAGAGTTGAACCATCAGCACTTACAGTCCACTGAATTAAAGTGCCTTCACTTGTGTACAGGTTTGGTTGAGTTGCATTCCAAGCAAAGGTTAGGGTATCGCCTTCAGCGTCAGTTGCTGCTATGGTGCCGCTGGCTACGTTAGATTTAAATCCATCAGTTGTATCATGGTCAATTTTTGTGCCGTCAGGTAAGAACACTTCTGATACTTGTACATCGGTAGCTGTAGCGATTACAGGTGCATCATTTTGGCCTTTGATAACTACAGTAATAACTTCAGATGACCAAGCGCCATTATTATCTTTCACGTAAATGGTGAATTCTTCTGTCACATAGGTGCTTGGGTCATTCTCGTCATATTCGCCAAGATGTTGCGTTTTGTTTGTATCTACTGTGTAGCTATAATTACCCGCCGCATCAATGGTGAATGAGCCATAGTCACCAGACACAATATTACCTTCTAAGGTAAGGTTTGAAGTATCTAATGTGCCAACTTCTGCATCATCATTTGCACCAGCATCACCCTTAGCAATGAAGAATTCATGTGTGTCTTTGCTGTCTGCATCGCCAATGCCGGCTGTGCCTTTAACGACTGTGCCATTGCCAACACCTTGACCATCTTCATAAAACTCTAGTGTTTCTTTTCCTGCGGTAAGAAGAATTGTGGGTTGGTCATTTGTGCCTTTGATAACAATGGTAATGGTGCTAGTTACAGTGCCGCCATTGCCGTCATTGGCAGTTACGGTAAAGGTTTTGGTAACAGAATCACCATAGTTCATGGCATCTACAGGGTTACCTTTTGCTTTATCTATTTCGTAGGTGTATTCGCCATTTGTAGGGTTAAAGGTAAATGAACCATAGGCATCTTCAATATAAAGACTGCCATTATTAAGAGTACCACTGGCAGTTGCAGCAGTTCCCATACCCAAAGTATAGCTAAGGGAGTCTCCATCAATATCATCAAAATCAAGAGAACCTTTTGCTGTGGAAATACCGGCAAAGTCTTGGTTAGGGCTTGAAGTAATGATATCGGTTCCATCTGTTTTGCGACCGTCGCCAGCTTCAAAGAGAGTGTGTGAAGCTTCTTTCACATCAACAGTTGGAATATCGTTAGTACCCTGAATTTCAACATTAACTGGCTTTGCAACCCAAGCTCCATTAGTATCTTTTACATATACATAAAATGTTTCAGATTCAGTATCGTCTTTGCTCAAATATTGCACCTTAGAGTCGTCTAAGTCATAGACATAACTTCCATCTGCATTAATGGTAAATGTACCGAATTTACCTTCAACGGTGGTTGCAACAGTAGTATTTACATTGGTATTTGTCGCATCTTTTTCAACCAAGGCAAGGTCGTCTGCGGAGCCTGCTGCTTGGCTAAAATGTTGGTATGCATCTTTAGTGCTTACGAAAAATTCAAGGTTGCCCACATCGCTTGTATCATCGTCTGTAGCTGTTGCATTGCCTTTATGGTTTTCTCCAGACTTGTCACCATCTTCAACAGCAATTAAGTCACCAGCACCAGTAAGCGTATTCCACTTAGAAAGAGTGAGTTCTGGTAAGTCGTTAGTGCCATTGATGGTGATATCGATAGTGCCAGAATCAGAATTATTGCTTGTGTTAGTGCTGTCTGTCACAACAACTGAAAGGCTTACAGCTGGGTTTAGTGTTTCACCTTCATTCAGTCCATGAACTTCTTTGTTATCATTATTTAAGGTGAATTCGTAAGAGAAAGATTTATCTGCACCTGTGAAGGTAATTGTTCCCACATGTGCATTGTTTGCAACTGTAATCTCAGAAGCTTCTTTTAGTACATAAGCACTACCTTCTAAGACAACATAATATGTTGTACCAACAGCAAACTTTTCGCCACCTACTGTTAAGGTATGCGTGTCTGTAAAATCTACATCAGAGAAGGTAATTTCACCATTTGCTACTGCAACGCCGCTATTGGCGGCATTGGGGTTGGTGGCATCTACGGTAGCATCACCGTCGCCAACACCGGCCTCTTGAAGAACACTAGATTCAGCGTTGATTGTAAGGTTAGGGGCGTCGTTAGTGCCTTTTACAGTAAAGTTTAACGGAGTAGAGTCATTAGCACCATGTTTATCCGTGGTAGTTACGGTAAAACTCTCAGTTTTAGACTCATTTTCGCTAAGAGCTTGAACTGCCTTATAGCGAGCAAGTGCTGCGGCATAATCTGGATCACTGGCATCTGGCATTTCATTTTGTAATGAATATTCATACGCACCGGTAGTGCCATTGATTGTCAATGTGCCATAGGTACCACTAATAGTGATATTACCACCTGCAGCAGTAGCTTCTTCACTATCCGTCGCAGATTTTACGCTTAAGGTTTGTTCGATGAGCTCATCGCCATCATCATCATTGTCGTCTACGGTAATAAAACCTTTTGCTATTTCACCTGCCTTGTCTTCTGTAAGAGCATGGTCAAAACCAGTCGTGGATTCTGCACTGATAGACGGTCTGTCGTTGGTACCTTCAATGGTGATGGTTACCGTATTGGTGATGGTTTCACCATATTTGTCTTTAGCTTCAACTTCGTAGGTGATGGTTACTTTTTCACCTTCGTTAAGCGAGTTAACAGCGTCACTGTCTTCATTAAGGGTAAACTCATAAGAAGCAGTATTTTTCAATGCGCCATTTTCAACATTTGTAATTATAAATGAACCAAGTTCACTACTATTGGGTAGCGTTGCAGGCTCATTACCGCTTTCATAGGTAATGGTAGGTGTACCGATATTAGAGAAGGTAACATTGTCAGTGAGGTCAAGGTCAACCACTGCAAGTGTACCGCTGGCGGTGAGGCTGCCAGCGTATTCATTGTTTTCATCTCTTGGTGTGGTAATTATATCACCAGCTTGATAACGACCAACGCCATCATCAATCACGCTGCCGTCTGTTACGATTACTGTAAAGTCTGTGGGGCCATCGTTAACACCTATAACTTTAACTGTAATTTCTTTTTCAGCATACGCGCCTTGCTCGTCGCGTACATAGATGGTGAAAGTTTCTTCATGCGATTCACCTGCGCCAAGAGCTTTAACAACAGCATTGGGCACAGTGTAGGTATAGTCACCAGAACTTTGGTCGATGGTTAACACACCATATTTGCCAAGAGCTGTAGTTATGGTAAAGTCAAAGTGGCCTACTTCTGCCTTGTCGGGTACTTGACCTATTTCCCCATAAACACCAAAGTAGAGCTTGTCTGTGCCACCTGCCATGCTGTCGGTATCAAAGTCAGAGGCTTCAGCTTTGCCTGTTAAATTGGTGAAGCCCAATAAGGTAGCAGCGTCTTGGGAAAGATTATCTGTATATGTAAGGTTTTGTGCACTATCAAGTGTAGGTACATCATTGGTACCTTCAATGTTTACTGTGACATCTGCAGTGGCAAAACCACCCTTACCGTCAGAAACAGTAATTTCAAACTTCTCATCTACTTTTTGGCCTTCGGCAAGACTTTGGGTATCACTGTCTGTATTATTTAATAC
>CAYJAD010000037.1:0-23352 GCA_964368075.1 uncultured Desulfovibrionaceae bacterium | reverse complement strand
TGCCCCCTTCTTTGAGGGAGAGCCTTTTTTTTGCCCCCCTCTTTGAGGGAGAGCCTCCATTTCAAAATATATTTCTTCCTTCTTTTTTTCCGTGCATCTCATAGTGTAAAAGAGGGTTAATATCAGCTAATTTGACATCTTTATTGTTTTCTAAATATTTATTACCATCAAAGGCCATACTAGGTTTTTTACCCTCTTTCCACCCAATTTCACAGTAATGCTTAACCGCTTCCTGCTCAGAATTAATATCTGTATTTTGTTCTATATACCATTTTGCGTCAAAATAATTTGATTCTGCAATAATTTTGTACCTTTGTAGATTTTGATGTTTTATGCGATAAAACATTTTCTTTTTGCTTTCTAAATGCTGCCATATTGTATAATCGTGAGCAGTTTCAGTAAAATTATAATCAGTTTTATTTACAATTCTTTTTTTATCAACATGTGACGCTAAACCTTTTTCTATTTTTGCTAAGAATTCTTCCTTTGACTTTGTTCTATAATGATTTACTCGTATCTTTTTTACAGGGACATTAGTGTTCCAATAAAAACCTACAGGATTAAAATCCTCATCAACATCAAAATTTTTATCCGTAAATTCGTGATTATGAATATATAATTTTAATGTTTCCCTGGGGTTTACAATAGACTTTACAGCAAAGTTAATTTCTTGATTTTGATAGTTTTTATTGATTCTCGTATAGTTTTCTAAGACATTTCCCTGAGGCTTGCAAATGTGCCCATTAGAATCAAATGTAATCCAATTTATTGCTAATCCTGCATAACTTTCATAGTCTTTTAATAGGCTAGGAATTTTTATCTTTGCTGTGGGGCAAATAAATTCATCAATATCAATAACAGCTAACCATCTTGATTCATATTTGTATTTTTTTAATGCATCATTATATGCAATAATTTGCTGAGCTTGTCCTGGCCAAAATGTGTATGTGATGATGTTTTTTTCTATGTACGGGGTTAATAAATCAACTAAATTATCATCACTTTCATTGTCATAAATATAAAAATGTTCAACTCCCATGGATATATGGTAGTCTAACCATTCCTGTATATAGGGTGCTTCATTTTTTACAATAGCTAAAACACTTAAGTAAAATTTGTATGATGTAATATCGTCCATATACTCCCCCCCCATAAAGGCGTGTTTTGATAAATGTAGGAAAAATTCTCTTTGTATAGCATGTGAAACAAGCAAAATACATACCGAGATAAATACAATGAGATAAGATAAGGTAAGTCTTACAATGATTAAAGGATTAATCGAAATTTACTCTGTAAAGTACAATTAAGATACATACATATGTTGCAAAAATCAAAAACACAAAGTAGGGCAAACTTTGCAGCGGTAAAACTGAATAAACCTAGATAGTATTGTCACCTCTTAGATGCTTGAATTGCAATTTTCAAGAAACCAATTTTCAACAAGATTCACAAGGGGAGCGTCTTTATCGCGTATTGCCATTTTCTTTAGCTGTAAAGCCCCGTTTTGCAATTGCATAGGGTTCATTAATATTTCACACAATCCTTGTTCAATCCTTGTGGTTTTATTTAATAAAGATGGAATCTTAGCTAGAGTTGCCATTTCTTTTGTTTTTACAATGTAGTCCAACAAGGGGTGAAAATTAAAAATGTCGGTCCATATTGCTGCAGCCTTTTCCCAATTTTGCTGCTTTGCATAATGAATTGCATTCAATTTTAATCCTTCAATCCATAATGGCTCTTCTTGGAGTAAATTACAGCATTTTTCTAAATCATAATTAAATCCCATAGCCTGAGCCAAGTATTCTTTTCTTGATTCATTGATGGTAGCATACAGCTCAAGCGTTTGACTCAACTTTGGGATGTATCCATCTTTTACTAAAAAAGTGTGTAAGTCTGGGGTGAATTGTGTTTTATTGCGCATGAAAAATAATGCAGTATTTTGTTGCTCATGGTCAAAACGTCCGAGGGTTTGACTTGTAATATGGTAAATACGACTTTGAGGGACGCACGTTAAATAAAAACCTTTTCTTCTAACGGTGTAGCAAAAATCTATGTCTTCAAACCCATTTATATAATCTTTATGAAAGCCCTCACATTCCATAAAAAGATTACTAGGTACAAGGAACGCAGCGCCAGTAATCGCTTGGAGAAAGCGTTGTTTGTTTACCAATGGATGTTTTGCGGGGAATTTGTGATACAGGTGAGTGACCTTTCCTGTGGGTGTAGCACAAATACCACAATGTTGAACTGTTTCATCTGGATACAAGAGGAGCGGGCCAACCATACCCAATTTAGGATTACTATTAAGTGTAAAGACAAGGGGGGGGAGCCAATTCTCAGTTAATATAGTATCATTATTTAAAAAGAAGAGCAGAGGGTGCTTCGCAACTTTTGCACCGGCATTACACGCTTTGGCAAATCCTAAGTTCTTGTGCAAAGTTATTGATTTTCCACAATCACCAAAAAGATTTTGTAAAGCTGGAGCTAAGGCCGCCACCGTCTCATCATCAGAGCCGTTATTAACAACTATGACTTCTATTTTTTTTGAAAGTATTTCTGCCGAGCATGTAGTAGCAATACTTTTGAGGCATTGCAAAGTTATATCCCATAAATTCCATACAGGTATAATAATAGAAACTTTTGTCATATTTTTTACCTCAGTGCTTTTTTTAAAATATTACTCTAAAATATTGTAATTACATGATAAAGCATGTCTATGATATAGTCAATAAATATCCCTTCTCACAAGCTTAACAATGTTGAATACCTGCTGACAAGCCTATTTTATTTGCCTTCTCTTTGGGGGAGAGTCCGTATATGCTTATTTACTGAATAGAAATTATAACCTAAACTCCCACTGTCTAACAAAAAAGCGCTTTGATGGGATGGGGGAGTTTGAGGGATAAGGGAAATTTTTGGGCTTTGTCACTTGTCTCTTTAAGGGGAATTTTCCCTTTTCCCCTCAAGAAAAAAATAAGTCATTTCCTCTTGAAATAGTATAAAACTTTACAAACACCACATAATATTATGGTATTACTTTCTCTACAAAAAATGTTTCCTTTTTTTTGCCGTGCTCAGGGCAGCGGCTCCTACGCAAAAGACAATAGCTCGGGCAATCCTCTAAATTATCATGAATTGAGCTTAACTTATATTTTTTTATTGGCATGCTCATTTTTGTTAGCCGGCATTATTTTCTTTTTCGCCTTTAATTGGCAAAGCATACCTAATGTCGTTAAGCTGGTCAGTATCCAAGCTCTATTTTGCCTTGGCAGTGTGGGGGCTATGCGTTTTGGTTTGCAAACCATTCTTGGAAAAGCTTCTCTTGCCTGTGCATCTGCGCTTGTGGGGGTTTTCTTTGCTGTGTTTGGCCAAGTATACCAAACTGGAGCAGATAGTTATACACTTTTTTTAACATGGGCTATTGCCATTGTTCCTTTTGTTTTGGTTTCAAACTTTGCAATACTGTGGATTTTTTTGCTTGTTCTAATAAATATTGCCTATTTTTCAACATGGAAGGTGTTTTTTTTAGAGTCAGGATATAATGAACAGCTTTTTATTGTAATACTTAGTGCCTATAACGGGATTATTCTGTTATTACGCGAACTTTTAAAAAATAAGTTTTTATGGTTACAAAGCTATAGTACACGTATTTTCCCTTATGCATGCACATTGGGAGCCGTTGGTGCACAAATTATTTTAAGCATCAGTGAAAACTTTTTCACAAGCTATACTTTAAGTGCTATTTTTGGTTTTTTCTTTTTATTTTACATATATCGCTATACGTGTCAGGATATTTTTATTAGCGCCATAAATATAATGACATTCTGCCTTTTGGTGCTTTTTTATAGTATTGTAAATATAGAATTTGATATTATAGCGTATATAGCTATTTCTTTGTTCGCTATAGTTCTTTTCACACTGTCGGGAAAATATATAGAAAGTATATACAGAAAATTTTATCCTCAAGGTAAATGTAGAGGTGATAAAAAGTCTTATACAGTAGAAAACTCTATAGACAACTTTGAAAAGAGGAATAAAGCAAAGCCTTTGCTGCAAATGGGGCTTAAAGGTATTATGTGTGGTATTGGTGCCATTGCAACGGCTAGTATTTTAAGTGTTTCTTTTTATCTCATATATTCTGAGTATGTAAAAAATTCTCATTTTCTTTCCGTTGTGGGAGCACTCTCCTTACTTTTTTCTGTGTTTTTATATAGGAAAAATTTATGTCAGCAACAAATAAAATCATATTTTTTGGCATATCAAAGTCTTACATCTTTATTGGTAGGGTATATAACTATAACTATCAGCCTTTCTGGGATACATAATTTAACAAATACTCACTTAGCTTTTGTTTTTTCTGTTTTGGCAATACTACTATTTCCTTTCATAAAAAATGTTTTGTCACGTATTTTAATGGTGAATTATGCGGTGTTTTTGCTCCATCTTGCCAACATAAGTTCCATTTTTATTGTTGCCTGTACTATAATTTCTCTTATCATAATAACATATAATAAATTGTACGAAAGCAGTAAGAAAATCATTAAAGATAGTGTGTATGTTTCACTTTCTGTCATAACCATGCAAGAAATTTTTATGCTGAGCAATCTTTCCATAGAGCATATTACGCTTTATTATCAGCAATATTTCACTACGGTACTTACATTATGGATTCTTGTTTTACTCTGTCTTAATATAAAAAATATGAAAAAATATTTTTCTTACATTTCTACAAGAAAAGTTTTTAATGCAATGTTTGTACTTATAAGTATTGCTTTTTTTATGTATATTCAAGCGCACACAATACTCTTTTGTATAGGACTGTTATTGCTCAGTATATACTTAAAAAATATGCTGCTCTTACGTTTTACTATAATTCTTTCTATTCCTTTGATTTCATTTTATTATTATAATCTTTCAATTACATTGTTGTATAAATCATATACTTTATTTTTAAGTGGATGTCTTTTGCTATTTTTTTGTGCATGCAATAAAAAGGTTTTGACTTATGAGAAATAAAATTATTTTTGTTAATACGCTTCTTATTTTGCTTTTTTTTAATTACAGTATATTACAAAATGAAAATCATAAAAAAGAAGGTGTTACGGTATATCTTGAACTTGTTCCCAGAGATCCTCGCTCGCTCTTGCAAGGGGACTATATGGCTTTAAATTATAAAATTATAACTGATATCACTAAAGCATGCTTGGAATGGGAAAGGCAAGGTAAACATGTTTCCCCTCAAGTACAAGCTTACCTACAAATAGATGAAAATATGATTGGAAACTTTGTTTCTTTGCAAATAGATGCCGTAGAGCATGAAAAAAATGAAATCTTGCTGCCTTTCAAATTTCATAAAAATAGAGTCATTCTTTCTCTTTCGAAGAGTTATTTCTTTGAAGAAGGCCAAGCAAAAACATTTGAAAAGGCTACATACGGTGTATTTAAATATGCTCAAGGAAAATTACTTCTTGTGCACCTTGCTGATGAAAAGAGAAACATTTTGAAATAGGATATTGAATTATAGGGTCGTTACTGTAATGCCAGATGTAGAAATAGCGCGGTGTCACGTAGGGCTTGGCTAGGTATATTGCTGTCAACGAGTTGCCGAAATTTTCCTTTTGTTTTGAAAAAAAGCATGCTAGACGGAGGAAAAGTAAGCATTATCGTAAATTCTCTTACAATAGTAAACATTATAAATATATCATCCTACAGTATTTGTATTGTAAAAAAGGAGATGTTATGGGAAAAAATTGTCGTGATTTTAAATTTTCTTTTCTCTTACTCACAATTTTTGGTGTGGTTTTTCTTACTTCTTCACTTGTTTATGCAGAAGAAGGTGTTTTTTTCTATCTTGGCGAGGTAGAAAAGAAACTTTGTAAGGGCTTCTCTGACGAAGAAGATTATGGTTGCGCTGCTTTTAAAATGAAAGACGCTCCCCAAAAGACAGTGTATATGAAACGTTTTTCAGACTCGAGAGCTAATCCCTTAGAAAAAAATAAGGAATTGCTTGTAAACTATTTTTTTCATGAAAATGCAAATATTTATTTAGCTTCCATAGCTAATCCGGAACAGCAAAAGGAAAAAAAGCTCATAGCCACCTTTTTAGGCATGGATACAGAAGCGCCCAGCGGTGGGTATTATAAGTTTAAAACAGCCTTAGACCAAAAAAATGATGTTGTTGTATATAGATGCTTGGATGATTCTTGCGAAGGCTTAAGCAAGTATAAAAATAAAAAATTGGAACTTACTGTAAAAGTAGAATTTTTTTATCATGAAGGTGCTCAAGGTTATGTAAGCCAAGAATTTATTCAAGACTTTAAGCCCAGTAAAGAGGAGACAGCGCTTGACGCTATTTCTCCACCTGAAATTTTTGTAGCAGCGTATACAGGTGATATAACGCGCCTTAAAGAATTGCTTAAACTTGGTGTACATATGGAAAGGGCAGGGCTTTATGGGGCTACAGCATTGCATATTGCCGCCAAACAAGGGCATAAAGATATGGTTTCTTTTCTCCTTGAGCAAGGGGGGAATGTCAACCTGCCTGATGGAGAATTTAAAACACCCATTTTTTACGCCGCTACCAACGATCATATCGATGTTATAAAGTTATTATTACAACAGGGTGCTGATCTGCATATTAAAACAAGAAATGGTGACAATCTGTTTTTACATGCCGCATACAACGGAAGTATAAAAACCTTGCAGTTTTTGCTTGAAAAAGGCTTTGAAATTGATGCCGATGATGACAATGGCAGTACTGCACTTGGTGATGCTGTAAAAGCTAAAGAAATAGAAGCCATACAGTTTCTTATAGACAATGGTGCTAAAGTAAATAGAGCGGCTAAAAATACAGATTCTTACCTCACACGTGCTGTAAAATATCAAAATAAAGAGGTAGTACCTGTATTGCTAAAAAACAAAGCGCATGTGGAGCATATAGGGCAATACAGACAAACGGCTCTTTTAGACGCAGCATTCGAAGGTGAGGCTGAAATTGCGCAATATTTATTAGAGTATAAAGCTGATATTAATGCTAAAAATCCTCAAGGTAAAGACGCTTTGACCGTTGCCATTGAAAGAAATAATGAAGACGTTGTGAAGGTTCTTCTTCAGCATAAGGCAAATACAGAAGTGCTTGGTAAAGATGATTTTACCCCCCTTATTCTTGCGGCAAGACAAGGGCAAGAGGGCATAGTGCAGCTTCTTTTAGACAGCAATGCCAATATAGAGGCAAAAAACAAAGGAAGAGAAACAGCGCTTATTTGGGCTCTGGCCGGTAATCATAGCGCCATTGCTGAGAACTTAATTAGTAAGAATGCTGATTTTCTAACAAAAAGTAAATACGGATCCAACGCACTGATGTGGGCTATTCGTGCTGGAGAATGGAAAATTGCAAACCAATTACTTGATTTAGTAGAGAAAAGTCAAGAATCTTCGTTGTCGCGCCAAGCAAGAGTAGAGAAGCTTTTACAAGATGTGGAAAAAGTTACAAAAGGTAAACGAAAAGTATTCAGTCTTGCTGCTCAAAATAATTATGTCGATATTTTACAAACTCTTTTGGCTGAAGGGCACAAGGTAGACAGCAAAGATAAGGCAGGCAATACCCCTCTTTACTATGCTGTACATGCAGGCAGTGCTGATACAGCCAGTCTTTTACTTGAAAATGGGGCGCGTCCTGATGCGCAGCAAAAGAAAGGTGATTTTCTGCTTATAGAGGCTGTAGCGAAAGGCGATGTAGCTCTTGTAAATAGCTTGCTTAAATATGGCGCATCTATTGAAATACAAGGAAAGAATAAAGAAACTCCTCTTATTGTTGCAGCAAAAAATAATCATACTGCTGTCTTAAAAAGCTTGCTGGAAAAAGGGGCCAATAAAAATGCCATGGCCGATGATAAGATGACGGCTCTTTGGTGGGCTGTTCAGAATAATCATCAAGAAAATGCGCAAATTTTGCTAGATGCTGGAGCAAAACTTGATAGCACCGCTAAGTATGGAAAAACAGTGCTCATGCACGCGGTAGCATATAATCAAGACGCTATATTGCAAATGTTGCTTGCTAAGGGTGCGGACATAGATGCACGAGATGAGGATGGCGATACGGCGTTGGTATATGCTATTCTTAGTGGGAAAAGTAGCAAAACTGTGCAAATGCTTTTAGATAAGGGTGCTGCTATTACATCAGAAAATGAGCGTAATGAGCTTCCTTTAAAAGCTATTTCTGACATGCTTGTGGGGGACTCTCATCTTGATAGCCGTAATGACACAGAATCTTTTGCAATAGTAGAACTTCTATTGAAAAATGGTGCAAGTCCCATGGCAAAAAACTCTAATGGAACTACTGTACTTGCTTCTGTACATAGCGCAGATATATATAATATTCCAAACTATATAAAACTTGTAAATTTATTTAAGCAATATACTGCTGAATAAATGTTTATTATGAGCCCATTGAAAAGATTATTTCAAAAAGGGTGAAATACAAGACAAATGAAAAAAGCAGGACACGTAGCGTATATAGACATATACAAGTGGTCTGCTTTTTTCATTTGACGTAGTAGGTCTCGTTTTAGGACAGCTTGTTGCTGTTCGTGTTGTACGTAATGATTTATAAAAATTGCGTTGTTTTCATCAAATTTTAGCTCAAGGCATCTATAATATGACCCAAGAAAATACCTCTCCCCATCTTAAAACAAAGCCTCGCAATGCCTTACTTGTATGCTGTATCTCAATGTTTTTTATGCCATTCATGATTTCTGCTGTGAATGTTGCCTTGCCAAATATAGGTGTAAATATTGGCGCAAACGCTGTGGATTTGGGCTTCATTGCCACGGCATACGTGGTAACTGTAAATATTTTTGCTCTTCTTGCCGGTCGCATAAGTGATATGTTTGGGAGAAGGCGAATATTTCTTTTGGGTATGGTACTTTGTACACTTTCTACGTTGGCTCTGTCCTTTGTATCTTCTGTGCCCATGTTTATTGCGCTGCGAGTTTTCCAAGGGCTAGGCGCCGCCATGATAAGCACTATAGGTATGACCATTTTAATGGCTATTATTCCAGCAAAGGGGAGAGGAAAAGCCTTTGGACTGGTTTCAGCCTCAGTATATGCAGGTATTTCTTGTGGGCCGGCTTTAGGGGGTTTTCTTACGGATACCTTTGGCTGGCAGAGTATTTTTCTTGCCGGGGTGCCCTTGGGAATGCTTGGGGTGCTTATGATCAGCACATGTCTAAAAGATGAATGGCGCGAAGCAGGGGGAGAAAGCTTTGATTTTCGCGGGGCTTTTATCTTTGCAAGTGCTATGATTGCCATAACTTTGGGTACTACTTTACTTGAAAAAAGTGTTTATGCGTGGGGGCTTGTATTTTTAGGTGTTTTGTTGTTGGTGGTGTTTTTCTTTGTAGAAAAAAGAACTGCTTTTCCCATTATTGATGTGCATATTTTTACAAGTAGCCGGGCCTTTACCCTTGGTTGTTTGATTACATGGATAAATTTTGCCAGTGTTACCACATTTAGCATGCTTCTAACCTTTTACGTGCAAGTGGTTTTAGGTTTTAAACCTTCTGAGGCTGGTTTATTACTCATGATTCAGCCCTTGTTGCAAATGCTTTTGTCCCCCCTTGGTGGACAGCTTGCAGATAAGTTTACAGCCAATCGCATGTCTTTTTTAGGTGTTGTTTTTTGTTCTGTGGGCATGCTTTTAAGTGTAGGCTTGCACGGGGATAGTTCTCTTTTATATATTATAATCTTACAAGTTATTATGGGCATAGCTTTGGCTATGTTTGTGCCTGCCAATGTGCTTGCTCTTATGAGTAGTGTAGACTCTCGCTATATTTCCATTGCGTCTGGTATTGCCAATACCATGGGCACATTGGGCATAGTAACATGTATGCAGGCGCTGACTGTAGTCTTTTCTATTTTTATGCACGGGCAAGCCATAGAGCCTGCCTCAGCAGAATCTTTTTTACAGGGAATGACAGCAGATTTTATATTTTTTGCGGCTTTCTCTGTAGTGGGTGTGATTTTATCTTTCTTACGGGTAAAAACGAAGCCCGCATAATGAGAGCTTTGCATAATTTCTTATGCAGGGCTCACGGAGCATTGATAGAAGTTATAATAAATCAATAAATAATGTTTTATTTTCCAAACTGTATAAAAATATTTTCAACAACCGTGAATGATAGGTGAACTATGTCCATCATAAAAAATAATATTGAAAAAGAGCGTATTCCACTTACGGCTATAGAAGCCTCTATTGTCACAGAGCAAAAGCTTAATGTGCAATCCATTACCTACAATTTAAACCCCATTGTATATTTTGAGGGAGCGCTTTCTCTGCAAAGGCTTGAAGCGGCATTGCAAGCGCTTGTGGCTAGGCATTCCATTTTAACGGCGTACTATCCTTTAGAAAATGGAAGTTTTGTTCGTAAGCTTCGTAACGAATTACCAAAGCTAGAAAAAAGTTTTTGCACAGCAGAGTCTTTAGCCACAGAAGTGAAAAAGCGGAATATCCCTTATGACCTTAGCACAGGGCCCTTATACCGTTTTACGCTTTTTGAGCTTGCGCATCAAAGTTATGCACTGCTTTTGGCATTTCACCATGCCATTATGGATGCCACAAGTATTGGTACTGTGTTGCAAGATTTGGTAGCTTTATATAATGGAAAAGAGCTTGCCCCCTTAGAGAAGGATTATTTTACCCATGCTATCTGGCAAGAAGAGCAGACTGCTTTTCTTGCTGAGCAAAGCCAATTTTTTGTGGATATGTTTCATGATGAGGTACCGAAAAATGCCATGCCTTGCCATGCTTTACGCCCTTCTGTACTTCCTTTAACCGAAAAAGAAGTGTCTTGCCATCTCCCCCTAGAAATAGTGGCTGATTTGCAAAAGCAAGCGCGCGAGTTTGGCGTAACTGTCTATGGGCTTGTTATGGCGGCGGCTTCGCTGACCACATCGCGCTATTGCAATAGTGAAGACGTGGTTATTGGTACAGGCTTACACGGCAGACCAGAACAGGCCATGGCAACGGTGGGTATGTTTTCTCAAGAAATCCCCATACGCACCTTCCCGCGAGTGCAAATGCTTTTTACAGATTTTATTAAAGAACTTGGAAAAACCATAGCAGGCGCGCGCGCGCATCAAACATGTACTATGAGCGCAGCACGGGCACAGCTAGAGCTTACAAGAGATCCCTCACGCAAGCTTTTCTTTGATGTAAGCGTTAACTATCTGCAGGCTTTTCCTTCTGTTGTAATGGATGATGGCGTACAAATGCACCTCAATACTTCCGCAGGGCAAGCCCTTGCAGTAGATTGGTTATTTGAGGTAGCGCGTCTAAAGGATGGAATGGGGCTTGTTTTGCACTATTCACCGCTTTTATATGAAGACGGTATTGCACAGAAAGCTTTAGAACTTTTTAAGGCTATTTTAGAACGCATTGCCACCGGAGAAAAAGGCACATTACTTGAACTTGCAAGACTTCCAGAGCGTCATGAAGCAGAGCTTTTTCAAAAGTTTTGTGGCACACGCGATGATAGTTATGTTTCAGAAAATGTAATTACTTTATTCAAAAAGAATGTTGCTTTGTACCCTGATTCCTTGGCTCTAGTGGCAGGGGAAGAGCGTTTCACCTATGCCGAACTTGACGATATAAGCGATAGACTGGCATGCCACCTTATGGGGCATGGTATAAAGCGTGGTGCGGCTGTGGGTATTTTGGTGGGGCGCAATGCTTTTATGCTTATTGGCGCTCTTGGTGTGCTAAAGGCAGGGGCGGCATATGTGCCCATAGATCCGGCATATCCTATGGCACGTATTGAATTTATGTTGAGCGATGCAGAAGCTGCTTTTACGCTTGTGGATCCGCACTTAGAGGAGATTCTTGTAAGTTATAGCGGCACGCGCATCTCTACCGCATGCATATATGATTTACCTAAAAGCAAGCAGCAATTTCCCAAGGTAAACTCTCAAGATGTCGTCGTATTTTTATTTACATCCGGTACAACGGGGGTACCCAAAGGGGTGATGTGGTCACACGGTGGGCTAGCAAATCTCTGCGCTTGGTATCGTGACTTTTTTACCTTGAGTGCCGAAGATACTCTTACAGCCTATGCAGGCTTTAGCTTTGATGCCCATTTACAAGAGTTTTTTCCCGCTTTAGCGGAAGGCGCCGCTATTCATATTATCACAGAAGACATGCGTTTGAATTTTTCTGTATTAAGAGATTATTATAACACACACAATATCACCATGTCTTTTATGACAACACAAGTGGCGCGTCAATTTGCAACCTTCTCAGGGCTTACAACGCTACGCAAACTTACCATGGGCGGTGAGGCTTTGGTACCTTTTGAACCAAGAGAAGGGCTTGCTGTATATAATCTCTATGGGCCCACTGAGTGTACTTGTTGTGTAAGCGGTTTTCATTATGACCAGTATTATGACAGGCCTCCTGTAGGGAAACCTGCCTACAATACAGACTTTTACGTGCTTGATGATTTTGGACGTTTGCAACCTGTGGGGGCAGAAGGGGAGTTATATATTGCAGGGCGCCAAGTAGGTTTAGGCTATAAAAATCGCCCGGAAGTAACAGAAAAGGCTTTTCTTGCTAATCCTTTTTTTGAACGTACAGGGTATGAAACCATGTACAAAACTGGTGATGCTGTTCGCTGGCTTGCCAGTGGCAGTCTTGAAATTTTAGGCCGTCGTGACTCTCAGGTGAAAATTCGAGGCTTTAGAGTAGAGCTTGGCGAGATAGAAAATCGTATACGTGAATTTGACGGTGTGGAAAATGCCGTGGTTCTTCCTGCAGATGCTCCCGGAGGTGGCAAGTGCGCTGTGGCCTATGTTATTGCACCTACTGGCATTGCCATAGAGCAGCTTAATGCTTTTATAGGGGATAAACTCCCTGAATATATGGTGCCGGCTGTCACTATGCAGGTAGAGAATATTCCTTTAACCCCCAATGGCAAAGTGGATGCCAGAAAACTTCCACCGCCGATATTTTCCGAGAAAGCAGCGCTACATGAAGGCTCAGAAACTTCTGATACTGCCCCCAATTCACGCTTACAAAAAGAATTGACTGTCATTGTGACAGAAGTGCTAGGACACAACGATTTTTCTGTAAGTACCAATCTGTTACGCGCGGGCTTGGCTTCCTTGAATGCCATTATGGTTATGGCAAAAGTTTCAGAAAAATACGGCCTTGATATTTCAGTAAACACCTTTTTGGCAATGCCTACAGTGTTAGATTTAGAAAGTCTTCTTATTGATGCTTTATTACAGAGATCAGAATCCACGCCGCAAGAGAATGCTTCCCCAGAAAGGCAAACGCTGTTTCCTTTGTCAGAAAATCAAATGGGCGTGTACTATGCTTGTGTGAAGAAGCCAGAATCTATACTTTATAATATTCCTTTCCGACTTGATATTGCGTTTTGCACGCAAGACACGGAAACACTTGTGCATAAGGCAACACGTTTACAAGAAGCTGTGTTAAAGGTTATTGAGGCGTATCCCGTTTTAAAAACACATTTTATACAAAAAGATGGGAAGTTGTGGCAAGAGCAAAATAGTTCGCCTTTAGTTGTTGCTATGCTTCAATGCGCGTGTGGGGAGTTAGAAAAAGTTTCGCAAGAATTTGTGCGCCCCTTTGTGCTCTTAGAAAATTCTCTTTGCCGCTTTGCCATTGTACGCACAGAGCAAAGCGTAAGCCTACTTTTTGATGCACATCATTGTATTTTCGATGGTATTTCAGTGGACGTGTTTTTACAAGAACTACACAATGCTTTTATGGGAGAAAGCTTGCCTCAAGCCCAAGGAGAGCCAAACCTTTTTACCATGGCGCAAAAAGAAGCTCTTGCAGTGGGGAGTATGGCTTGGGAACAAAGCGCTTCTTATATAAAAGATTTGTTGCGTGATTATTCTGGTGTGTGCGAACTTGCTCCGGATCTTGCCCATGAAAATACTGTAGGTTCGCTTGCGGAGCATGTGCAAGCGGTGAATAAAGATGCCGTACAAACTTTTTGTAAAGAATATGGCATTACTGCAGCATCGCTTTTTTTGGCAGCAAGCACCTATGTTTTACACCGTTTTCTAGCGCTTAATGAAGGCGACAATGTTTATCTTGCAACCATTAGTAATGGGCGTGCCACTGCAAATCTTGCCAAAAGTATGGGTATGTTTGTTCGTACATTACCCTTGGCGCTTTCATTGCCGGAACATGCACAAAATTTAGAATTTATTGAATATACACAAAGTGCTTTGCGTCAGGCTATTAGCCATGAAGAATACCCTTTTACACGCATTGCTCAGGACTATGGTTTTGAACCTACCATCATGTATGCATGCGAATTGGGTGTTGTAGAATCTCGTACCTTTGCAGGGGAGGAACTGGCCTTGATTTCACTTGTTCCCCCCAAGCCAAAATTCTCTCTGTCTATACATGTGGAAGAACGAAACGGCGATTATGTCTATGCCTTGCAATACGATGATGCTCGTTACTCGGCAGAGCTTATGGCTAATCTTGCCCAGTGCATGGCTACAGCTCTTTCTGGCATGATACAACATCCTATGGCGCGCCTTGTTCATGTTTCCCTTATGGATGCAGAGCAGGAAGTTTTTTTACGAAGCGTAGGTCAAGTTCCTGTGCAAGGGGAGCCGGAGCTACTGACAGTTATCTTTGAGCAAACAGCCCAGCAATATGCTGAAAAAATAGCACTTAAGGCATGCGATCAAACGCTTACCTATGATGCACTTAATAAGCAAGCTAATCGTCTTGCCCATGCGCTTCTTAAGCGTGGTGTTCGTGTGGAAGATAGGGTGGCCTTTATGCTGGAGCGCACAAGCCTTGTGCTTATTGCCATGCTTGGCATTATGAAGGCAGGTTGTGCTTTTATTCCTGTTGACCCTACATATCCACAAGAGCGTATAGAGCATGTGCTTCAAGACAGTTCCGCTTCTTTTTTATTGGTGGATAAAGAGAGCCCTTGGCAGAACACGCTTATGGTGCACGACGTGCTTGATGCAGAAGAGAAATCTACTAATCCTGAGCTTTCCCTTAGCCCAGAAAATTTAGCCTACTTAATTTATACATCTGGCTCAACAGGTAAGCCCAAAGGGGTTATGCTTACTCATGCAGGTATTGCCAACTATGTTTTACCGCTAGCTCAAAATGTGCAAATGCATGCCCTTGCTACCTATGCCAGTGCTGTTCTTTCCATAACCACGGTGGCTTTTGATATGTTTTTAAAAGAAGCTTTCGGCGCCTTGATGCATGGAATAACACTTATTTTTGCCGATGAAGAAGCCACGCGCAATCCCACGCACTTAACAGAGCTTTTTGCAAGCACACAAGCAGATGCCTTTAGCGCAACTCCTTCGAGGATGTTAGACTTTATGGAATATGATACTTTGCGTGAAGCTATTTTGGCATGCAAGGTTATCATGTGTGGCGGTGAAAAATATTCGCCACGACTTTTAGACTATCTTAAAGCGTCAAAAGCTCGCCTATTTAACAGCTATGGGCCTACTGAAATTACGGTGTCTTGCAATGCCAAAGAAATTACAGATGCAAAAATTACCGTAGGTGCGCCATTGTATAATACACGTGAGTACGTGGTAGATAGGCATGGGAATAACCTTCCTGTGGGCGTTGCCGGAGAGCTTTTAGTAGGGGGGCGCGGCCTAGCCAGAGGCTATTTAAACCTTGCAGAAGAAACCGCCAGCCGCTTTATTATGCATAATAATGAACGCGTTTATCGCACAGGCGATCTTGCCGCTTGGACTCAGGACGGAGAAATAACTATTCTGGGGCGTAATGATGGGCAAATTAAATTGCGCGGTTTACGTATTGAGCTTGGAGAAATAGAAAAAGCATTAAATGCCTTACCTATGATAAAAAGCTCTGTGGTTGTTGTGCGGCATATGGGGCAAGAGGAGCATCTTTGTGCGTATTGCCTCGCTGATAAGCCTCTAGATTTTGCATATATTCGAGAAGAACTTGCAAAAACATTAACGCATTATATGGTTCCCACAGGGTATATGCAACTGGAAACACTGCCAAAAACACCCAATGGTAAACTCGATGTAAAAGCACTGCCTCAGCCAAATATTGAGCGCATAAGTAGCTATGAAGTCCCTGTGGGTGAGCTGGAAACGGCTTTATGCGCCATTTTTAGTGAGGCGCTTAATGTGGAAAATATTGGCGCCACAGATAACTTTTTTGCACATGGTGGTACCTCGCTTGGGGTTACACGTCTCTTGGGTCTTGCTCATAAACATGGTGTGCGCGCCAATAAAGAAAATAATGGACAAGAACTTTCCTATACCAATATTTTTGCCTCTCCAACGCCAAGGCTTTTGGCCAAGATTTTACAAGGAGAAAACCTCACACAAGGCGAAGGGGACGTTGCATTAAATATAGATATATGTAGAGACTATGATTACTCTGCCATTGATGCCCTATTAGAAAAGAATACCCTTCAGGCTTTGCAAAGTGAAGCACCAAGACCTTTTGGCAACGCTCTTTTTACTGGGGCAACGGGCTTTTTAGGTATTACATTGTTGTATCAATTTCTTAAAAATGAACAAGGCAAAGCGTATTGCTTACTTCGCAAGGGTAAATTTTCTTCGGTAGAGAAAAGACTGACGGCTCTTTTATATTTTTATTTTGCTGAAAACTTTGATACCCTTATAGGCACACGTCTTATTCCTATTGAAGGGGATGTGACCGATGCAACTTGGGTTTCTCTTGCAGAAAAAGAATCTGTACATACAGTGTTTAACTGCGCTGCCAATGTACGACACTTTGCCCACGATGATTCCATTGAAAGGGTGAATATTGATGGAGCAAAGCGTTGTATTGAACTTTGTAAGAAAATAAGGGCGCGCTTAATTCATGTATCTACCGTAAGCGTTGCAGGCTTTTCTTTAAACGGTAGTCCTGAGGTGAATAATACGCTTACGGAACAAAGTCTGTATTTTGGTCAGCATCTTGAAAATCAATATATACGAAGTAAATTTATTGCAGAGCGTATGATTTTAGAAACTCTACTTGATGAAGGTGCAGGGCTTGACGCAAAAATTATGCGCGTGGGCAACCTGACAGGGCGTGTGTCTGACGGAGAGTTTCAAATTAATGCGAAATCAAACAGTTTTGCTGGGCGTTTACGTGCATTAAGCTTCCTTGAGACGGCACCGTATGCTATGGCAGATCAACCGGTAGATTTATCCCCTGTGGACTCTGTAGCAGAGGCAATTCTTTTACTTTCGCGCACGCCTAAGGCTTGTTGCGTGTTTCACCCTGTGAATAATCACGCTTTTTTCTTGGGTGATTTAATAGATAATATGATTGCTATGGGTATTCCTGTGCAATGGAGCGAAATGGATACTTTTACAGCAGCTTTTGAACAAGCTCGCGAAGAAATGTCGCATATGGAAGATATGGTGAGTCTTGTGGCGTATCAAAATATGACTCAAGGGCAGACTGTAAGCGCTATTTCGTCAGCACGTCATCATACAATACAGGTTTTGAAGCGTTTAGGCTGGCAATGGCCCCTTCTTGGCGAAAAGTATCAAATAAGTTTTCTTGAAGCTTTAAAAACTTTAGGCTATTTTGATAAAACATAAGGAGGATAAATATATGATGAATATGAAAAAAATGACGTTCTTGATGGTGTTTGTATTGTTCTGTAGTGTATATAGTGCTGTTTTCGCTAAAGAATCTACACAGAAAGCAGATGTAACTTCCACAAGCGGTGCTTTTAAAAGTTGGAATACTTCTGAAGTGACCACAACATTGCAGGAATATATAAAGGCCATTACCGAAAAATCAGGAAAGAATTTTATTCCTGTTGAAGACCGTGTGGCAGTTTTTGATATGGACGGAACATTAATAGGTGAACAATTCCCCATTTACTTTGAATGGATGCTTTTTTGCCATCGTGTTCTTAATGACCCTGAATACAGCCCCACAAAGGAACAAGTTGCAGCAGCAGGTGGCGTGCTTACTGCAGCGCGTGATAAGAAAATTACTCTAGACATTGCGGTGAAAAAAACTCGCAGTTTTAGTGAAGTTTTTGCAGGTATGACTCCCGATGCCTTTCAAAAATATGTACACAATTTTATACAAAACCATGCAGATGGGTTTGAAAATCTTGCATTACATGATGCCTATTTTAGACCCATGGTTGAAATTGTTAGCTATTTAAAAGCGCATGACTTTACAGTGTATGTTGTGACAGGTTCCGATAGAGATGCAGCAAGGGTCATGATTGCAGCGACACTTGGCTTACCAAAAAGACAAATAATTGGGAGCGATTGGTTTACAAAAGGGTCTAAGCAAGGTGAACATAAATATCAGGCATATCAATTGCAACCAGATGAAGAACTTGTACGCGACTCTTTACCCATGATTAGCAATAATGTTATGGGCAAAGCAATACAATTAGCGCAAGAAATAGGTCAAAAACCCGTGTTGGCATTTGGTAATAGTTCGGGAGATTTTAGCATGTTTACTTATACAACATACCAAAATAAATATTTGGCGAAAGCCTTTTGTGTTATTCCCGACGATGCTACACGGGAATATGCTTTTCCCAAAAAAGTGGAGCAGTTAAAAGAAAAATGTAAGCAAAACTCATGGTATACTATTTCCATGAAAAATGATTTTAAGGACATATACGCAAAGGCTGTGAAAAAAAATTCTAAGCACACGCCTTGGATGGATACTATGCTGTTGCAATATGATAAACATATGAAAAAATAAGCCTTTATTCGTGTTTTGTGCCCCTTAAAAATAATTAAAATGTTTTTTGTTAATTGTTTTTAAGGGGCAACGAAGCAATTTTATGCAGAGCTGCCCTTGTCTAACTTACGAACCTTTTTCCAAAAATCTATGAGCCTTGGGCAGTCTGTGGCACTATGCCTTTCTTCAATGCATATATCTTGCGCAGATGAATTTTGAAAAAGAGCTTTTGTATGGCTGTTTTCAAGAGTTGTAAGGGCATTGAATGTATATTCAAAGCAGGATTGGGGGTAGCCTTGCGCAAATGCAATTTTTTCCATGGGTATTTTATTAATTTTTAAAATTTTCTCTAAGCATTGTAGGTTACGTTCTCTATTTGCAGTCTTGTCTTTTATAAGTTCGCTATGCAACGTAGCAAAAACCAATTCCTTTAAAAAAGAAGAGTGCAAGAAGGCAAAAGTTTCTTTATTGGAAATGTGCACTTTGGAATTAAGTACGGCATCGAGGAGAAAAAAACGAGCATTGTTTATGAGATTATTTATATTTCCTAAGTCGCAATGTAATGTTATTTTGCTATTAAATTGAAAGAAATCGGCACTTTTTACTTGCTGCGTTGTTTTTACGCCATTGCTTGAAGGAGAAGAGCCCACAATACCAAGAGGAATGTGCGAATGTATATATTGTTTTTGTGTAAGCAATATGTTGGCAGCAAGGCTTGCATCGGGGGCAATGGCTGTAATAAGTTTTAATTGCTGTTTTCTTCTTATTTCTTGTAGAGCAGATTTGTGTATTATGGAAGATGTATATATATGTGGCAGTGAAAAATATTGAAGATTTTTACAAAAAAGTGTCTTTAGTAAGCTTTCATGGCAGGACTTGTAGGTATAGCTATTAGTAGCCGTGTAGGAATAGCTTGTATCACCATAAATATGTTGGCAACCATCCCAAAAATAATAGGCTCTTGTTGAACCAATGACATTTATACCATTTTCTTGTGCCTTTTGTGTTAATATTTCGGCTAAAGTGAAATAATGCGGCATAAGACCATCGTCGGAGCCAACAACTGTTATCCAATCGCCTTTAGATTTCGCTATGGCAAACTCCCAATGTTCTGCTATGGGCAAGCGTATATGTGGTTGTACAATAACAATTTTCTCATCTCTGAGCGATTGAATATACTCTAAAGTTCCATCGTCAGAGTGATTATCACTAATAATAAGTTCATAATCTTCAAAGTCTTGTTGCAAAATAGATGCAATACAATCTTTAATGTAGGGCAATCCGTTTAAAGTGGGAATGATAATAGAATATTTCATGGGCATTCCTTATGCGCTGTGTGGCGTGTATTGGTATCTATAAGTGTAGGCTGTTAATAGACATCTTTTCCACCATTTTCATACAGAGAAAATGAGGTGTTTTTGCTTTCATAGAGTTGATTCTTTTGTAAAAAAATCTCAATGAGTTCGCATAAAGATGGTGGGAAGACTTGATTGAAAAAAACAGAAATGTTGGCAAAGTTTTTATTTTGCTCTGTTGCTGTGGTAAAATCGTATTGCGGAAAAAAGCGATACATATCTTTTCGTATGGTTGCAAAAATAGCGGGCCACGATTGTAAAATATCTGAAAAAGCGTTCCATGCAGCATGCATATGTGCTTCACTGTACTGCTTGGCAAGGCTTAGACTTCCATAAAGAATATAGAGTAAATCGAAATAGTGTAAATGCTCTTCGCCTATGAAAATGTGTGCTGTCTTTGCCTTATTTCCCAAAATAAACGTACCTACTTGCTCGCTATATTCTTTTCCCTCTTGTATGGTTCGAGAAAAATAGGGCATATCCCAAGTGAAAAAGCGGCGAATACAGGCTACCATGCTTAAGGTGCGTTTTTGATAGGCTGTCAGTCCTTTAGCAATAATAAGTGTATACTTCATTAAACGCAAAGCCCTGCACAAATATGCATCTTCATGCACACGCAAGGTATGTCCGGCCAAGCCTCCAACATTATGATAGACGCTACGAAGCATCATGAAAATACATCCGGGAACAAAAGGGACGCTCTCGTTTTCAGGGCAAAAGGAATAACGATTTTTAACATAGCGCGAAACGTCGTCATCGTCGCCTGTGCAGAGCACCGAAGATGAAACAAGACCTACTTGAGGTTTGCGCAAATACGGCAATGCACGCTCTATCCAATCATCAGCAATGCGAATGTCGCAATCTATGGATAAGATGATTGGAAAACGCGCAGCTGCAAGTCCGGTGGCCTTGGCTCCGGTGGGGCCTAGATTTTTGGGTAAACGAATAACTTGCACATTGCTATAAGTACTCACAAAAGGCACAGTAGAGCAGTCATCAACAACTATTATTTCGCGCGGCTGTACAGACCAAGTGCGAAGGTGGTCGAGTAATTCATGACACAGTGCAGCGTCATTGTATGTATATGTGACTAAGCTTAATGCTACGGAATGCATTATAGATTTCATATTTTACAGTATATGCGCAGTATCACCGTGAAGTCAATATTTTCCTACTCATTGTTCAAAAAGCGTAAAAAGCGAGTCTGACGCGGTAGTCTTGACTTTTATAACAGACTGCTAAAAAATACGCATACAGTTTTATTTAATAGCTTGCAAATATTTAAAATTAAGGTTTATATATGAATGATTTATTGCTTGCGTCAGGTGTTATTTTACTGTGTGCGCTTATAAGTAGGTTTACCCACAAGTTAGGTATGCCCGTTTTGTTGGCCTTTGTGGCCTTGGGTATGCTTGTGGGCGAAAACGGTATATTTAAAATTGCCTTCGATGACTACGCTCTTTCTGAATTCATTTGCACTGTAGCTCTTATTTTCATAATGTTTTATGGTGGTTTTGGAACTAATTGGAACCAAGCTCGACCCATTGTGGCAAAAGCGGCAGTATTATCTTCTCTGGGTATAGTTTTAACCACGTGTTTTATAGGTGTTGCGGGGATTTTACTATTTAATATGCCGTACTTAGAGTCTTTTCTCTTGGGTGCCATACTCAGCTCTACCGATGCGGCTTCGCTTTTTTCCTTATTACGCTCAAAAAATCTTGGCCTTAAAGAAAACACGGCTTCTCTTTTAGAAGTGGAAAGTGGCAGTAATGATCCTTTTGCTTATATGCTGACTATTATGTTGCTTTCCATGATGCATGGGCATGTAAGCGGCATGGATCTTTTTATTATGACTGTCAAACAATTAAGCCTCGGCGCTTTGTGTGGAGGGGGCATTGCGTGGGTTACAATGCGTTTTTTGCGCCACTATAAATTCCCCATAGCCGGCTTTGATATGGCTTTTATCATTGGTGTTGCCCTTTTTTCCTATGCACTCCCTACCTCAATAGGGGGGAATGGCTTTTTAAGTGTATATATTGCTGGAATTATATTGGGGAATTTTAGATTTAAAGAAAAAAAATCTTTAGTGATTTTTTTTGATGGCTTTACAAGTCTTATGCAAATGCTCATTTTTTTCTTACTGGGGCTTTTGGCAACGCCGGCGCTTATTCCGCAGGTATTTTTAGTTTCAGTAGCCATGGGGCTTTTATTGACTTTGGTTATACGCCCTTTGACTATTGCTTTATGTCTGACACCTTTTAAGTGCAGTTGGCCACAGCAGGCTTTAGTTGCTTTTGCTGGTCTACGCGGTGCATCCTCTGTGGTGTTCGCCATTATGGCTACAGTGCATGAAGCAAAAACTCCTGGCGATTTGTTCCATATTGTTTTTTGTATTGTACTGTTATCTATTGTTTTTCAAGGCTCTTTATTGGCTTCTGTGGCTGCCAAATTAAAAATGTGCGATGAAAGTATAAACGATGCTAAAAGTTTTAGCGATTATACAGAAAATAAAGTGAGCTTCATTTCTTTAGAAATGAATAAAGGACACCCTTGGATAGGTAAAAGCTTATGTTCCATTAGCTTTCCACCAAATATGCTTGTTATAATGCTTATGCGCCAAGGGGAAAATATTTTACAGGGGGGAGCCACTGTTTTTCAAGAAAGCGATGTAGCTGTTTTGTGTGCCCCTAAAAGTCAAGAAGACAATAATTTTATTTTAAATGAGCAATATATTGACAAGAACGATATATGTATAGGGCAAAATATAGCAGAATTTGCTCAGAAAGATGGTCTTTTTGTAGTCATGATATTGCGAGGAGAGAAAACTATTATTCCTCATGGAAAAACCACCATTAAAGCTCATGATATTTTGGTAATTGGTGAAAAATAAGCATGTATGATAAGAAAAACGTATTAGTTTTGCTGCTTAGCTATGCCGATATAGAGTAATTTTATGTAAACACACTTTAGACATGACAAAAGGTGGTATACCATGCGGACAGAGGGAGGTTTGTTTTTGTTGCTTATTACTCTATTTTGTGGTATTAAGCAATAAAACCAAAGTAAGTTGTAAGGCGTCAGAGGTTAAAACAACTTTGGTTTAAATTTCACAAAAAACGCCGTGCTGATCAATTGAATTTTGTTGCATGTGTATCTTTTATTTTGACAATTTCGTCTGTACTAATTCACATTATGAGGGAATCCAATGAGTTTTGAATATTTAATTGAAGAGTTTGCCAATGCAGTTGAAGCCCAATC
>CAYJAD010000036.1:0-23905 GCA_964368075.1 uncultured Desulfovibrionaceae bacterium | reverse complement strand
ACTTTTTTTAGGAAAAAAAAGTTCCCCCTCTCAGACTCTCCCCCTCAAAAAAACCTATTTCATCGGTATGCTAGCTTAAAATAATTGTACAGAGGCCTTATAAGAATATTGTTATACAAGAGCATATTTATATAAAATCTCTTTTATCTTTTTTTGACTTCTCAAAAAATCTAACATCTCAGTCAAAAATTTTGAACATGCTATTTTTCGTTTAGATTCATAGAGAAGTAGTAAAATATAATTTTCCTATAAGAAATTATATTTTTTATAAGAGTGATATGTTACTTTTTTCCTAAGCTAAACTTGAGTTCCTAGCATCAGAAAAAGCACCGTGCTAGGCCTTGCAAGTGTTGTTTCTATCTCTATATGTTTCCTATGTTTTTTTGAAAAACTTGTATAAGATCTTAATATGTATCATGAATTTTATTGCTATATTATTTAGAGAAGTTAGCGTTATTCTGATTTTTTCGCCTTGACAGAAAAGCATCCCTTGGGCACACTGCATCTTGTCAACACCCACAAGGGGCATGTGAGGGAAAGTTAAAGAGATCTTTAATCTGACTTTTACTATCAATTAAGCACATCTATTTCCCTTTTTTTAGGCACAGTTTTAACAAAACCACCGTAAAAAAATTATTACAACATTTGGAGCCTTATGCTTTTCACCATAGCTAAAAGAGATGGAAGCAGTGCTGCTTTTGACTCTACCAAAATATTTCAAGCCATGAGCAAAGCCAACAAGGCAGTATGCCAAGGCCATGACGAAAATGATGAAGAGGTTATGTCTTCCACAGACTTAGCATTTTTGACAGAGAAAGTTAGCCAAAAAATTATGGCAAAAAAACTGTATACTGTGGAAGAAATACAAGATGTTGTAGAAGAAATGCTTATTCGTTTTGGCTATGCAAAAACAGGCAAAGCCTATATTTTGTATCGCCATGAGCATGCCAAAATTCGCCATGCGGAAGGCTCGCTTATGGACATTTACAAAACCTTAACATGGTCATCAGCCATTGAAGAAGATATTAAGCGCGAAAACGCCAATATTGATGGTGATACTGCCATGGGCACCATGTTGCGCTATGGTTCTGAAGGTGCCAAATATTTTGTAGATAATTATATTTTGCCCAGCGAAATATCTGCCGCTCATAACAATGGCGATATTCACATACACGATAAAGATTTTTACATGTTGACACAAACCTGCTGTCAAATCGATCTTATTCAATTATTCCGTAATGGGTTTTCCACAGGTCATGGCTATCTGCGCGAACCTAACTCCATTGAAAGCTATGCTTCTTTAGCTTGCATTGCCATTCAAGCCAATCAAAATGAGATGCATGGCGGGCAAAGCGTACCCGCCTTTGACTTTGCCATGGCACAGGGCGTAACAAAAACCTACGCGCATGAATATCGTAAAAGTTTTGGTGCTTATTTGCAAATTTCTCATGATATTCAAGGGGTAAGCCTTGAACAATTGGGCATACATGATGCTGGTGTGCTTTTAGAGAGCTTAAAAACACCGCTGACCATGGATAATATGGAAAAACTCGCCGAAGAACTGGGTAATATTGTGCCTGAGTCTTTACGGCCTCTTTTGCAAAAAGCGCATGCCTATGCTTTACGCGAGGCTATGAAGTCTACAGAAAGACGTTGCTACCAATCAATGGAAGCTTTTGTGCACAATCTTAATACCATGAACTCGCGTGCTGGTGCTCAGGTGCCTTTTTCCTCTATTAACTACGGTACAGACATTTCCCTAGAAGGGCGTATGGCCGTAAAAAATTTGCTTCTGGCCACCAAAGCCGGTTTAGGTAATGGCGAAACGTCTATTTTCCCTGTACAAATTTTTAAGGTAAAAGAGGGTGTAAACTTTAATCCTGAAGATCCTAATTACGATCTTTTTGTACTGGCCATGGAAACTTCTGCCATGAGGCTTTTCCCCAATTTTAGCTTTTTAGATGCGCCTTTTAATTTGCATTTTTATAAAGAAGGTGACTATAATAGTGAAGTGGGATACATGGGCTGCCGTACGCGCGTGCTTGGCAATGTGTATGATAAAGAAAGAGAAATAACATGCGGACGCGGCAATTTAAGCTTTACATCCATCAATTTACCACGCTTAGCCATGGAAGCGCAGGGCAATGTAGGAACGTTCTTTGCTTTGCTTGAAGATCGTCTTGAGCTTGTCTATCATCAGCTTTTACATCGCCTTAAAATTCAAGGCGCTAAAAAAGTACGTAACTATCCCTTCCTTATGGGACAAGGCATTTGGCTTGATTCTGAAAAATTAGATTGGGATGATGACTTAGAAGAAATTTTAAAACATGGCACTTTAACTCTTGGTTTTATTGGTCTTGCAGAAGCGCTTATTGTGCTTACTGGCAAACACCATGGCGAAAGTGACGAATCTCAAGAGCTTGGCATTCGCATTATTGAATTTATGCGTAGAAACATTGATGAAAAATCTGCTGAAATGAGCTTGAACTTTACATTAATTGCCACACCGGCTGAAGGTTTAAGCGGGCGTTTTGTTAACCTTGATAAACATAAATTTGGTATTATTCCCAGAGTAACAGACAGAGAGTACTATACAAACTCTTTCCATATACCTGTACATTTTCCCATTGCGGCTTTTAAGAAAATTCAATTAGAAGCTCCTTACCATGCCTTTACCAACGCTGGGCATATAACTTATGTAGAACTTGACGGCGATACAAGCAAAAACTTAGAAGCTTTTGAGTCCATTATCCGTTATATGCATTCACAAGGTGTCGGCTATGGCTCCATTAACCATCCTTTAGACCGTGACCCTGTATGTGGCTATGTAGGCGTCATTGGTGATGTATGCCCACGTTGTGGGCGACGTGAAAACGAACCGATTATTAAAAGTAAGATTGATGCCATACGTCGTAAACATTCTTTGCGCCCGTATACTGGTGAAGTTACGCAAGGTACCTTTCCTCATTCTTAGAAAAACTTTGGAGGTCAATTATGATTTACTGCAAAACAGATACAGAAACTACCACTACTCGCGCTATTGTAGGTGAAAATATAGCTTTTGAACGTACACGTCGTATTACAGGCTATTTAGTGGGCACTCTTGATCGCTTCAACAATGCAAAAAAAGCCGAGGAACGTGATAGAGTAAAGCATGCTTAATGCAACTATTCGTTTACATGGCGTGGCCCCGGAATCCATTGTTGATGGTCCGGGGTTGCGTTATGCCATTTTTACACAAGGTTGTGTACACAATTGCCAAGGGTGTCATAACCCCGGAAGCCATGATATAGAAGCCGGTTACAATAAAAGTGTACAGAAAATATTTGATGATATAGTGCAAAACCCTCTTCTTTCCGGCGTTACCTTTTCTGGTGGTGAGCCATTTTTGCAAACTAGCGCTCTTTGCGAGCTTGCACATGCACTCAAAAAAAATTCTTCCTTATCTATAACCACATACACGGGCTATACATTAGAAACTCTTGAATATATGGCGCAAAAAAATGCTTCTGTTGGTCAATTGTTGCAACTCACAGATATGCTTGTTGATGGTCCCTTTATACAAGAATTGTGTCACGAAGATTTGCGTTTTTGCGGTAGCTCTAACCAACGTATTTGGTGTAAGACGCAAGGACAATGGCAACTGAGCGATGACACTGTCATGTGGCGATATACACACAAGAAAATAGCATAATCTTTTTTTAAAAATAACATTTTTAGGTTTTAACGTATTCAATGCAACTGATGTCGTTTTTTTGTGATTTTTAACTGAAAAAGGAGTGAATATGGGCTTATTTGATGCTTTAATAAACAATGCTGGTGAAGTGAATGTTGCAGAAATTGAAGGTGAGGTTTCACAACTTCTTGGCGACAATGAAACTGTCATTAGAGCTTTTAAGTTAGTACGTGACTTTATAATTTTTACAAACAAGCGTGTTCTTATGGTAGATAAACAAGGTATTACTGGAAAAAAAGTGAGCTACCATTCCATTCCGTATAAAAGCATAACTCAATACAGCTTGGAAACCGCAGGAACTTTTGATTTAGATGCCGAACTCAAGATTTGGGTTTCCGGTATACCAACCCCCTTAGAGCAAAAAATTTCTAAAGGATGCGATATTGTAAGCTTGCAACGTGAATTAGCTAACCATGTATTAGTATAAAAATAAGACTTCTGCACATATAATTGCATATAAAATTTCAAAAAGAACAGTTTGATTTATTATATAATATTTGGTGCAGGAGTTTTAAAGTTCAAGTTCTTCTTTAACAAAGTAGGTGACACATGTCTGTAACCTTAGTTGATCACCCCTTAGCGCAGCATAAAGTAGGGCTTTTACGGAGTAACCTTAAAACTCAAGCTTTTCGTGCCATAGCCAATGAGCTTTGTTTATTACTTGCTTATGAAGCCTCGAAAGATTTACCCTTAGAATCCTATACTATAGAGGGCTGGGCAGGCCCTGTAAGCGGAAAGCGCATTGCAGGAAAAATGCTTTCTGCTGTACCTATTCTACGCGCAGGTATTGGCATGTTAGATGGTTTTTTAGAGCTTATTCCCGGTGCTAAAGTGAGCACTGTAGGAATATTTCGTAATGAAGAAACTCTTACTCCCGTAAGCTACTACACCAAACTAGCCAAAGATATACATGAGCGCAAAGCTTTTATTCTTGACCCCATGTTAGCCACAGGTGGCTCAGCCATAGCCACTGTAGATCTTTTGAAAAATGCCGGCTGTAAAGATATTCGCGCTTTATTTATTGTGGCCGCGCCGCAAGGTCTTAACGCCTTGGAAAAAGCACATCCGGATGTAGCTATTTTTACATGCGCTATTGATGAAAAACTCAATGATGATGGTTATATTATTCCCGGACTAGGTGATGCAGGTGATAGAATTTTTGGTACAAAATAAAAAATTTAAAGAAAAGTTATTGTAACAATAAGAACAATGAGCGCGTTTTGAAGGGGGACTGGGGGAAACTTTTTGGCGCAAGCAAAAGTTTCCCCCAGAAAAATTCATTCACCCGTGTTTTCTTAATAATAAAAAAAATCCAAGCTATATTGCTTGGATTTTTTTATTTTATCGTATTATTTGTAAAAAATTACTAGGGAAGCATGGTTAAGGGGACACGATACATCCAATCGCCAGGGTTACTAGCGCCAAAGCTTTCCCAGTTATTGCGGTCTTTATCGTATTCTTCATAACGGGCAAGACGCGATTTCAATCTATTAATAAAGGTTGTTTGTTGTCCTATGCTCATACGATACCAATCTTCTTCACGTAAAAGCATTACATCACTTTTATAAGGCAGACCATCTAAAAACTCTCCAAGAACGCCCATCTGAGCTAAGTTTTGTCCTTGAGGCATGGGACTGTTAGGATCTCGCGCTGCACGAGTAGAGGCAGAAAGTATGCCTTGGAAAAAGTCTTTAGCATCGGTTTTCTTAGTGCGTTCAGCATTATCAATAATGATTTTAAGTTGCATACTTAAATCGTTTAATTGATTTTTTGTTAAAAGCACGGCTACTTCTACCGAAGGTACTTGCGAGCCTTTGGCAAGCTTTTGTAAATCCATATCTGCAATCCAAGAGTTTACCACTGAGGGGGCTCTGGTTTCATTTAAGGTGCCAAGATAGTCCAATTGCATGGCATAGCCAAGATAAGCAGCTAATTGCTTAGCAGCATCAGCAGAGGAGGCCGTGGTAGGCAATGGAGCACCGGCAGGTTTTGTAACCAACTGTCCGTCCATGGTCATACGTACCATACTTACAATTCCATCGGTAAGAATGCGAGAAGCGCTATCAAAAGCGGAAACGCCTTCAGCAGAAGTTTTTGCATTAATGGATAAGTAGTTAGAAAGATTGTCCGCACGCTTTGTTAAATTACGATAAGCCTTTTCTGCATTGCCATGATCTTTCTTTCCCTTGGGAGACTTAATATGCATGGCTGAAATTCGGATTCCTTTAGCTTTGGCATAGTCTGCCAACTCTGGCATGTCCATTTTCACCGAGGCATAAGGATCTGTTACTTTTAAAGGGCCCGCATCAGTAATAAGAATGATCATTCTTGTGGTGTAGTCATCCCAACTTAAAGCATCAATGGCAGTTTTTACACCTGAAGGGGAGTTTTCTTGAAAAGTATGGGTAGAGTCCGTCGCTTGTTTAACTTTAGCCAAATTGCTTTCTAAAAGGGTACGGTTGCGCGCTGTGGTTAAATCACTAACGACAAGGCTTTCATATTCAGTGCCTGGGCGTGCAATTGGGCTACTGCGAAAAGCTACAACACCAAAGGCTACGTCGTCATTCATTTGCGAATTTTCAAGTTTATCATATATAGAACGCACCACATCTAGACTTTGATCAATGTAAGGCTTCATGGAAATAGTGGTATCTATTACAAAAGCAATAGCCATACGCGGCTTAGTGGGCGCGGCGCTTTTTTTAGGTGCAGCAGTACTACCTGGATCAATGGTGGCCACATTTAAGAATTTTACACCTTCGAAAGGGTCATTCATGGCTAAAATAGGCATAAGGTAAAAACGCGATACTGAGCCTTTATCGGTGCTAGGCTCGGTAGCTACCACTTGCGAAGTTTGCAACACATTTGTTTCTTTTATGCTGGCAGCTCTTTGTAAGTTTTGCAGGCGTCCTTCCATATCGGGGGCAGCGCACAACTCTTTTAAAGATTCTTCTGTTTTAAAAAACAGCAGGGGATCACGCATGCTATGATCTGCAAAAAGCAAAGTTAAAGATTGATTCCATTCTGTTGTTTTTGCTACATCAATCCAGCCAATAGGGGTGCCACCTAAAGGCCCCACTTGCACCCAACCGTCACGCCGTCCATAAACATAAAAAACAGTAAAAGAGTTCACTGTTTCCTGTATAATGGTGGTGGCATTTTCTGGGCTTTGAACAACAGTTGCCCCTGGGTGCGTAATAACTCTTTGATACAGTGTTTTCTTTCCCATTTGCAAAAGAGGTGTTGCCGCCTCTGCAAAGCCTTGTAGGCCAAGGAAGAAAATGAAACAAATAACAATACTTAATCGTTTATACATAAAGCCGCCCCTCATTTTCTATAATTAACACATAAAATGTCATCATCATTCAAACCTTCTATTCAAAAGAGTTATATATAGTTTATTTCCCATATATTTCACGGGAATATTTTGCTTTACGAAACCATTTATCATAAAGACTCAGAAGAATGCCTTCATCTTCAATTTCTATGATTTTACTATTAATAATATCACGTAATGCATCGCTTTTTTTAGAAAAAATAAAAGAACACTGTTCTTCTTTTAAAGGAGGCTCAATAATCTCTAAATCGGAAAAGACGGCCTGAATTTCGTGTAATTTAGGCCTATCACCAATAATCACATCAATTTCACCTTCATACAAAAGCTCTATTAATTTATTTTCCTGACGTAAAGCAATAAGAGTGGAATTGGTCAAATGCTTTAGGGCATAATCTTCTGCTGAGCTTCCTTTAAGCACACCTATAATAATGTATTGTAATTTTTCTACACTATCAATGGGGCTGTCTTTTTGCACCATAAAGTGCAAATTGGACGTCACATGTGGGTAAGATAGTAAAAAACGATCCTTATATTTTTGCTCCATGGGGACACTGGCTAAAAACATATTGCATTGTTCCCTATTAAGCAGAGCCAAAGACGTGGCAAAGTCTGTACCAATAAATTGTATGTCATAGGGAAGGTTAAAAGCATGCAAAATATCTATATCATACCCTTGCCACTGACCATCTTTATCCTTGAAGGTATAAGGTGGATCATTTTCTAAAACACATACTTTAAGACTTTGCTCCACGTTCTGTGCATAAACGCAAACACTTTGAAACAAAGCCCCCAAAATAAGTATGGTGACAAAATAAACTTTAAACATGTTTTTTTTTACGCTTACTATTGCCATTTTTCAAGTAAATTTTGTGCAGTGCTATCACCATTTTTTGCAGCGTTTTGTGCCCAAGTGCGTAAAGAATCAAGAGAAGCCTTTGCTTTTTCATCTCCACCTTGTAAGGCTTTAGTATACCATGTATAGGCTTGCTCAATATCCACAGGCACACTGCCGTACATTTTGCGCAAAGAGGGGTCATAAAAAGATCCCAATTGCACCATGGCAGAAGGTAAACCTTTTTGGGCTGCATCTTCTACAAGTAGAAATATAGCATCTTGCGTGGCGGCTTCATCTTTTCCTTGCTTTTCTAATTGCTGTGCCAAGGCATGACTTTCTTCAGCGGAGGCATTTTTACGCAATAAAGCGCGAGCAGCATCTATGGGGACAAGAGTTGCCTTGCTATCGTCGGTATCGTCATTCTTAGCTTTATCTTTTGCTGTATTGGCGTTTTTATCTTTTTCTGTGGCTTGCTCTATGGGTGACTTATGTGGATCTTCTGTTTGTTTATGCAAATACCATAAAAAAGCGCCTACACCCGCGGCAAGCAAAAGCAAAAAGAGCAATAGCAAGGGTATCAGTTTGCTACCTTTCTTTTTCTCTTCACCAGATTGCGCGTCTAAACTCAGCGAATCTACTTGGGGTTGAGGAACTTCAGGCTCTGGCGGAGCAGGGGATTCTTCTACTACAGGCTCAGGAGCAGGAGGAACAAGTGGGGCGCTTTCTTCAACAGTGTTTCGCACAATTTCTTGCGCAGCGGGGGCTGCAGCAAGGCCTACACCAAAACCACCATCCATAGTGCTTTGAATCATATCTTCAATCAGTAAGGTAAAGCTTTGATTATTTTCGCCTTCTTTAATAATTATCTTGTAAGTGTCTAATTTGTCTAAATTATTAATAACAGAGGGGTTTACAGCTAGGCGTACCACATTTTCGTGACAATCCCATGCGGCAGGCTCCAGAAAGACTTCGGAGCTTTGCCAGCCTTCTTTATCAAGGCAAAGTTTGTCAGAAGATCTATAAAGAGCATACACAGGGGGAGATTGGCACTCAAAAGGTTGTACTATAATAATACCATGTCCCGGTCCTTGATGCATATCCGGTATAAGTTTTGCTGGCATAAAAAATCCTTTTTATTATTGAATTGAAGGCATAGTATATTTTTCTAAAATAGTACCAAGCTCTAAGTTTTGTTCATGGTTAAAGTTTTCATTATTGTGGGCATTAACATTTTCTTGCACTGTATGCACAAAAGCGCGCAACCAATCCACATAATAATTTCTGTCATAGGTAGGGGCTTCTTCCGGTATGGTAGGGTAGGTGCTTGCAGGTAATGGTGCAAATAAAGGCACAGGGCGCCCCTGCACAAGTATGGTGCGTGCATCAAGCTCATGAAAACGAGGGTCAAAGCCTAGCCAGCAAATAAAAGCATTGAGCATATCTGCTGCTAAACTTGCTTGTTTCCATACGAGTTTTTCTCTGGCTACGTTGCCATAGCCAGATACACGACGTTGTTGTTCTGTCATTTTTAGGGGAATATCAAGGCGTGTGGCTGCAGTTACAAGTTCATGTATCATGAGCGCCCATTCTCTTTCAGAAAATCTAAAGTATTTCTGGGCTTTTACGTTGCTTGCCAAGTCACGCATCTGTTTTATCCAATATTGCAGAACAAGATCTGTAAAACGCGAAGCTTCGTCTTGATATTGTATGGGAAAGACGTCGGAAGAATTTTCTGTAGGAGCAGGCTCCTCATCAGAAAATTCTCCAAAAACATCATCTAACAAGCTTTGAGAGCTTACCCTTTCGCCCACCACAGTGGTACCACTTTCCCCTTCAAAAAGTCGACTTTGCTCTGCCTGAAAAAAGAGGGTGTGTAAATCAGAGTCCACCACAAGAAAAGCTCGTAAAAATTCGCCAAAGCGTTGGAATTCTATAATTTTAGAAAGAATAACCGCAATTTTTCTTGCCAGAGCTTCTTTGCGTTTACGCTCTTCTTCTTTATCATCACTTTTCCAATGTGCGCTTAAAACAGCATGCACTTTCTCAATAGATTGCGCGAGCGTAACAGCAATTTGTTGGCGCTTTAAAGAAGGGTTGCACAAAGGGCGCAAGGCAGAGCGTAAAAGAGACACACCGCCGTCATTAAGCTCCATAGCGGCATTCCACACCTTTTCCGGATCAAAAACATGGTTACGCACCACAGAAGACTGTAAAAAAGCCGCTCGAACCTCAGCTACATAGTCCACTTGATCAGGGCGAATACCGATTTCTTTATCGCCGTCAAATTCAAAAATAGCCTCAAAGCGGAAATTCGGGTTACGCAGTAAAAAGACATTATTAAAAGCGCTTTTTCCATCCCAATTACTAGGCCAATCGTCATTTTTTCCAAAAAAATCTAATAAAGATGATTGGAAGCGTGTTGTCCAGCGCATTTCCACCGAAGGCGTACCTTTTTTCTTTTCAAATTCCATATCCATTTTGGAAAGTACAAAAAAAAGAGCCGGCTTTGAGGCAGAGAGAGCGCGCCTTTCAGGTGTTTCACCATGAGTTGTTGCTATCCATTGCTGCACAGCGCGAGGTAAGTCTTGTACTTCTTGATTACCGGGGCCAATGCATAGCAACATGCTGGTGAGCTCTTTTTCTGCGCAATATCTTTCAAAAAGGTAGGCCACTTTTCCGCGTAGGAAAAGGTTTTCCAATGTTCCTTCGCGAGAAAGCTCTTTGCGAACATCTTCATATTTTAAGCGTGAACGATAGCCCGGAAAGTCTAACAAATCTGTATGATCAAAGAAGTCATCAGGTTTTTCAAGCATGGGTATGGTAATTTCTGCGGTTAACGCAGTAATGAGCGTGCGCGGCACCTGCGCGGTATGCCCCTGACTTCCCATAATACTTAAAGAATCTGCCGCAACGGCATTTCTTTGTAGTAAATCTTGTAACAAAGTTACATCAATAATACTTTTTTCGCGAGGTATTAAAGCTTCTAAGGGGCAATAGGCTTCTTCTGCTCTTCCAAGACTTTGGAGTACTAGGCATAACTTTTCTAATAATTCTGTAAAAGGCTCAAGCGAGTCCCATAGCAAGCCAAAAAGCTTGCAACGCCCTTGCAAATTTAAACCAGGAGCTAACTCTATGGCTCTTTCCCAATAGGCTCTTTGCAAAAGTTGCACACGTGGACGCGAAGCAAAATTTCGCATAATATATTCGCGTAACTCTTCCACATCATCACTGCTTACTTCATTATTGTGAGTGTTAGAGTACAATGCTTCCAAACTGCGCATTTGTGCAAGCAGCTCTTCTTGATTAGGGCTTTCTTTATGCTCACAATCCGCATAATATGTATTAGCCAAAACGCGTACAACATCGCATTCTGTAAGTAAGCGTAGGCGAATAGGATGTCCAGCAGGTACATTTTCCGGGGCTGTTGTGGTAAAACGTGTCACAAGTCCTGTGGATTCTTTACCTCCCTCAGGATTTATTTCCGTAATAAAGTCACAATTTTGCCCATTGAAATTCGCAATAAGTGTCCCTTTAGCATCTTTAGCTAGGGTAGATATAAGATAAGACTTACCCGCTTGACTTGGCCCAAAAACACCCACGCACATTTTGCGACGTGCCGCCACTTGGCATTTTGCAAAGGCTCGACTGGCACGGCGTAGCTCAGTATGGATACTATCAAATTCTTTGCCTACTTGCTCTTTATTTTTTTCAAGCCATTGCAAAGCTCTTTGCGTATTTTGTTCTAGCTCATGACAATTCTTTGCCAGTATTTGATCTTCTGCTTGCATATATATCTCCTGCCTCATTTAAGCATTGCTAATGATACCGGTATCTAACCAGTATCCTTCATCAAGAGGTAAGGTTTGTAAACGAATGATAAGATCTTTTTTATTCACACTATTACCGTCTCTATCCATAATAGTATCAATAGTAAATTCTCCTTCATCTCTATCATCCCTTTCGTCCCATATTTCAGAGACACTTAAACGCACTTCCACCTGATAAGGCAGACGGCCAGATGCTCTGGCGCGTGCTTCTTCAGAGCTAAAAGTCAAAAGATGATACCGTGTGGCAGGCCAGCGGTCCGCATCTACTTGTCTATAGCCAATGGGAATGGGGCCGCCAAAGTGAACAACGCGCTCTAGCTCTACACTTTTTTTGCTATCAACATCGACCTCAAACCATACTTTAGGTCGGCGCAATTGCCCATTGATATCCATTTCGCCCACATAGCGTGCTGTGGATGACAATTGTAAGCTTCCAACATCAAAGGAAAAGCCTTCAAGATGCCCTTCGGCCAAAGCACATAAAATAGCGCCCACCACCACCGTGGTTTTGGGGTCGGTAATACGTCCGTGCACATCGGCAAAAGGGTACCAATTGCCAACATGGTATTGACGCATGGGCAAAATGCGGTGTACCGGAACAGGTAATTTGGTTAGCACAGGTGCAACAATACCATTCCATGCGCTGGGACGACCCGTGAGTAAGAGCAAATCACATTCGTGCAAATGTACCATTTCGCATAATGCAGCAAGGGCAGGCCCTAAGGTCGAGCGAATGGTATTTTCCACTGCTGTGGGATTTATGCGTAGTTCCACATCCATCAACGAAAAGCCTTCTTCTTTAGCAGCATGTGGTAAGAAGTTATAAATACACGCTTCCACAGCAGTAATAATATGCGCTTGAGGTTGTGGGTAAAAGAAGCTTTCAGGTAAATCAATACTGTCGCGTAAAATTTGAAAGGGCACATACGCATCTTCCAAATTCTCTTCTTTTTCTTCTTGGCCGGGCTCTAAGCTGGGTTGTACAAAAAAATCACTCAATTTACATGTAAAAGGCGCATGATTTTCTTGGATTTCTGTGGTGTTTTGATACAATAACTCACATAAAGCAAGCATTCCCGTTGCCACAGGCACAGCCACTTGACGCACAAAACGTGCCCGCAAATTGCGCTGATCTTGTGATATGCCAATGGCATCACGCCCAAAAAGCAAGCCCATAACCGTGCGCGTTTCTGGCATACCTGCCGCCGTAAAAGCATCCATCAAGCAGGGTATAATGTGCTGACTGACCATATCGCGCAGAACTTCGTCTCCGGCTATATTAAAACCATCTCGAAATTCCATATGTGGAATAATACGCGCTGTATCTCCTTCGCCACTGGCAAGCTCGTAGGTAGCTATGGATAAATCCATAGTGCCGCCGCCGGTGTCAATGGAGGCAATGCGCGCGCAAGGTTTATTATTATATTCAGGACGAGGTTTGCCTAGAAGTTTAAATAAATGATGCGCATCTCCATGATATTTTACGGCAAGCTCATTATAAATATAAACAATTTGCGAACAAGAAGCTTCATCCCAATCGCAACGCACTTGGGGGCTTGTGCGGTAATCGCTGGCGGCAAGGCTCATTTTATCGCGCACGCCCACATACCAAGGGCTCCATCCTAAGGCTTCCCAAACAACTCGCACAGCCCATGTAACCCAACGACGGAAAATACGCTTTTCTGCCACAGGCATGGCCGTGGGTACCGTGAAAAGAATGCGACGTAAACGCCGTGGCATATTAGGCAGCTCTCGCCTTGCACGAGTAGCCGGAGCATTAATGGTTACCAAGGCTTGCGTAATAATTTCCCCCAACATAAACAGCATGAGCGAAGAACGCGTGAAAAGCGATTCAAAAGCAGGCTCTTGCTCTTGCATACGCAAAGCAGGCGAATTTTTAAATTGCATATCACCAAAACAATTTAAAGGTGTGCCTTCACGATTGACCTGTCTTGGAAAGAGTCCACGGGTCACCATGGGTTCATGAGGGCCGCCAGTATTATAGCGCCACGATTGTTGCCAAGGGTGTTCGTCCCAAAGATAACGCTTGGGGCTAGACATGCCGGTGGTACCTTCGGCACATACGGCATGGGTGGCTAAACGAGCTGCCTCTGCACCCACCCGCACAGCCGAAGGCCATGCAAAAGCAGGTGTACGCCTACCGGAACGACGGCTTAAAGCATCATCGCCAAAGTTGGCTTCAGAAAATTCTATGCGTGTTTCAAAAGGTTCAGAATAAATTTTTTCAGGGCGACTCATATCCCTTAACTCTAGTAAATACGAGTCATTTAAGTTTGTAATACGCTGCGGCAAGGTTTCTACCAATATGCCGGTGGTACGTGAATTGCCTATGTCTAAAATTAAATCTACTTCAACAGGTTGTTCGCGATCGGGGTTGATAACTTGAACATTGGTATATTGCAATGGCTCTTTAACTACTTCTAACCATGTAAGATATGTAGCAAGATGTTCTAATACATAAGGCGTGTCATTTTGCCATGCGCCACGTCCACGATTTTTCTTAGTGCGATAGGCACTGTAAATATTCATTAACCATTGATCAACCCAAGGAGAGTTCAAAAACCAAGCATTATCACGAACATGCGTAGCCAAAGCAAAGGCGCCATGGGCCACTACATCTAAAGGAGAAAGCGCATGGTATTGCTCTGCAGTAATATCTACAGAGTTTGTTTGCCCCACGCTTGAAACATCAGGCTTTGCTGCAGGTGCTGTGGTAGGAGCTGCGGCAGAAGAGGGGTGCTGTAAACTTTCTTCCACATTGGTATCAAAAGCCAAAGTTAAAATAAAAGTATCGGCATTTTTTGGCGTCATGCGCGCACGAACCCAATTAGAAGGGCCGTATTCAAAGCGTTCTCCGCCATCAGGCCATTTTTGCCCTCGAATGCGTAAAAATGGCAAAGGTATCCATTGATTTTGCCAAATTTCTAAAACGCGCCTTGTGTCAAAATCATAGTCATAATCGCTGGCTTGACCTGTAAGCTGATCTTTATAGATGCCATCATCTTCATCAAGGCAACGCAAAGAGTGTTCATATCTTTGGCCTGCTTGTTGCGGTCTTTTTTCTTCTTTAAAAAAGCGTCGTTTACGCGGCAGAGCAGAAAGACGAATTTCAAAGTCTAAAAATTGTGGACAACCACCGGGAATAAGACTGATAAAAGTATGTTTTTTTTCCATAATTATTTCCTGCGAAATTTAGCATCCCATCTGTTTCTTGAACCGGACTCTTGTCCTCGGCAATCTGTACTTCGATCACTACCGGTACAATTTACTCTTTGTCCCACATAGCTTGTGCCACGAGGGCACATGGCTTCAGGAGCGGTAATAACAAGATTACTGCCTCCACCAAAGGAAGCGTTTACATTGCCGGTGCAAATTTTTCCGCCACTTTCGCGGATTATACGTCTGCCTTGACCGGTTTTATTAAAACAATACTCCACAATAATAGGTCTGCGAGTACGAGAATTTACAAGACCGCGATCGCTCACCCAGCATCCTTCTAAAAAGCTCATGTCATTATTTTTTTTAGCATCCTTAGGTATTTCTAAGGGGCTATTTTTTTTGGGTTTTTGCCTTGGTACGGGCTTGAGCTCTGGTTTTGGTTCAGGCTTAGGTTTGGGTTCCACTTTGGGAACAGGCTTTTTTTCTTCCTTTGGTGGTTCTTCTTTTTGCCCAAAAAAGGGCTCTTGTGCCGGTGGTAGAGGTGTAGCCAATTTTCTTTTTGGTACTTCTTGTACTAAAGGTTCTTCCACAGGGAGTACCAATTTTCTTTTGGGAACAATTTGCACATCCGGTGTTTTAGGCACACAAAGCAAGGTGTGTTCATATAAACGTTTTTCAATATCTGTTATACTTGTTAAAAATCCTTGCTCAACTTTTTTTGCTTCCGCTAAAGCCACCCCATCGCGAGTAGGCATGCAAGAAGTGGGGAAGGGCACAGTAAATGGCAAAAGGTGCAAAGCTGATAAAATTAATAGTAACAAAAGCAGAAGCAAAAGTAAGGGAAGAAGCCACGCAAGACAACCAGAAAAAACCCTCGGCGATGCGGCCACAGGCGTAGCCGCTAAAGGAGCGGCGGCACCAACTGCAGCAGCAGGTGCAAAGCCAGCGGCTTTTCGCGTAAGGTCTTCTGGTTGTGCTCCTACGGTGCCGGGGGCAAAACCCCAATTTACCAAGATGGGTTGCTCGCCCATAACCCATATATCTTCTTCACTAGGATATTGCATAGCCAATGTAAGCATTTGCCCAGAAAGTTGTTGCTGGGTATCTGCACTTTGCATAAGCGCGTCTGACTTTGCTGAAATATCCCGAACTAAGGTTTGAATTTTTCGTGAAACCTTTTCTTTTTCTTCCGGTGAAAGACTTTCAAAAGTACGCACAATGCCAGCGGGGCATGTGGGGCTTGCATACCAATCTACACTTTCATGCCCCACTTGCGAAGCACTGTGCACAGGTTCGGCCAGTAAAGCTCTGTGCTCTGCACTCAAACCTTGGAGAAGGGCGTCAAGCTGATGAAAACAATCAGTAACTAAAATTCCTTGGCAGGCTAAAGGACGCATGAGACTGCGCTGAGATGTGGTAATATATACGCCGGTCATAAGCTTACTCCTTACCTACTGTAATATGCATAGCCGTCATCATTTCAGAATTCTTACCTCTCGTAGGTAATGCTTCGGGGGCATAGCTTGTGGGCAAAGGCGGTGGTGGTGGCGCTTCAGCCTCAGTGGGCGGAAATAGAGGCGATTGCTTAGCTGGGCTTTGTCCTGTGGAAGCCGCTGGTGGATTGCTAGGAGCAAGCACAGTACCAGAATTTTTAACTGAAGGAGAAACAGCCGGCGGCGGTGCCGGAAGCGCATCATTCTGTTTGCCTATAGAAGGTGTCGTTTGCCCTGCAGGAGGGGGAGACGGTGGTGGTGTAGTATTAGTAGAAGGTGGCACCAAGTGAGACGGAATTTGTAAAGGCGTACCGGAAGGAATGGCAGAAGGCGCTTTACCTTCATTAGCTGTAGGCAAAACAAGTAAGATACCTTCTTTTTCTAGCATATCTTTGAGCACACAAGGGTCGTAAACTAAAAACTTTTGCAAATATGCCAAATGTGCTTCTAGCTCTTTATTACGTGCTTCTTGGGCAAGAAAGAGTGCATCTTCTTTACTGCTTTGCGTCATATATGCTTGCCATTGCAACCAAAAAAGCCATGCAAGCAAGGCTAAAACACCTAAAAAGAGCATAAAAGACCAAAACCATGGGCTTGCATACCAAGGGCGCACAACAGGGGCAGCAGCGAGAGGTTCTTTTTCTGAGTTTTGCTGCGGAATGTGTTCTGAATTTTGCGCCGAATGGTCTTGTTGTCCCACTGGGCGCCCTAGATCTTGGGGGTCATTTTTTTGTTCAGCAGCATCAGACTTATGAGAATTATCTGTATTAGACATAGTTACCTTCCACTACGTTATACTATCTATATCATTTCTTAAACATTTTATTTCACAAACCTTGTTAGTATAGCGTAAGCTTTCACAATGGGCAAGTCTTAGAAGAAGGCATAAAAAATTAAGATTCTTGCACATGACGATTTACGCAAAAGTAGAATTTTTTTGCAACAGCACAAAGAGACTATAAAAAATAATTGTGCAGGACCCATAAATTATAAATAAAAAAGGGTAAGCGCAGGTGGGTTCACTTCTTTATAATAACAAATTTTATAAGACACCTTATGCATCGCATAATTTTAAATAAAAAATCAAAATAAGATAGACTTTTTTCAAAAAATACATATATTACAATTGACATCACTTGTCAATAATGATAACGATTACCATATGGAGGTAAAGAGTGAGTCAAATTCGTATGACTAGGCAGCGTGCTATTATTTTAGAAGAGCTGCGTAAATTAAAAACACATCCCACCGCGGATGAAGTGTATGGTATTGTGCGGGAAATTTTACCGCGCATTAGTCTTGGCACTGTATACAGAAATTTGGATTTCTTAGCAGAAACTGGGGAGATTCTCAAACTAGAATCTGCCGGAAGCACCAAACGTTTTGATGGAGACACATCATGGCATCAGCATGTGCGTTGCGTACATTGCGGCCGTGTAGCTGATGTAATGCAAACTCAAGCTATTCCTTGCACGAATAACATTCATGTAGAAGGCTTTGCCATTACCGGAGCACGTATTGAATATGACGGTGTCTGCTCTTCTTGTGCCAGCACAAACTAATCTAAGGTGTTTTACGACAAAGATTTCCCTTTGGTAAAATACGCATCTGTAAGGGTAGGGGAGTAAACAATACTTCTTCTACCCTTCCTAATTTTTTTTACTCCTTCCTAATGTGGTCTATGAGCCCTATTTTTTCTTTAGTCAAGTACCAGAAGATCACGCTCTTTAGTCGATGCTGAAAAACGCATTTGCACATATGGCTTTGTTGTCCTGCAGGAACGTTGAAATATTTATCTTTCATTTTGTGAAAAAAATGATTATACTACTGCTTGTGTTTCGTTGTTTCATACTTTTTATCTATTTATAAGGAGGAAAGAATGGCAGAACCTAAAGATATGTGGCGGTGCCAAGTGTCTAACTGCGGATTTGTTTATGATCCAGACCGAGGCGATAAACGCCGTAAAATCCCTGCAGGAACAAAATATGAAGAATTACCGGAAGAATGGTGTTGTCCGGTATGTAAAGCAACAAAAAAATCTTTTGTTTGCATGGGATAGTAAATAGTTTTGAAAATAAAAACCCGGCATTATGTCGGGTTTTTTTGTGGAAAAGTAAGAATACAGCACAATATTTTAAAATGTTATTTTTCTAATTGCTAGAGCGTGTTCACGGTAAGTTTTTTATTCATCATCTTCATTTTTATTGGCCTTAAAAAGCTTTGCAGCTTCATGCAATTTTTCTTCATTACCAAAAAGATACACCACATCTCCAGCTCGCAAATGCACCTGAGCATCCGGCGTAGGTAAAAAGCTTCCTTGCTGGTTAATTGCCACTACAATTACGCTATAATCTTGACGCAAGGCAGAATCAAGTAAGGTGGTATCACACAGCGCTGCACCTTCTTCTAAACGTAGGGCAAAAGTGCCCACTTGAGGAAGTTGACTCATAAGTGTGGCTAAGTCTCCCGATTGCTGCGAAGAAGAACGTAACATATTATAATTTTCTTGACGTATAGATGTCGTAATTTCATCAATATCCTGCCTAGGTATCATATAGCGATGCAAGACGCGAGAAAACACCTCTACGGAAGTTTCAAACTCTTCTGCCACCACATCAGTGGCGCCTAAGAGCTGTAGGGTTTCTACCTGTGTTACAAAACGTGTACGAGCAATAATATGCAAATGTGGATTTAAATTAATAGCTTCTGCCACAGTGGCTTGTACGGCTGCAGGATCTGAAATAACAATGGCTAAAGCTTTAGCTGAGGCAATTCCAAGATGTTCCAAAACAGCAGGCTGTGAGGCATCGCCGTATTGTATGGGCTCTTTGCCGGAAAAACGTTTCACAGTATCTGGATTCATTTCTAAAATAACATAAGGAATATTACATTTTTTCGCAGCCCTTACCAAATGTTGTCCGCTTATACCAAAACCCACAATAATAAGGTGCCCTTGCAAATGTTCATGACCGTCATGAGCGGCTTCTTCATCATGCTCAAGCTCTTGTTGTTCAAGCTGTCCCGCGGTTTTTTTATGCTTACCAGGAGAAACAAAGAAATCAGCTATATGCGGGGCAAAGTGCATTAAGGCAGGGGTGAGCATCATGGTAATAATACTCATGGCAAGGAAGGCTTGATAGCCATCTTGGGAAATTAATTTTACATCAAGACCAGTGTTTACAAGAATAAAGGAAAATTCTCCCACTTGCGCCAAACTTAAAGCAGTAATAATGGCTGTGCGCAAGGGGTATTTTTGAATGAGCACAGCAGGTAAAATGAGTAATGCTTTAATAAGAATAAAGAAAAGCGTTACCCCAAGTACCACAGGCCAATGCCCCAAAAGATATTGTACATCAAGTAACATACCTACAGAAATAAAGAAAATGCTCATAAAAACATCTCTGTACGGTAGCACACCTGAAACAACACTCATACTGTATTCTGATCGAGCAAGGAAAAGTCCTGCTAAGAAGGCACCTAAAGACAGCGATAAACCAAGCCATGCGGTAAGCAAAGCAAGCCCCATGCACAAACCTAAAGTTGTGAGTAAAAGGAGCTCTCGTACTCTGGTGCGTACCACAGCCTGCATAAAACGGTGTAAACCAAATTGAGCAAAGAGAAATACAGCCCCAAGCACAAGGACAACCTTACCAATACTCCAAATGGCTGTGATGGGGTCAAGGGCTATGGCACCACCAAGTAAAGGTACCATAAGCATCATGGGTGCCACCATAATATCTTGAAAAACAAGAATTGCTAAGGATAGCTTACCTGCAGGAGTAGCAATAGTTCCTTTTTCTTGCAAAAGGCGCAAAACTATAGCGGAAGAAGAAAGTGCTACCAAGCAACCGGCAAAAATACCCACAGCCACACTAAAATGAAAGAAAGTAACAAAAAGCAAAGTGCTTAGAGCAATAGTAAGACCAATTTGTAAGCTTCCGCCTAAGAACACAGGCTTTTTAAGGCGAGCTAAAGCATCTCCCGAAAGCTCCATGCCTATGGTAAACAGCAGCATGGCCACGCCAAGCTCTGCTAAAATATCAAGATTGTGTTTATCACCAATAATAGCAAGTAGAGATGGGCCACATAAAATACCCGTAAGCAAAAAACCCACTGTGGCCGGCAAACGAACTCGACTACAAATGGTATTAACAACAATGGAAATAAGAAAAATAACAACTAATTCATTAAGTAATGGGACATGCATTGCGTTCTCTTTTGAATAGTCTGCAGTTAATGAAGAAAATTTCTATTTTCGTTATAAAAGTAGGCACCTTATCATATACAAGCAAAATGAAAAAAATGCAAGAAGGGATTTTACTTGCCTTACATAAAAAAAAAAGCTACATAACCAAGGAATTTACTATACAAAATAAAATAACTATCTAATATGATTTATTTTTGGAGCCTCCTATGTCCAATTCCGAAAACCCTCAAGCTCGTTTTGTAGGGGATGTTTCTAAACGTTTTGCTGCCGGATTTCAACGTTTTCAAAAACAATGGTTTTGCACAGAACATAATATCTATGAAGACTTAAAAGAAGGGCAACACCCTTTAGCTCTCGTTATTGCATGCTCTGATTCTCGCGTAGACCCTGTATTACTCACCGATAGCCATCCCGGCGATCTTTTTGTCATTCGCAATGTAGCCAACTTAGTTCCGCCGTATTCGCCGGATAAAAAATTGCACGGGGTTTCTGCCGCTGTGGAATACGCTGTGCGCCATTTAAAGCTCAAAGATATCATTGTTATGGGGCATGCCAACTGCGGTGGAGTACATACTCTTTTAGAAGATACCCATAAAGACGACGAATTTATTGGCATGTGGATGCAGATTATAAAAAGAGCAAAAGAAGTAGTGGATACCCACTTTCCGGACTATACCCCAGAAGAGCGTTTAAAAGCCTACGAACAGTGGGGCATTCGTGTTTCACTAGAAAATTTGCTTACCTTCCCTTGGATTCGTGATGCAGTGGAAGTAGGTGATATTCGCTTACACGGTTGGTATTTTGATTTAAATAATGGTATGCTTTTGCGTTACGATGAAGAAAGCGACGCCTTTGTTTCTTTAGTAGATTCTTGTGAGGGGCATCCCCCTATGGCGGAATAAAAAAGTTTTTGCAAAATTTTTTTCTTGAGGGGGGCAGGGAAACTTTTGCCAAAGCCCAAAAAGTTTCCCTGCCCCCTCAAACTCCCCCCCATGCCTTCAAAACGCTTTTTATACTATTCTGTTTTAATCAGCGTTTTTTAAGAGTAATACCTGATTTTTCTTGTGCTTCCCATCTAGCTAAGTGCTCTATAATGAAATTAGCTATGGCTGCCTGCTCTTCTTTACCTTGCCCTTGCACATGTAAAGGAGCTCCAAAAGCATAATGGATAGTTTTATTAGGGTGAATAGCACCAAAATCCTTTACAAACTTTCCTTGCGCCCAAGCATCTGTTTTGAGAGCCAAAGGAATAATGGGCTTTGCACTATACTTAGCAAGTTTAACCCCTATACTATTGAATTTTTTAAGATCAAATTCTAAAGAGCGCGTACTTTGTGGGAAAATTATTAAAGACATGCCGCTATCAAGTCTTTTCTTGCCTTCTTCCAATACTCGCTTTAAGTCTTCTCTGGGGTTTGTTCTGCCCACCACAATAACATGCCGTGCAGTGAGTACAGCACCAAAAAATGGTGTTTTAATAAGGCTATCTTTTACCACAAAGGTCACAGGCTTTCGCGGACGAATGATTCCTGGTAACATAAATGTTTCTAAGGTGCTCATATGGTTAGCGATAAAAATGCAAGGCTCTTTCACAGCATCTACGTGCTGCATACCGGAAATATCAATGGTTGCGCCTGCTTTTTCTATAATCTTTCCAATGCCCATGCTACAGTCTGACCACATTTTACCGTGACATTTGCCAATTTTTGGCGATATGCACAGCTTTGCTACAGGGCCACAAAAAGCACGAGCATAAAAATATGCCGTGGGAAAATGTTTTTTTAAAAAACTTACATTCTTTTGCGGCGTACAATAAGCATTGTTTAAACCGTAATGTAGGTCAAATTTCTGTGTTAATTCTTGCATATTAATCACCATTATTAGGGTATAATTTACGCCACCATTGGCTTAAACGTGCTTCATCACCATGAAGCCGTGGTTGATAAAAGCGCCTTCCGGTGAGTTCTTGCGGCAAATAATTTTGGGCTACCCAGCCTTGAGGGTAGTTATGCGGATACTTATATTCTTTTCCATAGCCCCATTCTTTATGCAATTTGGTTACAGCATTTCGTAAGTGAATGGGCACAGGTTGCGGGCCATTGGCTTTGATTTCGCGTTGCGCAAGAATATATGCGGCATAGGAGCTATTGCTTTTTCGCGCCAAAGCTAAATACACGACAGTTTCTGCCAAGGGAATAAAACCTTCCGGCATACCCACAAACTCTATGGCTTGTTGACAGGCCACAGCTAAGGGTAAGGCTTGAGGGTCTGCAAGGCCCACATCTTCTGAAGCTGATAAAATAAGACGACGACAAATAAAACGCGGATCTTCACCACCTTCTAAAAGACAAGCCAAATAATACAAGGCCGCATCAGGGTCGCTACCTCTAATGGATTTGATAAGGGCTGAGGCAAGTTCATAGTGACTGTCGCCGTCTTTATCGTGGCGACTTAAAATTTCCGGCAGGCCCACTTTAATTTTTTCTAGGCTTCGTTCTTCTTCGGGTAGGGCAGAAACATATTCAATAAGGTTGAGTAAGACTCTAGCATCGCCGCGAGACACAGCCACAAGAGCCTCGAGAATATTATCGGAAAGAGAAATATCTTGAGTTTGTGTTCCACGCTGAGCTAAGGAAAAAAGTTCCGTGGCGTTTAAAGGGCGCAAACGCAACACATGTAAACGAGAAAGTAATTGTCGTGTTACGCTAAAGGAAGGATTTTCCGTTGTGGTAGCAATGAGAGTCAGTTCTCCTGATTCAATGAGGGGCAAGAAAAAATCTTGCTGCGCTTTAGAAAAGCGATGCAATTCATCCAGCACTAAAAGGTCTTTTCCGCTTAAATCACGGCGTAATTGCTGTAAACCTGCTTCAGGTGCGCTAATACGAATATAGTTTGTACTTTTGGCTTTAGCCAGCAAGAGAGCCAAAGTAGACTTACCACAACCGGGAGGACCAAAGAAAAGTAAAGACGGTAAGCGTTTAGACTGCATAAGAGCATGAATACGATCTGTTAAATGGCTTTGCCCTACAAAAAAATCTAGCTCTTGCGGTCGCATGCGCTCAGGAAGAGGCTGATGTGCAAATATATTCTTATTCTGTGTCATCATTTAAAAAGCACCAACTCTCAGAGGTATTAACAGCCTATTAAGACTATTGCAAAAGTCAATTTTAGTCAGACTGTTCAAAAATAGTGAGATGCGAAGAAGCTAAAAAAGTCAAGATGCGCAGTGTATTAAACATACATAAGCAGTTTGGCTTTTTTACGCTGACGACGCAGATTGCTGTTTTTCA
>CAYJAD010000035.1:0-24947 GCA_964368075.1 uncultured Desulfovibrionaceae bacterium | reverse complement strand
TTTATGCATTGCAGCTATTACTATATGGCTAAAGTGAATGTCGACACGACCTAGCTAAAAATCCTAAAGCCAAAGAGGCAGAAGAAAAACTTACTGCACAATTACACAAAGAAAGTGATACTAAAATAACGGGAAAATTACGCGTTGGCGTTCTTTATGACAGCAATGTTAATGGGGGGCCTGCATCTAACAGCCTCTCTTTAGGGCGTTGGAATGTCAACCTTACAGATGGCAAAGCACAAGACAGCATGGCAGCTTATGCTGGCGGCCAAATTTCAGTGTATCATCGCCTTCAAAAAGATAAACCCTGGTGGCTTGTGGGTGATGGCGCCTTTTACGCTCGTTATAATGCGCACGAAAAACTATATGACATGGGTTTATCTTCTTCTGAGTGGGGAACTACATCTATAGGCTTGCGCCATCTTACAAATAATACCTTATTTGAAGTACGTGCCAGAGCTCAGATTTTTGATTATGCTTTTGAACAAAATATCGTTGCTGTAGGCCCAGAAATGCAATTTGCTTATGCAATCACTCCCACAGTGCACCTTTTAACCAAGGCAAATATTGCGCATCGCACTTATTCAAACAGCGAAGACTATAATGGCTGGTATATGTCTGCAGGGCAATATATTCGCTTTTTCACAAATGATAAAAAACATTATATAACATTAGGTGGGCGTTATCTTGGTGGCTTTGCCGAACAAAGCGTAAATACCTATGAAGGCTTTGAAGTAAGTCTTGATGCAAGCATAGGTTTACCACATGACATAAAGCTTTCCCCATTTGTTAGCTATAGTGGTAAATATTTTCAAGGACCAGGAACTTATCTTGAAACAGAGCACCGTAATGATTATAAAATCAGTGCTGGTGTAACACTTGATATTCCCCTCAATGAAGCTATTAGCCTAGAACTGGGCTATAAATATGCCTATAATGAGTCAAACAGTAATTTGTATGATTATGATCAGCATATTGTAAACATGGGCTTTGTCTGGAAATTTTAAATACTTGATCAAAAAGAGCACTCTGTACTATTTGTTTTTATTCGCTTGAGCTACAGGGTGCGCTTTGTCATAGACACGTACCAAATGTTCAAGAGTGAGATTGGTATAGCGCTGTGTGGTGGAAAGTTTACTATGCCCCAGTAGCTCTTGCACTGTGCGTAAATCAGCCCCAGCTTCCAAAAGATGTGTGGCAAAACTGTGGCGTAAACTGTGCGCGGATATGGTTCCGTTTAAACCAGCTTTCACACATAGGTCTTGTATAATTCTGTGCGCTTGACGTCTATCAAGGCGCTTGCCTCTTGCCCCTACGAAGAGCGCTCTTTCTTGTGCTTGAGCAATGGAAGGCCGCAACTCTAGCCATTGTTGTACAGATTCTTGAGCCGCTTCGGTAATAGGTACAAGACGTTCCTTTCTGCCCTTCCCTAAAATTCGTAAAAAGCCTTGGCGTAAATCTAGCTGTGTTATATCAATATCAAGGGCTTCAGAAATTCGTAAACCACAACCATACAATAGCTCTGCCAAAGCCAAATCACGCACATGAAGTGCTGTAAAAGAAACTTCTTTCGAAGGGCTAAGTAAGGCGAAAGTCTGATCTACATTAAGAACTTGAGGATGCTTTTGCTCTTGTTTAGGGTTGCGCAAACCAGCCATGGGATTTGACTCTGCAATCCCCATACGCACCTGATATAAAAAAAAAGCCCGTATGGACGAAAGTTTACGTGCCATAGAGCTTTTGGAAATACCTTGCCTATGCAAAAAAGCAATATATTTTCTTAAATGCTGTTTACTGATTGTCTTTACATTTTCAAGCGTAATGTCTTCTTGTTGTAAAAATATTTCTAGCTGTTGCAAATCTTTAGCATAAGCCGTAAGGGTTGCTTGCGCATACCCTTTCTGCACTTCAAGCCAAAACAAAAATGCTTGAACTTGTGTCATGAAATTTAATCGACGCGCCTATCAAAGATAAAACAAGAACCATCAGTGGCCTTACATACTTTTTTTACTTGCCCTACTGCTTGAGAAACTTCACCATAGTGGGTAAAGCGTGCTTCCGTATTTACAGTAATAGAAATGGAAATACTCATAAATGGAAAGCGATGTAAATTCCCTACTCTATCCTTAGATATAATTCCTTGATTAACCCTATCTTCTGAGTCATAAAAGTTAGGAATAATTTCATCATACGCAGCCACAAGATTTTGACAAGTTTCTTCCATAATCTCAGCGGGTAAAATAAAGAAAAAGTCATCTCCGCCAATATGTCCTAAAAATTTATATTCAGCAGAAGAGTTCATAACAGTAGACACAAGCAAACGTGCTGTTACCAAAAGAGCTTCATCGCCGCGCGAAAAGCCATATTTATCATTAAAGGCTTTAAAGTTATCAATATCAAGATAGGCCGCAGCAAAGTTAGCTTTTTCTCTAATATATTTTTCCACCATTTGCATAATGGAAGCATTACCAGGCAAACGTGTTAAGGGATTCGCATCAAGAGTACAAGAAGAACGCTGCAAAGCCAGCTCAAAACGCGTGCGCATTTCTGAACCGCTAGAAGGAAGAATTATAAAATCATCCACATCGCTTAATTTGCCACGAAATTCTGTACGCAAGCAATCTGCACCCATGATAAGCACAGTACATACTTGTCTATACACGTTTTCTGCTTTAACAAGCTGAATAATTTCTGGACCAGAAAGATCATTACTCATTTCACCACAAATGAGCATATGGGGTGGGTCATTAAAAAGCCTTTCTAGCAGCGCTCTGCCGCTACTAAAAATTTCCCATTGAATTTCTTCTTGAGGCCACAGCCCTTGCAAGGTATCACAAAGTTCAGAATCTACAGATAACAAGTAAATACTAGGTTTACACCCAACAATTGTAGCAAAGTCAAACGGTTCCATATTTTACCTTCCAAAGACAGGGAATTGCGCTTGTTTTTGAAATTCGATACCAATTTTATCTACTAATTCATGTAAATCATTCTGATCAAAGTTCAAATGCTTCAAGACTAAAGGATTTATTTCAGAGACATTACAATCTCCGGCTGAGCCCATTTCAAAAAGTCTTGCAAAAAAATCCGCCAAATGGACAACGGAAGCCAAGGTTTTATAATTTTCAGCCTTCATGGGCTCATGATGATGCACCATTGCTGCTGTAATACCCGTGGGTAAGTTCCAACTTTGTGCAACCCAGCCATTTACTCTGGTGTGCCCAAAACCTAAAATAAGCTTTTCTGCTTCGAAGGAGGTAATATCTTCAACTTGTATCAGCTGATTTATATCACGCATGGCATCAGGTAGCTGTATGCTAATAATGACCTTTCCAAAATCGTGTAATAAGCCAGAAAGAATATACTCTTCTTCTTCCTTCACCTTAAGGTGCCGAGCAAGCACCTTACTGGCAGTAGAACAAGCCATGGAGTGCTGCCAAAGCCCCTTCATGTGCTTGGAAACTATTTCAAAAATTACAGTAGAAATCAAAAGGCCATGTACGGCATTGACCCCGAGCAAAATTAAAGCATTATGAATAGAAACAATACGTCGCGGAAAACCGTAGACAGGAGAATTCACAAGTTTAAGCACTTTTGCGGCAATACTCTGATCTTGACTAATAAGTTCAGCAACTTTAGTCAAGTTTGTTCTGTTGCCATCCATGAGCGCAGTTATTTTTTGCAAAGCAATAGGCAACGTTGGTATGCTTTTTGCCGCAAGTACCTGTCCCTTATAATTAGTCGTTAAATCGTCTGGATTACTCATAACCTACTAATAACCCTATTGTGCCCTATCGTAGAAATGTTTTTTCATAAAAGCTTCGATGGTTCGCATAAATATGCTTTGCTGTTGATTACGAAAAAGATGTGAAATTCTCTGTAAACGCTCTACAGAATTATAACTTTGTGGAGCACCCGGTACAGGAGACCCCAACACATGTAAAGTATAAATACCCAATGACTGACACTGAGAAATAGTTTTCGCTGTTATAGCCACACCTGCTTCTGCAATAACATCACCGCCGGCATTGCGAAGTCTACACCCTAAAATCATTCCAGGCTGAGCCTGTTCAATCTGAATCTCTTGCATAAAACTAATCTTTTTTGAAATGTTAGCCCATAATAATTTGTTAAGAGATGTTTTTTAAAGTTTTAAAAAATTAGTAAAACCCAAAAACACTCACAAGTACTTTATTTAAAAAGCACTTTCAAACCAAGTGAACCAAAGAGCAAACAAATACTCGCTATTATTCAACGCTTGATATGCGACAAACTCTACCCATTTTTTTCAATGCTAAGCAAACAAACAACGAGCAATACCAAGACTACAACAAAGCACTACCTAGCATAATTAAAAGTAAACATCCAGCAAATTTTTATAAAAAAAAACGAAAAAAATTTTAATATTTCAATACATAATAATTAACACTTTAAAAAAATTAAAATCACCTAGCATAAATATTTTTTCAAGATGTTATAACGTGAGCACACAAAGCCGTGTAACGAGCACCAGGAATTTTCTTTACCAAACGTGCTAGTTCCATCTCAATAAGTAAAGTCGTTACCTGAGCTACTGGTAAATTAAGCTCTTGGCAAAGAGTATCTATATGACACTCTCCCTTGCTATGTAACAAAGTAAGAATTTTTTGCACCTGCCCCTGCTCTTCTAGAGAAAGTTCTTCTAAAAAAAATTCTTCAATATTCTTATCTTGCACAGCAACGCAATCGTTCTCATAAGTTATATCGGTATTTTTTTTATTTTCAATAGTTATTTTTTGATTTTTTTTGAGGAATGATGCAGAATTTTCTAAGGCATCTTTTTTAAAATCTGTTTGCTTTTGCACGGCAAGCGGGCATACATCTGTTTTTTGAGGAAATTCTTGAAGTAATGTTGCTAAGTCATAAAGGATATCTTCGCTGTTAAAAACAGCTTTAGCTCCTTGACGAATAAGTTCTTGGCAACCACGCGAAATATCTGCGGTGGTTGCCCCAGGTATGGCGTACACCTCTCTATTTTGTTCTAAAGCAAGACGTGCTGTAATTAAACTTCCACTATGCAATGTGCCTTCCACAACTAAAACGCCAAGACAAAGCCCACTAACAAGTCTATTACGAATGGGAAAATTCGTCGCTATGGGCTCAGTTTTAGGTGCAAATTCTGAAAGCAAAAGCCCCTGCTCCCCGAGTTTTTCATAAATATCTCTATTATGCTGAGGATAGACCACATCAATGCCTGTGCCGAGCACCCCAACACTCTTGCCTACCTGATCTAGTGCCGCTAAGTGCGCTACTCTATCAATACCTTGAGCCATGCCGGACACTATGCTTATGCCAGCTTTAGATAAGTTGCGTGCAATATCTCCGGCTACCTTTACCCCCTCACTACTACATTTACGTGACCCCACAATGGCAACACAGGGTGCTGAGAGTAAAGAAATATCTCCCCGGCAGTATAAAATTGCGGGGGCATCGACCAAAGAGCGTAATGTGTGTGGGTACAGGTCATGCGACCAGAGCAAAATACGAGAATGGCATAGCTGAGCATTTTTCCATTCGATCAATGCCAAGCTACGCCAAACTTCAGAAGCCACAAGGCGCGCTTTATCTGCGCTCACCTTTGCTAAGACCCAATCATTTTTTTGCTCAAGGGCAGAAAAAGCCGAGCCAAAATACTTTAACAATCGCACTATGGTGCGAGGCCCTATACCGGGCGTATATTTTAAAGCCAATAAAGCCCAAAATTCTGCTTTATCAGCTTCAGATAACACATCCCAAGGTCTTTCAGCCATTAGAGCCTTTTACTTTTTGCAATTTTAGCCGCATTGGTGCGAGGAAAGTTCGTCATCAAGGTGTCATATTGTGCCTTGGCATTTTCTGCATCGCCTAAACGTTGGTATGTCATGCCGGCCTTTAACAAAGCATCAGATGTTTTATGATGCTTAGGATAATTTGTTGTTACCTGACGAAAAGCCAATAATGCATCATTATAATTACCTTGAGAGTAATAACTTTCACCTACCCAATAATATGCATTGGGGGCTAACTTGCTTTGTGGATGGTTTTGTAAAAAACTTTGTAAACCTTCACGCCCTGCTTGTACTTGCCCGCGCATAACTAAATCTAAAGCTTGTTTATAAGCAGCTTGCTCACCGGGTGTTGACTTTGTAGAAAGTTGAGGTGCCGCAGGCGGAGTATACGGCTGTGCCGCAGGCATGGAAGCATGAGCAATAAGAACACCGGTATTATTGGCAGGAGCCCCTGAGGTAGTTGGAGGTAATAAAGGTGCAGATGGGGGCAAGCTAGGTGTACCCGCTGGCGGCATTTGTGGAGCACCTACTACACCGGTTTTCTTTGATATAGCTGCATCACCGGGTAAATACATAGCTGTTTCTGGCGGTAAAGAGTATCCTGGCCCCTGAGGCGAATTCACCTGAGGCGTAATAGGTCTTGAAGCAGGTTGTCCCAAAGGCGCTGTAGTTGGTTTATTTACAGGCTGTGGTACAGGCACATGTGTCATGGCCTTTTTAGGAGCTACAGCGCGAGTATTTTTTGCAGGGTTTGAAGGAGCCAAATTCGGAGCAGGAGGTTGTGTTGTGCCCATAGCCAAAGTTGGATGTGCCGTCATACCTGTTTTTTTACCGGCGCGATTGCGTACTTCATACACACGCTCTTGATTAGATTGCACTTGCAAGCTCAAAGCAAGCATACGTCCTTCCAATTCTGAAACACGTTGCCCTACTTCTTGCGTGGCAACTTGGCCTTGATCTTGAACATCAACTTTTTTTGAGCCACACCCTACAGAAAGTAGGCCTACTAAAAGTAAAAAAGTCAAATTTTTTATACTCATACCGTAATTATCTTTATTTTGTTCTAATTTTTCCATACGCTGCACTCCTTTCTTGCCTCCATAATATTTCCTCTCAATACCGTATTTTACAATACTTATCAAGACATCTTGCGCTTAAGACCAAATTAAGGCACAAACACAACACAACACAAGGAGAAAGCATTCATGGATTTTACTACTATCCCTTGGCAACCTATAGCCGAACTAACACTTATTGTTTTATGCTCATTATTTTTTCTAGTCATTATGGCTTTGCCTATCATAAGTATTAGCGGACAAACTCTTTCACTCATACGCCAAAGGTCAGCTTATGCAAAGTGTGCAAAACAAATCACATTACTGGCTCTTTTTCTGGGCTGGACTATTACCTTAGCCAGTCTTTATCCCCTTTGGTTACGTGTAAGCCCTCCGCTTTTGGCTCTCATAGCGCAAGTTGCCGTAGACGGCCAACCCATAAACTATTTAGGCCTATGGGAACCCATCAAAGCCTCTGCGTACCTACAAGCGCATGTATACGGTGTGGGGCTTTTGTTGGCGGCCAGTATTTTATTAAGTATTTTTTATGCACGTTGGTCGGCTTGGAAGAACAATCGTATTTTACTACAATCACATGCTATATTTGCTGCGTGTTGGTACGCCATGGCCTTTTACAGCACCCTTTGCATTTTGCAAGCAGATGAAGCCTTAACCCTTGGCATAGCCCACCCTTTGACTCTTAATGCCTTTTTCATGCCTAGTTTTGATGCTAATTTTTGGAGTATCTTACCTTACATTCCCCCATTAAGCTTTGCTTTAGCCGGTGGTTTTGCCTGTGTTTGGCTTATACTTCGTCGTAATAAAGATGATTTTGGCAGAGATTATTACGCACAAATGTTACCTTGGTGCGCTGTATGGGCTCGTAATGCGTGGCTTGTATTTTGGCTTATTCTTTTGGCACTTACAGGTGTGCAATGGATAACTCTACTACAGCAAGAAAACTACTTACAAAACCCTGAATTTATACGCTCGGTGGCCTTTGTTTTGCTTTGGCTTATACCCGGTATTTTATGGGCTATAGCCATCAAAAGCGCTCATCCTCTCAGGCATAAAGCAACATTAATTCTTGCCTTCATTTTAGGCACTTGTAGTATTGTTCCTTTATATCAAGCATTATAAAAAAACTGCTCAAAGTCTAAAATTAAGCGTGTAAAGGTCTTTACTCTACAAGTAAAGCGTTTTTTGGGGGAAAGGGAACTTTTGGGTTTTGGCACTTGTCCCTTTAGGGGAAATTTCCCCTTTCCCCCTCAATATTTCATGCTAAAAAATACACAGCGCTTTGCGTTATTTTTTCCCGTATTGCTTTTGCCATTCATCTAAAAAAAGCACTGTGGTTTCCAACGCGTCTAAAGTACCGCTTCGCTGACGAATGCGAAGAACCACATCTTCAAAAGATGCATCAGAAGGTAATTGTAAGCTTTCCATCAAGCTTCCTAACTGTCCTTGTAGTGTTTCCGTCACACCTTGCGGAAAATGGCTATACGTTCTTTTTTTCCATGGTCCACATTTTTCTTGTACATAGTTAAGCAACGTTTTCATGCGCTGTTCATAACTATGCTTTGCAAGCACATGAGCTTGAGCTTTTTGGCTCATGCGCTCACGTTCGTCAGAACGCTGTAAGTAGTATTCAATATGCGCGTACATTTCTTCTAAAGAAGTAAAAGTTGCCAGCATATCGTCTTCAAAAAGTTCTTCCATGAGCGAGCGCTTATCTACCACTTGAAAGGCGCCTAGAGCCGCCAGTTCAAAAGTACGCGGATTAACAAAATCGCCTTGAGTTATAGTAGTAGTTTTTTCAATACTGGAATGCAAATTAATATTTATCTTTGTAGACTGATAAATTTTAACACTATCTTCAGCGCTTATGCGTGCACCATTTTGCTGCACATACTTACAAAGCGTTGTGTCGCCATCCCATTCTGTGCCCCAAATTTTAAAATTCTTATACCCTACCAAGGGGCGAAAAGCCGCGCGCCTATTGGGGTAGCCTGCCCCCAAAAAAGCTACATCGGCGCTAAAATTTCGTTGTTCCAAAGCTGTAAGCTTTTGCGGTGTATGAAAACTTGGTAAAGCAGCCATGGGAAGATATAAGGCATTATTTTGTCCAACTTCTGCCAATTTTTCTAAAAAAGGTGCTTTTTGAATAACAGCAAATACAGAATATAGGGGAGCAAAGGCTCGCCAATAGGTGAAGAGGGTATAGTCTTCCACAAACCACATGGCTGTGGGTATTTGCATGCGTTCCAAACGTCGTAAAAGCTGGCGGCTCATGGGTGCTTGAGCCAGTGCAAGCACCATGTCTGGTTCAAAGCTTTCCACTTGAGCCATAATAGCTTGAGAAACATTTTGTAAGAACGCCCCTTCCAACTGCCCCAAGCGCTCAGATGTTACACGTAAATTTTTTAAGGCTGTAAAGGCTGTATGAAACAAGGGAGCATCAAACACTTCTACTGTATGCCCCAAATGACGCAAAGCATCTACGCAATAATGCCCAATGGGCAAGGAGCCACCATAAAAGGGAAGCACCACCAGAATACGCAAGGCAGGCTGTACTGCTATCATGTATTTTTCTCTCCGTAATTCACTTCGTTTATTTTACTTCCAAAGAAATCATATAAAAACTCGCTCCGCACGTAACATCCAATCTGCTTCTTCATAAAAATGCTGTTCCATGGCGTACATATGTTGCATATCTTGCCTTCGTGTATCATCCAAAGGGCATCTGCAATATTCAGCAAGTACAGTGCGTAAGGCCAAGCGTTTTTCAGCGTGGGGGTCTTCCCCTAAAAGCACATGCCAGCCACTGCCTAAAGCGTCCAAGCGCGATGTTTGGTATGTAAGAGATGCTGGCATAAAGGAGGGTTTGCGCTCTTCTGAAATAATGTCAAGCTTTCCTTGTAAGTGCAAGGCCAGTGCTCTATAAAAAGAAGGGTGAGAAAAATCTTCTAAGCATTTGGTATGTAAAGCACAAGGGGCGCTTTCAAGGCAAGGTGTGCAAGTATATACAGATTGCCAAACACCATGCCCTTCACCATAGGGCCCTGTTTCATGACACCATGCAGAAGAGAGGAAAAAAGCTTGTACAGGCACACCCATATGAGCCCCAAGATGCATGGTGCCTGTATCAGGGCTTATAAGCAGGTCAAGTCCTTGTAAAACATCACATAAATCTTTCCATGATGTTTTTGCGCATAAATCCTGCACATGACATTGTAAAGAGCTTGGTAAAAGGCGTTGTAGTTTTCGCGCCAAGGGAAGTTCTGCCCCACTACCTAAAAGATAGATGGGATATTTTTCTTTACCTTGCGCCAAAACCTCAAAGCAAGTTCGCACCACCTGCGCTAATACCGTAGGCGGCAAAGAGCGACGCGATTCACGTCCGGCTAGCACCACCCCAATACCCTTACCTCCTCCTTTAGCTTGAGGATTTACTGCTTGGGGCAGACAAGGTTTTGCATCAAAATGCGCCCAAAAATCCACAAGATTTATGGGACTTATCGGCCTATTTTGTGTCCAGCGAAAAGCTTTTTGAACCCAAGGGCTACGCAATAGTTGCCCATTATGCATGGCATAGCCCTGCACAATTTCTGGGGAAAAAATACGCACAAGACTGGTATTTAGTGGCGTGTAATTTATATTATACACTGCATAAAAGTCTATTTCTTTAAGTTGTTGTATTGTTGCATACAACATATTTGCAGAGTCAGACATAGAGGAATCCGCCTGTCTATGGGCAGGTACCACATGCACCACGGCTTTAGGATACAACAAAGACGCTAAAGCGCCAAGGCCAGCATCTACACAGAGGTGAACTTGTCCCCGCTCTTCAAGACTTTTTACCAAGCGTTTGGTTTGCACAAGGTCGCCAAAACGCGCCAATTGAAGTATTAAATATTGTTTCATACTGCATTTCCTTAAAATAAAATACGCACTTTCACCCTCAATATCAAGCCTTAAAGAAATTCTCATAAAAAAAGTATCTTTTCAAACAAGCAAGAATATTATATATTATGTGCAGCAAAAAGAAATTTTTCTCTTTTAGTTTGATGACAAAGCCCACTTTGTGGGTTTATGCCGTTATTTTCAGTCAAGCTACCAAGCGGAAAGGCACAAAAATGAATTTGAATTTATGACTTGAACTTCAAAATTTCAATTTTATGTAATCGTTTAAATGCAAACTATAATTAAAGTTATTTGGAAAGGGGGTCTGGGGGAAGAACCTTTTTTCAAAAAGGTTTTCTCCCAGTAAACTTTGTCAACACTCTGAAAAGAGAGGAATCTCTTTTATATTTTTTTCTTTTGGATGCGTCTATGTACTACCCTCTTTTTTTAGATTTAAGCCGCAGTGCTTGCCTCATTATTGGCGGTGGTGAGGTAGGCTTTCGCAAGGCACAAAGCTTACTAAAAGCACAAGCACTCAGCGTACTTGTGCTTGATACCAAGGGTTTTGCATCTTGGGAAGAACTGCGCGCATATCCTCAATTGCGTCTTGAAACACGCCCCTTTACAGAGCACGACCTTGAGAGTAAAAGCTTAGTTTTTGCCTGCACAGGACAAAAAGATTTCAATGCCTATGTGGCGCAATGTTGTGCAGACCGCCACATTTTATGTAATTGCGTAGATGCACCACGTAAGGGAAATTGCATAGTACCGGCTCTTGCTCGTACTACAGGAAAAAAGCCCACAGATTGCACACTTATGGCGGCTTTAAGTACAGAAGGGGCCAGTCCTGCATGGTCAAAAGTTTTGCGTAAGGAACTAGAAGCATGGCTTGCACCCCATGGCCCTATGACGGTTTTCTTAGGTAGGTTACGTCCCTTGGTGTTAGCCCTTGGGCAAGAAACAAAAGACAACACAGCTCTTTTTAGGGCTCTTGTGCATTCACCCTTACGAGAGTATTTAGCAAAAAATGACTTGCAAGATGCAAAAATCTTATTACAAGAGCTTTTGCCGCACACTTTACACATACACATAGAGGAACTATTATATTAAAAGGAACACAAACTTTTTCAATAGTTTATTAAATATACGGAGAATATTCCATGATATCTTATGATAATAGCATACTATTTGTGGCTATATTTTATGGCATTACTACCCTAGCCGGTGTTTTAGGTCTTATTTTGCGCCAACATTGGCTACGCGTTGTGGCCTCAGTTTTTGCTGTATGCGGTTTTTGTATGCAAAGTTATGCCATGGCTTTAGGCCATGCACAAACGCCAGGCTCTTTAAGTAAGGGAGAATATCTACAAATTTTAGCATGGTTTATGCTTATTTGTGGTTTTTTTGGACATTGGAAAACACGTCATACCACGCCAACTATTCTTATTGCCCCTTTTACTTTAATACTTTTTCTTTATTCTTTGCGCCTTATACATAATGAAATAGCCCTGCCAGCCAATATTAGCGGGCAATTTTATGCCTTACATATTGGCGCCATTTATTTAAGCTTTGCTCTTATGACACTAGCTTTTGCAACAGGAGCCATGTTTATTTATACAGAAAGAAAGATTAAATCAAAGGCACCATTAACCGGCTTTAGAAAAGATTTTCCAGCGCTGAGCATTTTAGATAAAATTAATGCCGCTACTGTTATGCTTGGTTTCCCCCTATTTACAGTGGGCATTATTTCCGGTGTTATTTGGGCAAGCTCTACTTGGGGAAAGGCTGTCAGCGGTGACCCAAAGGAGATTATTTCTTTCTTTATTTGGGGACTTTTTGCTTGGCTTTTTTATATGCGCACGGTACAAGGCAGGGGGGGACGTAAACCCGCTCTTTTAACCTTATGGATTTTTGGGCTTTGCCTCTTTTCCATGCTTATAGTAAATAGCTTTATGAATACTCATCACTCCTTTATCTAGCAAGAATATCATGAATCGCAATATATATATCATTGGTTTAAACCATAAGACTGCTCCTGTAGAAATTCGTGAGCGCTTTGCCCTCAGTACCCATTGCTCTGCACAAGACTGGGCCATACCTTGCCAAGGTGCCATACGTGAAGCTTTAATTTTATCCACCTGCAACCGAGTAGAAATACTTGTATGTGAAAAAGAATGTGCCTGCACAGTACATAATAATTTATGCGAACCTGTTATCATAGGGCAGGTGTTACATAAATGGGCTACAGCTTGCGGGCGCAGTACGGAAGAGTTGCGCCCTTACGTTTACGCACATAAAAATGAAGAAGCCATACGTCACCTTTTCACCGTGGGGGCAAGCCTTGATTCCATGGTGGTGGGCGAACCACAAATTTTAGGCCAACTTAAAGAAGCATATCGTAAATCTGTGGAAAGCCATAGTGCCGGAACCATTACAAATCGCCTCTTACACAAGTCTTTTACAGTGGCAAAACGTGTGCGTACCGAAACAGCCATTGCTTCCAGCGCTGTTTCCATTTCCTATGCTGCCGTAGAGCTAGCCAAGCGTATTTTTGGCAATCTACAAGAGCAAAAGGCTTTACTGATTGGGGCCGGAGAAATGGCCGAACTCGCTGCCACTCACTTATTACAATCAGGCATTGAGCATATATCTGTGGCCAACCGCACCTACGAACGCGGGCAAGAACTGGCTAAGCAATTTAACGGAACCGTTATTCCTTTTGAATTTCTTATAGAGCACTTGATAGACGTAGATATTATTATTACCTCCACCGGAGCTTCAGAAGCTATTTTACGCGCTAAAGATTTACAAAAAATTCTTAAAAAGCGTAAATATAAGCCCATGTTTTTTATTGATATTGCTGTACCCCGCGATATTGACCCCGATGTGAACGGCCTTGAAAATGTCTATTTATACGACATTGACGATTTAAAAGAAGTGGTTGAAGAAAACCTTGCCGGACGGCGTGACGAAGCTCTCAAAGCCATGAATATTGTAGAAGAAGAGGTCTTGCTTTTTGAACGCTGGCTAAAAAGCCTAGATGTACAACCTACCATTGTGGATATTATTCAGCGCAGTGAAGCTTTTGCACAAGAAGAGCTGCAACGCACCTTGAAAAGACTTGGTACCAACGACCCCAAAGTAGTTTCTGCATTAGAAGATATGACAGCAGCACTTATTCGCAAACTAAATCATGCTCCCTTGGCTTATTTAAAAAAAGGAACTATGAGCGAAGAAGGCGCTACACCTCGAATTCATATGATACGATGTATTTTTGATTTAAACGAAAATAACAGCGCTGCTAACGAAAATAAAAAACTTAAACCTTTGCAATTATAATAGGTATTTTATGCGATCCTACGTCATTGACAGCCTTAACGAAGACCAAAGCCAAAAAATTTGCCAACACCTAAGCTCTATGAAAATGCAAGGCTCCATAGAAGGTTTATTTTGGTTGCCCATACCAGCCTCCATGTACAGCCCTTTGCAAGAAGAGCATAAAGAGCAATGTGGCCCCTATGCCATGGCTTTAGTAGTAGATGAATACACACTCTCCTTAGAGTTTTTGGTACGTGCGCAAAGTGCTTTGCATTGTCATTGCGTAAGCTATGCTGATGCCACATTGCGCCAACACATGATGGCCTACATAGACGATCTTTTGCATAGTCTTGATATAACTATCTAACTAGCATGGCTTTCTGTTTTCCAAAAGATCCGCCTCTCTTACAGCAGCAGGAGAAAAAAAATCAAAAGATATGGCGAAATGTGCGGGATTTTGTACAAAATGATTTAGATGTCCCCTTACAGAACACGTCCTTCCTTTTAGCTGTTTCAGGTGGCGCCGATTCTTTAGCCCTTCTTTGCCTTTGGCAGTGGTTTGCAAGCGTAGAAAAATTTTCTTTTTCAGTATTACATATTAACCATGGCCTACGGCCTGAAAGTAAAGATGAAGCGCATGCTATGCATGCCCTTTGCAAAGCATGGAATATACCTTGCTTTATAGAAGAAATTGATACATACCATCTTGCTACCCAAAAAAAAATGGGGATTGAAGAAACAGCCAGAAAACAGCGTTATGCTCTTTTGGAGCACTATCGTAAACACTGCCAAGCCACATGGATTTGTCTTGGGCATCATATACAAGATGTACAAGAAGATATACTTATGCGTCTTATACGCGGTGCCGGTTGGCCTGCTCTTGGCGGTATGACTGCCAAGGATGCAAAGCGTCGTATTTTACGCCCACTACTCTTGCAACAGCCACACACTTTAAGAACCTTACTCACCAGCGCAGGGTTGACTTGGGCCGAAGATGCCAGCAATGCCGATACACAATTTTTGCGTAATAGAGTTAGGCATACTCTCCTCCCTTTGTTCCATGCAGAGAATCCCTCTTTTTCACAAAAAGCAGAAGAACTTTGGCAATTGGCACAATACGACGCTGCCCATTGGCAAAACGTTATGGATACCATTTGTACAGAAAATGCTCTTGTTTGCCATGAACAAAAGGTCACTTTACCTGCAAAGCTTTTAAAAAATCTTGATACAGCGACACGGCTACGCTTATACATACATGCCGTAAATTTGCTTAAAAACACAGCAAAAGAACAAGAACCTCTGGGGCAAATACGTGCGCATACTCTTTTTCAGCTAGATAAAGCTTTTAAAGATGGCAGGGGCAATACTCTGTTTCAATTACCGGGAAAAATTACAGCATATTTGAAAAATAACACCATCATATTTCAAAACTAAAACCCTTTACATCAAAAACAATGTAAAGGGCTTTTATTTAGTCGATGCTAAAAAACGCATTTCCACATCGGTACTTAAATATTTTTAATGTCAAATAGTTACAGAAAAACTTTTTTTACTTTATCTGCTATATTTTCAGCCGTAAGCCCCACTTGAGTGCGCAGCTCTTGCTGCGTGCCATGTTCTATAAAGCAGTCTTCAATGCCAATACGCTGTATATTTTTACCTTGCAATGCATCATTATCTACGAGTAATTCTACTATGGCCGAAGAAAATCCACCGAGTAAAGTGCCTTCTTCCACAAGAAAGATATGTTTATGAGCGGCAACCAATGCTAAAATCTGTTCTTCCGGCAAAGGCTTTACCCAAATGGGGTCAAACACAGCTACAGATTTGCCCATATCTTCAGCTACTGTTTGCGCGGCTTTAAGAGCATAGTGTACACAGGGGCCAGCAGCTATAATAACAGCATCTTGCCCCTCTTGCATGAGCTCTCCCTTTCCTGTTTCTAAAAATAAATATTTTTCTGGTAAGGGTAAATCAAAGCCTACACCACGGGGATAGCGCAAAGCCACAGGCCCAGTTCCCTTGGGGCTTTGACTTGCTGTGTATAGGGCATGGCATAAAATCACTTCATCGCGCGGGGCCAATATACGCAATTGCGGTATATGGCGTAAATAGGCCATATCAAATACACCATGATGTGTCGGCCCGTCTTCTCCCACCAGTCCTGCCCTATCCACACAAAATATCACAGACAAATTTTGCAAACAGACATCGTGTATAACTTGGTCATAAGCTCTTTGCAAAAAGGTAGAATAAATTGCCACCACAGGACGCTTGCCTTGCATGGCCAGACCAGCGGCAAAGGTAACAGCGTGTTGTTCACAGATGCCCACATCAACAAAGCGGTCAGGATAGGCCATGGCAAAAGCTTCTGTGCCTGTGCCTTCCGGCATGGCCGCCGTTATAGCTACCAGATCTGTATTTTCTTTACCAAGATCCACAAGACATCGGCTAAAAGCATCCGTAAAAGACAGCTTTGCACTTTTTGGTGGAAAGTCTCCGGTATATTTATCAAAGCGTCCTACACCATGAAAGTGGGTGGGATCATTTTCTGCAGGAGAAAAGCCCTTTCCTTTACGTGTAAGTACATGCAAAAGCACTGGCCCGTCTTCAATGGCAGAGGCCATTTGCAAATGTCGTTTCAGTGCTGCTAAATCATGCCCATCCACAGGGCCAATATAGTTAAAGCGCAAAGCCTCAAAAAGCATGCCTGGAGTAAAAAACGACTTAAATGACCATTCACCACGCAATGCATAGGTAGCTAAATCATTGCCGATGCGTGGTACCGTGCGCAAAAAGGAAAGTACATCTTTACGCATTTGACGTACCCAACGTCGTGATAAGTTGCGGCTTAGAAAACGAGACAACGCGCCCACATTGGGGGAAATAGACATTTCATTGTCATTAAGAATTACAATAAATTTTTTGCCCATATGCCCTGCTAAATTCAGCCCCTCCAGCGCTTGACCGCCAGTTAAAGAACCATCGCCAATAACAGTAATAATGCGATGGTCTTGACCTGCAAGGTCTCTTGCCATGGCCATACCTAAACCTGCAGAAATAGACGTAGAAGCATGGCCCACACCAAAATGATCATAAGGGCTTTCACTTATTTTAGGAAATCCCGATATACCGTGATAGGTGCGCAAAGTAGAAAAAGCTTCGGCTCGCCCGGTAAGAATTTTCCATGCGTAGCTTTGATGCCCCACATCCCATACAAATTTATCTTTTTCCGCATCAAAACAATGAAGGAGCGCAAGAGTCAACTCCACAACACCTAAAGAAGGAGCCAAATGCCCCCCGTTTTTTGATACAACCTCAATGATACGTTCACGCACTTCTTGAGCTAATTTCTCAAGATCTGCCAAATCCATAGCCTGCAAAGCACTGGGTTTTTGTATTTGCGATAAAAGAGCTGCGGTTGCTATTTCTGTAGAAGTTTTTTCTTGCATAATTTTTCCATAAGATATTTTTTACTATCTATAACTTAGATAAGGGCATCTGCAAAATAACCTATATTGTCTATTGACTTCGTGTAACCACATAAGAGGCTAAGCCTCGTAAAAAAGCCGCTTCTTCCCCTGCAAAATCTTGCAAACTTTGCAAAGCCAATTCTTTTTGCTCTAAGGCCAAAGCACGACTTTTTTCAAGCCCCACCAAGGAAGGGTAAGTATTTTTGCCCTGTTCCACATCGCTACCTGCTGGTTTCCCTAAGGTAGCGGTATCTGCCGTCACATCTAAAATATCATCGGCAATTTGAAAAGCCGTACCCAAAGCAGCTCCATAGGTCTCAAGTGCTTGCACCGTAGCAAGTTCAGCACCCCCCAATAGAGCACCGCTCACACACGAAGCTTGAATAAGAGCGCCGGTTTTCATGGCATGCATGGTACGCAATTTTTCTAAGTTCACATCTTTTTCACCGGTATATTTCATATCGAGCACCTGACCGCCCACCATACCATGACTACCTGCCGCGCGTGCCACATAGGCCAATGCGCGCAATGCATGCTCTGCTGGCACTGCGCCCGTAGAACAACAAGACGAAACTGACGTCATAAAAGCAAAGGCATCGGTTAGCAAAGCATCTCCTGCCAAAATAGCCATAGCCTCGCCAAATTGCTTATGGCTAGAAGGCTTTCCGCGGCGCAAATCATCATCATCCATGGCAGGTAAGTCATCATGAATCAGCGAATATGTATGAATCATTTCAATGGCACAAGCAAAAGAAAGCACTTTATCCTGTGCAAGGCCACACAAAGCTGCCGTAGTCAAACACAAGACTGGGCGTAAGCGCTTACCGCCGGCCATCAGGCTATATTCCATAGCTTCTCGTAAAGAAGAAGGTAAAAAAGGCGGTACACTATGCCCTTGACAATTATTCATGGCATGGGCTTTTAAGCATGTAGCCAACCATTTCTCGACATAAGAGCCTTTTTCTTTAAGTAACACTTTAAGGTTTTGCGGTGCAAGCACTGTACAATCATTGGAAGCTGTCATTACGCTTCTCCTTGAGTTTCACTTTGGTAGGCATCGTCAAAAGCAAAATCTTCTGGGCCTTGTTCGGTCATTAATTGAATTTCATGCTTAGCTTTATCCAATTGTCCACGACATGCCTTACTCAATTGCATACCCTCTTTATACAGCGCAACACTTTCCTCTAAAGGAATGTCGCCTCTTTCCATATGAGCTACAATATATTGTAAACGCTCCATACGTGCCTCAAAAGTTTTGGGAATGGCTTTTGCTTTCATAGTATTTACCTTAGAACTTCTTCATTATTTCAAAATAGTGTTTTTATTTTTTTGTGGTCTTTTGTACTGTGGCCGCTATATGCCCATCTGCCACATGCAAAGAAACAGTCTGCCCCTTGTGCACATCTTGCACCGAGCGCACAACCTGTGTTTTTCCATCCACTTCCGTTTGTAATAAAGCATATCCACGCGAAAGTGGCATAAATGGGTCACAAGCTTGTAATTGAAGCGTAGATGTATGCAGAGCCATATGCTGTTTTGTAATAAAACGGTGAATATTATGAGGCAAAGCGCCACCTACATTGACAAAATTTTGTTCTTTTTGCAAGAAATTTCGTTGCATGGCATGATTTAAGCGCAATTGTAAAGCATCTACCTGTGCTGTGGCACTCTCTGGAGAGCGTAACAAAATAGGTAATTTTTGTTCATTTTGCCGTAGCATATGCCGTTTAGCATCAATGCTTTTACTTATATGCCAAAGGAGTTGTTGTTCAAATTGCCGCAATTGCCCCTCTTTGCGTTGCCATGTCTGCATGGGGGAAAGCCATTTTAATGCCTGCTCTTTATGCGCCAATTCCTGAACAGCTCGCGCAAGAAATCCTTGCCCTGCGCTATGTACAGCGCATTCCAAGCCATCAATTTTTTGCATATATTCTTCACGGCTTGCCCATAGCAATTGCGCCGCATGGGTTGGCGTAGCCGCTCGCATATCAGCAGTCATATCTGCCATGGAAATATCCACCTCATGTCCTATGCCCGCCAGCACCGGTATGGGGGATTGAAAAATAGCTTCTGCTAGTATTTCCTCATTATATGCCCAAAGATCTTCTAAAGAACCACCACCGCGGATAAGCACAATGACCTGTGCCCAATTCTGCTGCGCAAGAGCTCGCAACGTTTTTACCATAGTCGGCGCCGCCATATCACCCTGCACAGGAACAGGGTAAATGCGTAATTGACTACCTATGCCTCTTGTACTGGCAATGCGCAAAAAGTCATGAATGGCAGCCCCATGAGGCGCCGTAACCACAGCTACCCTTTGAGGATTTACGGGAAGAGCTCTTTTACGCTCATGCTGAAAATAGCCTAAAGCCTTAAGCTTTACTTTAAGAGCTTCAAATGCAGCAAATAAGGCTCCGCGCCCTCCCTCTTGCATAAGAGATACTGTCAGTTGATATGACCCCCTTGGCGCATATACAGAAATGGTACCGGCACACAACACCTCCATTCCGTTTTTCAAACTTTGCGCCAGTGACGGCCGCGGGCCATCTTCAAACACTTCGCCGGTAAGCGGGTCAAATTTTTCTTCGCTACGTTGCGCCTGCTTAAACCAAACACAATTAAGTAAGGCATCACTATCTTTAAGCGAAAAGTACATATGCCCTGAACTTGGACGGGCAAGATTACTTACCTCACCCTTCACCCACACAAAAGGAAAATTCTTTTCTAACGCACCCTTTATATGAGAAGTTAATTCACGTACAGAATATATATTGCTCAAAGAAAGACCTTTTATTTTATACTTTAGAGGTTCATTTTTTGTGGGTGAAATTTTTTTAGGGGTGGAAAAAAAGCTTCACCCACGCCCTCTTCAAAAAAAACACTTTACTCCATCGCTATGAAAAATCATGTCGCTACCCAATAACAAAATCAACCATTCAAGACAAGCGTCTAAACTCAAGCAAACTATTTAAGCTGGAAAACTTTTTTAGCCATTTTAGAAAAAGAGGATGTACCTTGATTTACCTTCGGGTATTTGAACGAAAAAGCCTTGACGTTAGCTCCTGCCTATGACTATACTTCACAAATATCACAGAAAGTTTTAACTTTGCAAAAATTGCCTTCCTTTTTCAAAATGACATAAAAATAGCTTGTCATTGCTCCAGAAAAAACTTATTAATAGTAAGCATTATCAACATGTGCAAAAACTTTGCGTTTTATCACCTGTTTTATTTTTTGGAGGTCATATGGATGTCGTCTTGTTATCACGGTTACAATTTGCTGTAGCTGTCTTCTTTCACTTTGTTTTTGTACCACTAACTCTGGGACTTTCCGTGCTGCTTGCGTGGATGGAAACACGTTACGTTCGTACTGGTGATGAATTTTGGAAAAAACAATGTCAATTCTGGGGAAAACTCTTTGTTATTAACTTCACCCTCGGTGTAGTAACGGGTATTACTCTAGAATTTCAGTTTGGCACCAACTGGTCCCGCTATTCTGAATATGTGGGAGATATTTTTGGTTCCCTCTTGGCTATAGAAGCCACGGTTGCCTTTTTCTTAGAGTCTACCTTCATAGCAGTCTGGGTATTTGGTTGGAAAAAGGTGAGTAAAAAAGTGCACCTTTTTGCCATCTATATGGTAGCTTTAGCTGGGAACATTTCTGCAGTATGGATTATTCTTGCCAACGGTTGGATGCAAAACCCCGTGGGTTATGTATTGCGCAATGGCCGTGCAGAGCTTGAAAGCTTTTTTACAGTTGTTAGCAATCCCTATGCATGGGGCCAATATTTTCACACAATTATTTCTGCGTGGATGCTTGGCGGCTTCTTTGTGCTCGGTGTTTCAGCATGGCATTTACTGCGCAAAAACCAAGTAACTTTTTTTGGTGCAGCCTTTCGCATGGCGGCTCCCTTTACCCTCGTTATGGCACTATTAGTAGGTGCAAGCGGTCACCATCAAGGCCAAGTAGTGGCAAAATATCAACCTGCCAAACTTGCCGCCATGGAAGCCCTTTGGGAAACAAGCACTGAGGCTCCCTTACATGTTTTTGCATGGCCCAATGTAGAAAAAGAAACAAACAGTTTTGAATTTTTAAGCCTTCCGGGCATGACTTCTTGGATTTCTTACGGCGATACCAAGGCTGAAGTAAAAGGCTTAAAAGCCTTTCCTAAAGAAGATCGTCCGCCTGTTTGGATTACCTTCCTCTCTTTCCGTACCATGGTAGCCATGGGAGTAGCATTTATACTGCTTGCCATGTTCGCTTTCTGGCAACGTAACCGTCAAGAAAACATGAGTCCCTTGCTTATGCGTTGCCTTGTGTGGACCATTCCCTTCCCCTACATTGGCATTATGCTGGGTTGGGCTGTGGCAGAAGTAGGCCGTCAACCTTGGATTGTATACGGACTTATGCGCACTTCCGACGCTGTATCGCCTGTGCCCGGAAGCAATGTAGCTATATCATTAGTTGCTTTCATCGTAGTGTACTCCATGTTGGGACTTGTTGATATCTACTTATTACGTAAATACGCCTGCAAAGGTCCAAAGGTTTAAGGGGGAAATATGTTAGAAACCACTTGGTTTGTACTCTGGGGCCTTTTATGGGCTATCTATTTTATCTTGGATGGTTTTGACTTGGGATTAGGAACATTGCTTCCTTTCTTAGCCAAGGACGAACATGAAAAAAGAGTTATCTATAACGCCGCCGGTCCTTTTTGGGATGGCAACGAAGTATGGCTTATTACCGCTGGTGGTGTTACTTTTGCCGCCTTCCCCAAAGCCTACGCTGTTATGTTTAGTGCCTTGTATGCACCGCTTTTAATTATTCTTTTTTCTCTTATCTTCCGCGCAGTTTCTTTTGAGTTCCGCGGTAAAGAAGACCACCCACTATGGTCAGCCTTTTGGGATAAAGTGCACTTTATCTCAAACTTTATACCCGCTGTGCTCTTTGGTGTTGCCTTTGCCAACCTCTTTATGGGTATTCCCATTGACGGCGACGGCGTATACCATGGTAACCTTTTAAAGTTACTCAACCCTTATGGCATAGCTGGCGGCATTTTCTTCTTAGTGCTTTTTGCACTGCACGGTTCCATTTGGCTTTCCTTTAAATCAGAAGGTCAATTGCAAAACAGAGCCATTGCTACAGCCATTTTCTTATGGCCCATCATGTTAGTCTTATTGGTAGCCTTCTTGGTGCTTACTTATATGTATACTAATATCTACAATAACTACTTTGATATGCCTTTGCTGTTCTTAGTTCCAGTTGTTGCTTTGGTGGCGCTTTTGGCTGTACGTAAAATGTTGTCTGAAGGAAAGCTTTTCATCGCATGGGCCTGCAGCGGTGTGTATATTTTAGGCGTTACCTTTTTTGGTGTACTGGGCATGTTCCCCGGAATTATTATCTCCAGCATGGATCCAAGCTTCACCGTCACGGCGTATAATGCTGCCTCAAGCCCCTTAACACTAAAAATTATGTTAGGTGTGACTTTGGCTTGTATACCTATGGTCTTAGCCTACCAAGCATGGATGTACAAAACATTCTCTGGCAAGGTGACTGCAGAAGATTTAGAAGACGATCACGCTTACTAGCCCTTGCTTGTGTTCACATAAAAGAACATAGATATACTTAAAAGTGTATAAAATCTCATGCAAAAGTAAGTAAAAAGCGTTTGTGTAAACACGCTTTATCATTGAGAGACAGGTTGTTCGCAATCTGTCTCTTTTTTTTGCGCCTTTGTTACTGATATGGAGAAAGACTCCTGCACAATTCCTTGTGCGGCACCTTTTATATAGCTAAAAAGCTCTGTTTTAATAACCGCCAAGTATTGTATAAAATCAAAAAATCTCATATATTCATTTCAGTCTATGAACATTTTATACCTATTAGGAGATGAACGTATGAAAAAAATTTTTATTCCCTGTGTTGCCGCACTGGCTCTTAGTGTAACCCTACCAAATCTTTCTTTTGCCACTGCAAATTGGTGGGGTGATCGTTGTGATGAAAAAACAAACATCTGTGTAAATATTTTGAATGTAAAACAAAACAATATGGGTTTTTGGTCATTCCTTTACACTTTTTATAATAAAGGTGAAGATGCTGAAAAAGGACTTTGCTCTGGAGTTGCTGCCTTTGAAAGTGAAGAAAGTCGCGAAGCAGGCTCTATGTTTTACAACTTTTCCATAGGCGCTGATAACGCTACCCTTACCGTTTCTCATGAAAAAGATGTACCTATTAAAGAAGAAGATGGGTGCACAAAGGCCTTTTTCGGTACATACAAATAAGAAGAAAAAAGTAAAATATAGGCATTAATTCCGTTTAATACCATTTAAATACAAAGGAGATTATGTATGAAATTTAGTGTAAAAACCTTCTTACTTTCTTGCCTTTGCGCCTGTCTTATGAGCCCAGTTTACAGTATGGCTAACAATTGCCCTGATAAACGTTCAAAACTTAAAGAAATGACCATTATGGTACAAAAAATAACCGTCGAACATAATGCTTTAATTATGTATTACAAGCACAAAGGTAAAAGCGATAGCATGATGGTTAGCTATGGTCATAAAGACACCTATGAAAAATATTTAGGTAAAACAGTCAAGTTGCAATACCGAGATGAACAATATTTTGATGAGCATGATGGGGAGTGCGTTACTAGAAAAAGTGTGTCAAAAATTGGCAAGTCTAATGTTGCTGACTAATAACAAACCTGTATAGAAAATTTTTCTAAGTCCTTTGTAAGCAATGCCCGCAAAGGACTTTTATTTTATAGTTATCATTAAAGTACTTAAAATCGCATGAGAAATCATACGAAAGTTCCTATAAGACATTGCAGCTTGCAAAACAAAACTCTGAGTATGGAACCGCTGAGCAATTAAAGCAATATAATGCTGAATAAGTAACTCGACTTTCTGACTTTAAAACGCAACAACTATATTATATATAAAATAAATCAGTCAGAAAGCCGAGTAGTGAATCAGCGTTTCCATAAAAATCCATATTTTCTTTCTTGACGAGAAGGCCTCACTTCTTTAAGATGAATCGTTTTGTACCACTGCGCTTATTTAACGTATTTGAGACAAACTTCCAAATGTCACCACTAAATAGCAAATGAGACACATCAACCATGCCAAAACGCACTGATTTAAAGAAAATTATGGTCATTGGTGCAGGCCCCATTGTCATTGGGCAAGCCTGTGAGTTTGACTATTCCGGCTCTCAAGCTGTAAAAGCACTCAAAGAAGAAGGATTTGAAGTTGTTCTTGTGAACTCAAATCCTGCTACCATCATGACAGATCCTGGCCTTGCCGACAAAACCTATGTGGAACCCATTGAGCACGATACCCTTGCTGCCATTGTGCGCAAAGAACGCCCTTGTGCGCTTTTGCCCACACTTG
>CAYJAD010000034.1:0-25037 GCA_964368075.1 uncultured Desulfovibrionaceae bacterium | reverse complement strand
GATCCGGCCCTTGTGGTGGCACGATTTCGGGCGCATCATTGGCACCGTTCACCGTCACAGTGACCACCTCTGATTTCCATGCACCTTTATCGTCTTGCACATAAATAGTAAAACTTTCTTTTATGAATTCATCTTTTCCAAGATGTTGAATGGCATCATTATCTACGTTATACGAATATGTGCCATCGGCTTCGATGGTGAAAGAGCCATAATCCCCTTGTAGAACAGATCCTTCTTTCGTAAGCCCCGAGGTATTAAGACCAGCAGAAGTTTCATCATCATGTTTTCCAGCGTCCCCTTTTGCCACAAAGAAAGTTTGCTCAGCATTATTATCGGAATCAAAGCTTTGTGCTTTTCCACTAGCGCTTAAAGAACTGTCTTCTGTAATGCTTAAAGATTCATCAACGCTGAGCGAAGGAGCATCATTGGTGCCTGCAATATTAACGGTAATAGTGGTGGAGGTTGTACCGCCTTTACCATCACTCACTTGCACCTCAAAGCTTTCTTGTACATTTTGCCCTTCAGCCAAAGATTGTGCAGCTTTATCATCAAGAACATAGATAAATTCCCCTGTATCGGGGTCTATGGTAATAGATCCGTAATTTCCTGCTCCGGTGCCGACTATAACATAACTCAATGTATCGCCATCAGTATCTGTAGCTACAACTTGTCCTGTGGCAGTCAATTTACCGCCATATTCTTGATTAGATGCATTTGTGATATTGCCATCTGCATCACGCCCTACACCGGATTCTACAACACCAACATGAGCACCCACATTTTCAAGGGAGCCTTGCTCTTCATTGGGGTCAGAGGGAATAATATCTGTAATAATAGGCGGAGTGTTGGGCTCTACCACAGGTGCTGTAAAGCCTTCAGCAACTGCAACCGCCGGAGCAGCAGTAAGGCTAAAGTCAACTTCGTCGGAGGAGTCTCGCTCTTGATCCAATCTTCCAAGCCTATCAATACCGCCAAGCAAGGTTCCAGCAATGGTATCCACCGTGCTACCGCTTCCTTGTGCCGCAGAGGAGGTATTACCGGCAGCCGGCATAAGATCATCATCTAGGGCTGCAAAAAAGCTTTCACCTGCAACTTCTTCCCCTTCTATAAGAAAAGAAGGCATGTTCTCTGCAGTGTATACAGAGTAGAAATCCTTAAGAGTTACACTGCTTTCATCCTCAAAAGAAAATATGAGAGAATTTTCTTTTCTCTTCAACGTAACATTTGCCACTGGAAAGTCAAAAACAAGGCGATTATCCGCATCTGGAGTGAGTGCTATTTCTTGTCCTTGAGAGGGTTTTGTGATAGTAAGGTCAGCCATAAATTCTTCCTTTGGTTTTGTAACTTTGAGGTCATGCGCCTATTTGTGAAGTTTTTCACACGCGCAAAAAGATACAAAGATAGATTGTAAAAGTCGTTAGGACAGACAAGCGAGGTACAATACGTACTCGGGCAAGGATTATTAGCCGTAAAAATAAATTTTACAGGCTACAAGCACTCGAAATAAACGGGAGGAAACGAAGGCGAGAGTCAAGGCTTGTTCTGGAATGTAGAGGATTATTGTGTAAAAATGTATAGAACCACATTTCTTGAATCATAAAATAATTATGGATATTTGAATGTCAAGCTTTTCATATTAAAGTACTCACTTTTTTACCATTTTAAATAAAAATCATTTAAATACTAAATAGTTATAAAAAAAACATTCATACAATCAAGATAAAAAAGAGGTATTTATGCGCAACATGGCAAATTTTTCTTTATTTGTAGTGCTTATTTTTTCCCATCATATATCTTTAGCCAATGACTTAGCCAAAGCCGTAGAGCAAGAAAATATGCCACGCATGGAAGCCCTGATAAAAAATGGAGCTGATATTAATGCAGTATATGAGGGCTGGACAGCTCTTTTATGGGCTGCTCGAAAAGGAAATGAAAAAGCCATACAAATCTTACTTGCCAATAAAACGGATATACACGCTAAGGATGCAATGGGCTACACAGCGCTTATGATGGCTACCCAGGGCGGTAGAGAAAAGATGGCATGACAGCCTTGCAAGCTGCAACACAAAATTCTCATAAAGACGTTATTGCTTTATTAAAAAAGCATGGTGCAAAATAAAGTATAATATCAAAGAAAGCTTCTCCTGCACGCTTATTACTAAAGCATAATTTCATAAACTTTCCTTATTAAAGACTCCTGCACAATGAACTGTGCAGGAGTCTTTAATAATAAGTGCGCAGGAAATAAATTTACCTAAAAAAGCACATCAAGCGTTCACTGTGTTGGGCAATAGAAATTCAAAATCTCTTTCCATAAAACCATTTTTAAAATCAGTCTCATGAATTTCATGCTCAAGATTGACAGCTTCAGCCCAATTTTCTATGCATTTACCTTCAGCAAAAAGAGTTTCAGCATGCTGTATAGCTTCTTTTAACCTAAGCATAGCTGCTTGTGTGGCGCGAGGAGTTAAATACGTGGAAAGTTTATTTTCATAAGCAGCAACATCTATTCTTACAAGAGATTCGTAAACATCTTTATCTACAAAGCGCGGAACAAACAGTTGATTAAAGCCCATAATTTCCTTGAGTGTTTCAAGCTGCTTAGTATTAAAAGGTGCCGTTTCTACAATAAGACTTCCTCTCATGGGGCCAAAATTTTTTAAAAAAGCAAGTTTTTTCTGATTACCTATATAAGTAGAATCAATTTTTGTCATACCAATTTTTGCATCACTAAAACTGGCATCATTATCAATTCCTGTAACTTTTACAGAAAAGTCATTATGATTAATATCTAAAAGATAGTTCTTCGCATGCCTATCACCTTGCCCTGAAAGAACATCGGCCCATTCAAGTTTATTAAGTTCACGCATAAGGTTAGCTGTAAGATGTTCTTTTTGTGAAGCTTCAAGATCATCAAAAAATTTAAAAAATTCCTTTCTTGTTCCATCGGGCAAGAGAACGCCTTTATTGCACATGTCTATCGGTGTTTCTCCCGCGGCCTTTTCCATAAATAAACCAAAAGTACCATTAAGCATGCCCACAGATGATTTTGTTATGACAGACTCACAGCCGATAGCTTGAGCCGCAATAAAGCTGGCGATATTCACAGCAGCAACACTGGTAGAGTTATTATGTCCAAGCTTATTAATTTTGAGGCCATTATAACCGCGCAAAGCTGAGACCTCACCCTTAAATACAAGATCTTGATTTATGCCATCATGGCCCCCATATTTGCAGGCATATACTACATTTACGGCACCTTCCCCCAGTTTTTCTGTAGACTGTAAAGCCGAATCTGTAGCGGCAATATTGTACGCCTCCCAGGGGATATTATGAACTGTTGCTTCCACTACGGCGTCCATATTTATTTTATGATTTACTGCCATAAGTAAACAGTCTTCTCTTTTATAATCTTCACTATCTTTTAACTCAAACATATCAACAAGATGCTGTTTTTCTACCATTCTTAAATTGTCACCTTGAAAAGTTATTGGCACAAGTGCTTTTCTCAGAGGGCTTTTAGGTTTCATTTTTCGTACTATTTCTTCTACTGCAGTACCTTGTAAATTTTTTTTAATACGCCCTACTTCTTTAAGTATAGCATCCTTAAAAATTTTTTCAGGCACTTCAGGTGCTGAGATATAATTTACCAACCGCTCTGTTTGCTGATTATAGGCATGGACAGCATTTGCCAAAACGTTTTTGCTTGTAGCAGATAAGGAAAAATCCATTTCCGAAAACTTTTCATCAATGTGCGGAAGAAACGATTTAACGGTATTTATAATATTTTTCCGCATGTCTACGGAAAGAAATGCATCTATTCTATCTTCTACTTCACTCAGTTCATCTGCAAGGGGCTGAAACAATGCTTCTTCAGCTCTAATACCGCTCTTAGGAGCTGTAAGTTCTTGTATCTTAATTTTTATACCGGCAATACCCACGCTTAAAGCACACCATTTCTCTTTAAACTCATCTTTTGATAATTGTCCCTTATTGGCATTAAGACTGGTAATGCTATTATGGTATTCATCCACATCTGCTTTTAATGCTTGTATATGCTGCGGATTTAAATGCATAGATAAAGACATTTCGTGCAAGACATCCCCCATTTTTTCTCCCTTAATGGAAGCTACATTGGCTAAAAGGGCTGTATCTTCTTTGCTTAAATTTTGTGGCGTTTCTTTTTGCTGCGCATTTTTACTTGCCAGAGCAGCGTAGTTCAAGGCCTCTGTAACTCTATGTTGTGCTGATTGTATAAGCGCGTCAAACTCTAGGTGCGAAAATTTTGAAATGGCAGAGAACTTTGCTATGGCCGCTGCAAAATCATTTTGCGCTCCTGTGTAGTTTTGCAAAGCTTTAAAGGCTTTTTCTTCATGAGGTGAAGGATTTGTTTGTTTAGTAAAAACACACGTATCAAAAGCATGGGCATCTAATTGTGAAAAGTCTTTGGTAGCCTCATCGCACTTTCTTGCACATAAAAGCATGTTTTCATAAGCCTGTCGCACACCTGCTTCTTTTGAAGTAGCAAAGCTTTTGCTTATGGACTCTAATTTACTTTTCAAGGGATATGTTAATGTAGTCTCTTGCATTTTATTTTTTGCTGTGGAGAGCATTTGCTGTAAAACACGCGTATTAGATGCATCAGTAAACTCTTGAAATGACAAAGCCTTAGGTTCAGCAAGTGCATGAGGTTTCCCCTGCTGTGATTGTGCTTGCGCTGTTTTTGTAGACAAGGTGCTTACAGGAACACTTTCTTTTTGATATATACTTAGACCAGACATTCTATACTCCTTATGCCTTTAACCAAGATTGACTTTTCGTGCACATATTAACATCATTTATCAGCATGAGCGCATCAAGCAAAGTTTTTAACTCTTGCCCGCATTGCAAAACCTCTTTCTGTGCATTTAAAATTTCCCATTCTATGTGATCTACATCTACGACAAAGCGTATAACTTTATCTGGCTTTATATATGCGCCGCACACTTCAAGAAGCTGATACATTTTTTCTAGTAAAATTTTATCTGCCTTTGCATCATCATAGACATTACCCCAAGGAAGAGAAATGGCAATTTCTAGATTTTTTGTGCAAAGAAAATAGGTAAAAAACCAACTTTGCAAGCCGTTTCCTAACAAACCACAGCCAAAGTAATCCATTTTTTCAGTATCTTCATAAGGGGGAAACATGACATCAAGGCTTACTAAAGAAAGGGTAGAAACATTTGCCAACAAATCGCGTGGATCTGTAGAAAAAAAGTTTGGATAATATTCCCTTACATCTTCAAGCCTTTCTTCAGGCATAGGAGGCATGGGCAAAGCATTTTCTTCTAGGCATTGTGCAAAACTTTTTTCTGTAACGAGTATTTCAAGAGTTTTCATTATTCTTCCTTATTTCTTTTGAAATATTGCTTTATACTTTTATCCAGCCATTATACGCATTTTGGGCAAAACATCTATGCGATTACTCACTTGTGACATAATGTCTCCTATGTAAAAATATTTAAACATATAAATTATAAGAGATTACAATGAAATTCTACCTAGGGGCTGTACAGTAATTTCTGCCGTAAGTTCTTGATAAGAGATAACAGGTAAATCTTCATATTCAGCCTCTACAAGCTTGCGCACATAGCGACGAATATCCATACTGGTAAGCAATACAGGTATGGGAGGCACTTGAGGAAAAGTGCCTATTTCTTCTTTCAATTTTTGTAAGAAACGAGCCGAAATATTAGGATCCAAAGACAGGTAAGCACCGGAAGACGTTTGACGAATAGCAGCACGTATTTCATCTTCAAGGCTGGCATCTAAAAGATACGCCGGAAGCATGTTTAAAGACGTACCATATTGATAGCTGATTTGCCTTTTTAAAGAACTGCGTACATATTCCACAAGAAGCACCATGTCTTTTTCTTTTTGTCCCCAATCTACCAAGGCTTCAAAAATGTGACGTAAATTACGCACGCTCACTTGTTCTTGCACAAGACGTTGCAATACTTCTGCTATGCGTTGTACCGGTAATATTCTTTGCACTTCGCGAACTAATTCTCCAAAGCGCTGTTCCATTTGTGACAGCAAAAAGCGCGTTTCTTGAATACCCAAAAAATCACTGCAATGGCGTTTTAATACATAGCTTAAATGGTGCGCCAACACCTGCGAAGAATGCAAATATTGCATATTAGCCTTTTGCAAAAGAACTTCTTGTGCTGCATCAACCCACAAACAGGGAAGTCCCGGCAAGAAATTTTCACTACTTGTATAGGTAAAACCCAACATGCGTAAATTTTCTGCCTGTTCACGCACCAACACTTTTTCCGGTAGTACAAGCCCTTTACAGGAAGGGATTTCATGCAAAAGAATAACGTAAGCATTATTTTCTAATTGTCCATTAAAACGCAATTGCGCTCCGGGGAAAGGCACACCCATTTCATGATACAGGGCACGCCGTACTTGAGCAATGGATGTATTTAATTCTTTAGGTTTCAGTATACTACGAAAATTTTCCGCCAAGTCAATCATAAGTGGTACAGTGATAGAAAAACTGTCATTTTCCGTGGGGGATGGCAAATCTCTGTTCGCATCTGCGTGGGGCGAAAGCGCCGCAGCCAATTGCTCATCCACAGAGTCCCCTCTGCTATCTTTTTGGCGATTTAGGGTATAGCCCAAGAAAATAAGCATGCAACCAAAAAGAAGAAAAGGAATTTTAGGAAAGCCCGGCACAAGAGCCATAACAACAGCCACACCACCAGCGGCTAAAATCGCCTTGGGCTGAGCCTTAAATTGCCCTGTCATCTCCCCACCCAAAGGCCCACTTTCGCTATCGGCCGATACGCGTGTCACTACAATGCCTGCAGTAATGGAAATAAGCAAAGCAGGTATTTGTGATACAAGGCCGTCGCCTATGGTAAGAATGGAATACGTATTGAGAGCTTGGCTGGCAGGCATGTCCAATTGCAAAACACCAATACTAATGCCCCCAATGATATTCACCACTGTAATAACCATACCGGCAATGGCGTCACCTTTTACAAATTTCATGGCTCCGTCCATGGCGCCATAAAGCAAGCTTTCTGTTGTTACAGCCGTACGTTGCTTACGCGCTTCATCCATATCAATGGCACCGGCGCGCATGTCGGCATCAATACTCATTTGCTTACCGGGCATAGCATCAAGACTAAAACGGGCCGCTACTTCGGCCACACGCTCAGACCCCTTGGCAATAACGATAAATTGCACCACGGTAAGAATAAGAAAGATAACAGCCCCCACCACAAAGTTACCACCTACCACCAATTCACCAAAAGTATAAATAATTTCACCTGCATCGGCATGCAGTAAAATCATACGGGATGTGGCAATATTTAAGGCCAAGCGAAAAATAGTAGTAAAAAGCAAAAGCGTTGGGAAAACAGAAAAAGATAAGGCATTGGGAATATACAAAGCCATGCACATAAGCAAGGCAGAAACAGTCAGGTTTACAGCAATAAGCACGTCCAAACCTAAAGGAGGTATGGGCAATATCATCACACCAATAACAATAATAACCAGGGCCGCCATACCCATATCTGTAACATTCTTACGATTTTTGATGAGCATGGTATTTCTCCAGAGCTTGTTGTAAAAGTGCGGTGGCTTCTTCTTGTCTATGGCTTTTCCAAAGGGCCGTTGCGCAAAGATGCGCAGCGCTGATATTTGCTTGCCCCTGGGTATTTTCCAGCAAAGCAAACCCTATTTCCAAGGCTTCTGCATACAGCTCATTATCCACATAAACAGCACAGAGTAAGGGCAAGTAGGCCTGACTTTCCGGCTCTAAATGGCGCAAACCTTCCAAAATGGCTAAAGCTCGGGCATGCTTGTTATGTCGCCAAAAAATAAAGGCCAGGGTAAGCAAACTTTGACCATCATTGGAAAGAGGCAAAGAAGAAGCTTGTGCTGTATGTGGCATAATTTTTCCTAGGGCTTTTAAAATCATCAAAAGAGGATAGCAAGCTAAAACATGTTCTTAGCTGTCCCTATTTTAGTCGATGCTGAAAAACGCATGTTCACGCATTTTCATTTGCATTTCTTTACTAAAAAATTGTTTTATTTTAAACAATTAATATGTTTTTCAGTGACTACTCTTTTAAAGGCCTTTTATACACGCATGAGCGCACTACGATATTCTTGTAATAAATTCTGTAAATCAGCATCATCTTGCAAAGCATCAGCCAGAGCACGTAATGTGGCAGACTGTTCTTTGCGCGCTTGTTTGTCTACCTGACGGCGAATATAGCGTAGACGTCTTTGTAAGTTTGCAGGTACAATATTGCCCGAGGCAATGTGCGGAGTAACAAATTGCTGCAAAGCTGCGTTCCAAAGAGAGTTACCTTGTATCCATGGCGCGCTTTGCGTATGAATACCGGTAAAAATAGAGTTATCTGGTAAGACTTGCTGTGATTGCGGCAAAACTTCCAGACTACGTCCTTGTGCAGGATTGGGCGCCACACCCTCTATACCTTGAGTCAGGTTAAAAGCTATGTGCTGTACAGGCATTCACTATACCTCGCGCAGAGCATTTTGACAGGATATGCACGTCAAAAGACTTTCTTCTAATTGTGACATGGGTGCAGAGAGTGGCACTTGCCTCATAAAACTTATGAAAGCATTCTTGCAAAAAACGTGCGTATGCTCGTGTTTATTCGCCATACGTGTGGCTTTTTCCAAAAGTTCTGCATCATTTTCTTCATGAGGAAGCAAGGGGCGCGAAAGACACAAAACTAGGCTCTCTTCTGACATATGCGCATCAAGTACATAGGCCAAACCATTACTTTTTAGGCTAAAATGCGCCTCTTTCTCCGAAGGTGGGCTATAGTTCTTCATGCCAAAAAGCTCACCAAGCATATGTAATAGATTCTGTGCCATATTCTTATACCTCTTCTGCGTCTTCACGGTCAATGGCCTTATCAAGATTTCGCTGTAATGCCTGAAGAACTTTTTGCCTTTGCTCTTCAGAGCTATATAATTTTATGGGTAAATTACGTGCAATTTCACGCACTGCACGCACAAAAACAGCATCCCTTGTGGGATTGTTACTTGCCAAAAAAGGGAGCTGACGACGTAAGGTCGGTTCCGTAATATTACCATTGTCTTTTATGGCTAACAAGCCTTGCATAACAAGCTTTGCTTCTGGCTCTTTGTCGTTAAAACGTTTTGCTGTGGCAAGACAAAGCTTTTCAGTTTGTGCGTATAAGTTGGTCAAATTTTGTACTATATATAAGCCTTCTGCCACTTCATGCAATTGCGCATTACTGCAAGATGGTTCTAAAGCCTGCATGTCTGCGCCTAAGGCTTTGCGCAAAAAATCCACAGCATTCGTTAATTTTTCCGGTGCATACTCTTGCATAAGATTTTTAAAAGTTTCCTCATAGCTTTTATAATTAAGTATGTGAAAACGATAGCAGTCTCTCGCTTGCTGTGCAGAAAAATCTTGATGTTCAATGGGGGCAATATTATACCCTGCCCTAATATCCCTACCGGATTTTTCATGTAAAGTTTTAAGGGCAGCATCAATAAAGGCCCTTTCATCGCTAGGCATATGTTCTTTGGCAAAACGTAAGGCGGCGTCTTGCGCTGTAGGATCACGGAAAAATTTCTGCACCAACTCCAATGTAGCTTGGGCAGTTTTAGCCCCTTGCTGATTAAGGGCGCGCACAAAGACTTCAGCCTCATACAGCGGCAAACCTGGCATAAGTTCACTGCTGGCAGAAACTTTTTTATCTTTTTTTTCTTCCATTTGCTTTTTCTTAATGCTTTTATCGGCGCCAAAAGAAGCCATACTCAACGCCATTTCTTCTGCCATGTCAGCAGTTTTTACAGCGCCTTGTGGAAGACTTTGCACATGAAACCCCTTCCAAGAAACTGCCTGATGCACATGCGCAGGGGCCGTGTTTTGTGTAGAACTTGTATGTACGGTGGTATTTTGTATTACAGCTGTCATATATGTCTCTCTGGGGAAAGAGTTTTGACCCAACGAATAACTTCTGCCACAGGCTGCATAAGCTCACGGGGTATATAATCGTCACTTTTACCTTCACTAAAAAGCGCCCGAGCCAAGGGTACATTTCGCATAATGGGCACATTGTTTCTTTCTGCCACTTCCATCATTTTAGCCGCTATGGCACCCTGCCCCATGGCGGTAATCATGGGCAGAGGGGTTTCCCCTTCCGTGTATTGCAAAGCCACAGCAATATGTGTGGGATTGGTAACAAGCACTGTAGCCGAAGCAGCAGCATTGACGCTATTACTATTCACAATTTCTTTATGTAATTGTTTACGTTGAGATTTAACATGAGGATCACCTTCCATTTCTTTGTATTCGCGCTTTACTTCATCTTTACTCATCATAAGTTCCTTGGTGTGAAAGCGTTTTTGGAAAAAGAAATCAATGGCTGCCACAACGGCAAATACACCTATGGTCCAAACAGAAATATCCCATAAGGTACTACTAAACACTTGTAAGAAATAGCCTAAATTATGCAAACCAGACTTTAAAAGAGCGTCTACATGATCACGTATAACAACAAAAAGCACCGATCCCAGCAGAGCCACTTTTACTAAAGTTTTAGTAAGCTCTAATAAACCTTTTTTCGAGAAAACTTTTTTGACCCATTGCGTGGGGCTCAATTTATTCAAAGAAGGTTTCGCTCCCTCAAAGGCTATTAATACACCAATTTGTGCAAATTGTGAAGCTAAACTTAGAACGATAATTCCGGCAAGAAGTGGAACACAAACAAAAAGAGCCACCTCAAAGCACATCTCTGCCACAATCCACACGGCTGTTTCAAACGATTGCGAAGAAAAGGCAATGCTTTTTACTATGAGATCTGACACACGTGCAGAAAAGTCCTCCCACAAAATGGCAATGAACAAACAAGCCGTAATAATGGACGCCGCAGAAGAAATCTCTTGGCTTTTAGCCACCTGCCCTTTTTTTCGCGCATCTCGCAAGCGTTTGGGGGTGGGCAGTTCTGTCTTATCGCCGCTATTATTGGCCATACCATGCCTCTTTAAATTTTGTAAAAAACACAGGAAGATTCACAAGATCTTCAAGAAGAACATGCTGTAAAGTATTAGCATAAAAGACAAGTAATATTAGCATTATGCCACTTTTTATGGGCATACTCAGCACATATACATTTAATTGCTGTGCAAAACGATTAACTAAACCCAAAGAAAAATCTGTTAAAAAGAAAATTGCTACAATGGGGGCACTGAGCATGGCCATAAGCACAAAAAATAAAGAAAATTGCTCTAAGAAAAAAGAACTTAATTGTGCCAAGTTGGCAGGAGGGTTTAAAGAAAAAACAGGCCACCATACATAACTTTCTAAAAATAAACCTAAAAAAAGGCTAAAAGCACCACTACTACAAAGCAAAAGGACTGCCCATTGAAATAAGAAAGTACCAAGAGGAGATGTTTGCTCCGCAGAAAGCGGATCAAGAGTATCGCCTTGGCTATTACCACGCTGATTATCTATTAAAAATCCGGCACTCATAATGGCCCAGAAAATCAAAGCGGCCAAAAAAGCAAAGAAAAATCCAAGCAACATTTCTTTTACGAGCAAGGCAATACTTTGTGTTATATTGGGGGCTTGTGCAGGCATTTCTGCTAAAAAAAGCGGAAGAATTAAAGGTGCAAATGTAAAGGAAAAGGCCGTAACAACCAAGGGGGGCACAATGGTGCTCCCCATAAAAGGCAAGACGCGAATAAAGACGAGCAAACGAGCCAATAAAAATGGGGTAAGCCAAATATTGTTGAGAAGTGCGTCCATATATTTCTCAAATATTGCATTGTGTAACTTTCTGAGAACAGAAGATACGTTGTCGTTTATACACCTAGATAGTATAATGCCAAAAAGTTTTAAAAAGATGCTCTGTAAAGCTCAACACCTCGCCACCAAGCCAAGTTGCCGTAACTAAAATAACAAACATAACACAAGCTAATTTAATACTAAAAGATAAAGTTTGCTCTTGCAGCTGTGTTACCGCTTGAAAAAAACTGACCAACAAGCCCACTATGGCCGCCACTAAAATAGGAGGCATGGATACTTTCAGCATAAGTAAAAGGGCATGCACCGTAAGATCTAATATGCCAGACTGTGTAAGCATAATGCCCTCAACTATTTATAACTTAATATAAGCCCTTGTACCAACAAGGCCCAGCCATCCACAAGCACAAAGATAAGTAATTTAAAAGGCAAAGAGATAGTGGTAGGAGAAACCATCATCATACCCATGGCCAAAAGAATATTGGAAAAAATAATATCTAGGGTCACAAAAGGAAGATAGAGCAAAAAACCCATTTGAAAAGCTCGCGTCAATTCCGAAACGGCAAAGCTGGGAATAAGTATGGAAAAATCTGTATTTTTAAGATTTTTTGCCGCCTCTGCAGGCCAAATACGTTTGGCTGTTTCTAAAAAGAAATACGTGGTCTTAGGGTCACTGTGTTTTATCAAAAAATTCTGAAATGGTTTTTTTACATCTTGGGCTATATGCCATATTTGCACAATACTTGTTTCTCGCGAAATATCTTTTTTTTCTAAAAGTTGAAAGGTTTCTATACCCACAGGAGCCATAATAAAAAAAGTAAAAATAATGGCTAAACCATTTAATACTGTGGTGGGCGGTATTTGCTGTACGCCTAGAGCATTGCGCACAAGAGAGAGCACCACCACAATTTTTAAATACGACGTACACACCATAATTAAAAAAGGCGCCAGAGAAAGTAATAATAATCCTGCTACAAGCAAGATGGGATCCATGGTTTGAATCATGGGAGTTCCTTTAGGATTTATTTTGTAAAAAAACTTCTGTTAATTGCACACCAAGGCGGCCTTCAATATCCACAAGAGCCCCGCGTGCAACGGTGCTATTGCCCACGCGCACAGTCACCGGTGCGTCTATACTACCAAGGGGGCCAAGAACCATACCTGGGCTTAAAGAACTCAGTGTGGCTAGATTTAAGGAAACAGAACCTAGTTGACAGTGCACAGGCACAGTACATTGCTGCGCATCCAGTAAAGGCGGAGAAGGAGTATTTTCCTCTGTAGAGTTTTCATCAAAGGGCACTTGATCAACCAGGCTATCTTCTTGCATTTTTTTCTCCAAAGTAAGTTTTTGTTTTTCTCTATTCCATACAGCTTGCAGCACACATGTATCGCTTATATGCACTTGCACCACAAAAGGATTCTCTTGTGCAGGAAAAAGTAAACAATCTCCCGTTTCTAAAATATTAATATCTTGGATGGTTAAACTTGACAAGGTTTTAATAATAGGCACATTCAAGCACATATTTTCTTGCGCATCAAAAGGAAAAAGCTTTTTTTGCTTATTTTTGTTTTTCGCACTCTTATAGATAAAATCAAAAAGAGGATGTGGCAGTTCTGCCAACAAATAGCCACGTGTTACACTATGGTCTTGTTGTGATGTAAGGGTAAAGGCAAGGCCTTCTTCCGAGGGGATATAGGATGGGCTTTGCTGTGCATTTTGTTTAGTATAAAGTGTAAAATCAACCAATTCACAACTATAGCCAAGAGCTTGTGACAGGCTTTGCAAAACCGAATCTGTACTAGCTTGAAAAAGCACTTCTAGCAACTCTTGTGGCATGCTGGCCAAATCATCTTCTTGCACAGGCGCAAGAGCCATGGGGGCAAGGCTATCAAAATAACATTGACAAAGATGCCCCCCTATACGCATATATAATAAGCAAGCCCAAAGATGTGGTTGTACAAAACCCTCCCCATGAGGTGCCATGCGCCATTGCCACGTATTCTTGCCTAAAGTATAAGAAAAGCTTATGTCTGCCATTAGAGTAGCATTGCGTATTTTACGCCAACTTTCTGGCAAAAATGGCAGAATAAGCTTTGTATGTTTCAAGCTAAGGTGTTGCTTTGCTATGGATTTTTGTGTATCTTCATACATGGCGAAACCTTTTTATATTTCATCTAATCATGAGGTTTATATGGAAATTTCAATCGAACACAATGCCAAGACCCTTATTATCACTTTGCAAGGTTCTTTCGATGCCGTAACAGCTCCCCAAGTGGATGCGGCTATAAGTCAAGCTTTTGCTGATAACCTACCAGAAAAATGTATTTTTTCCATGAAACAAGTAAGTTACATCAGTTCTGCTGGTTTGCGCTCTGTACTTGGTATTGCCAAGACATTGCGTAAAACACAAGGGCAATTGTGTTTTGTGGGGCTTGTGCCTTCAGTAAAAGAAGTTTTTGATTTATCAGGCTTTACATCATACTTTAAAGATTTCCCACACCTTGACGCCGCCCTTGCAGACTAAAGGAGCCACATGTATGGTCAAGGACTGCATCAAAACCACTTTAAGCGTGAACACTTGCATCATGGGGTGCAAGTGTTGTCTACTTACATAGCCCAACAAGACATACAACAAAAACGATGTTTACATTTATGAACACCCCATTAAAAAAATGTACTTGCTTCGCTAGCACAAAAAAATAACACTGCTTTTAAATATAGAGAGCTGTTATTTTCCGCCTGATTGCTCCCATAAAAAATGCCCTCGCGATTGCTGTTGCCCTGTATCGCCCTGTTCTTGGGCATTTTGCGAAGAATCCGTTTTTTCTACAACTTTTACATTAATTTCTCTATCTTTACAAGAATTGCGCAAGCGGTTTTCCAATTCTTGCACATTTTGGTGCAAGGTAAGCGCACTTTGGGCATTGGCTGTAGCCAACTGTACGAAAAGCTTTCCCTCCTCCATGCGCAAAACAATATTTGTTTCAGGAAGCAAGGCTTGATTAACACGTATACGCACTTCTTGCACAGTATCCTTAGAAGATACTAAGATGCTATCCACAAGTTTTTGTAAAACATCATCAGAAATGGGCTTTGTATTCACGCCTTTTACTTCTGAGTTTTTCGCAATCATATCAGTATTTTTTTGCTGTATCAGGCCACCCAAAATAGCATCCCCAGGTGTTTTTTTCTGAGGCAGGCTGTCTTCTTTGGGCTTAGAATCTTTCTCTTCTTTTTGCATGCTACGTGCAAAGTCATCTACATCAGCTTGCTCCACCTGCTGAGAAGAGCTTGTTTTTGTGGGGCTACTATTTGTAGAAACCTTGGTAATAGTATTCATACTGCTCATGCTTGCTCCATTTCCGCTTCTTCTGCTCTTTCTTCTAGGATTTTCTGCTCTTTTTTCCAAATTTTTTCGTGCTCTTGAATTTTGCTATGCTCTTTTGTGGCATCCATCCAATGTTTTTGAGCTTCTTCTTCATGTTTTTGCATTTGCTCTAGATAATCTTTGGCTTTGTTTACTAGATTAGCTAAATCAAGTTCTTTATTTACAAGTTCTTTTATATCCATATGAAAGGCATCTAATCTTTTTTGCGATATGTTTTTCCCTTGAATTTGTGTAAAAAGTTTCTTTTCTTCTTGTGGGCGAAAGATTTTATATTCGTCATATTTTTTTTGCGCTTGCTCTAAAGCATCTAAGGCAGCTTGTGTCGCAAGTCGTGCCTTGGAAAGTTCGCGCTGTGCTTGTTCTTCACGTATTTTACACACGCGTAAAAAAGCTTTAAGAGGGTATTTTGTCATTGAATGCTTTCCCTAAGCATTTGTATACAATCCTCAAAAGAGCATTTTTCATGCTGATCTTGACGTAGGAAAGCAAGCATTTTCTCTCTATGCTTAATGGCTTTATCTGCTGCTGCATCGCTACCCATTTTATATTCACCAATTTGCAGCAGCAAAGCTATTTCTTCGTATTTTGCATGCATAGCGCGAAATTCTTGAGCAAGCATGCGGTGTTCCTTACTGGTTACAGCTCCCATAACACGACTGATGGAAGCCAATATATCTATTGCCGGATAATGATTAGCCGCTGCCAAAGAGCGAGAAAGAATAATATGCCCGTCAAGAATAGAACGCGTTTCGTCGGCTATGGGCTCTGTCATATCATCCCCTTCTACAAGCACCGTATACAGGGCAGTAATAGAGCCTTTATCTGAATTTCCGGCACGTTCCATAAGGCGCGGCAAAGAGGAAAATACGGAAGGGGGAAAGCCCCGTCTGGTTGGGGGTTCACCGGCGGCAAGGCCAATTTCTCGCAAGGCTCTGGCAAAGCGTGTCACCGAGTCCATAAGCAACAAAACATTTTTTCCTAAATCACGAAAATATTCGGCAATGGCTGTGGCCACATAGGCGGCTTTTAATCTTTCCATGGACGCTCTGTCCGATGTAGAAACCACCAACACAGATTTTTTTAAGCCCTCCTCACCAAGATCGTGCTCTATAAATTCACGCACTTCACGACCACGCTCTCCCACCAAGGCAAGCACCGTCACATCTACCTCTGCACCGCGCACTAAGGAAGAAAGCAAGGTACTTTTGCCACCACCGGCGGCAGCAAAAATGCCCATACGCTGCCCTTGTCCACAGGTAAGTAAGCCATCTATGGCTCGAATGCCTAAATTCAGAGGTTCGGCTATGATTTTACGCTTCATAGGAGAAGGAGGGTCAGCATATACAGGATATTGTGCTGAGGCTTCAATGGGGGGGCCGCCATCCATGGGGTTACCAAGACCATCGAGCACGCGCCCCATAAGCCCCGGCCCAACTGCCACAGAATGTGTTGTTCCGGAGGGTATAACCTCGGTGGCGCTAGATATACCTTGCATTTCCCCTAATGGGGTGAGTATGGCTGCTTGATCTGAAAAGCCCACCACCTCTGCATAAATTTGTAAGTCATCCCAAGGGTTGCGCAAAAGACAAATTTCTCCAATACGCACCCCGGGTACAATGGCTTTAATAATGGTGCCTACAACTTCCTTTACTTGCCCGCGCACTTCCACGGATACAGACGTTTTCAGCGCCGATTGCAATGTCTCGCTAATATAAGAAAGTCGCATGGCTAACTCTTTTGTAAGTGGCTTTCAAAAACATTACGCAAGGCTTTAATTTGTACAGAAAGAGAAGCGTCAATAATGCCAAGGTCGCTTTCTAAAATACAAGCCCCTTCATCAAGCATTTTATCACCCACAACACGCAAGGTGTCTATGCCCAAAACCTCATTGCTTAAGGAAGCTATTTCTTTTTGTACCCATGCCAATTCTTGTGGATTAACGCGCATAACCACGTTTTTTTGACTGCGCACATAGGCAAGGGCCCTTCGCACCACACTGACAATGCGCTCTTCTGGGGGCATATCGTCCAAAATACGTTGTAATGATTTTATAACAATATCAACGGTATTTTTTTCAAGGCTTTCAATAAAATCTATCCCCTTAGCAATGGCTTCAAAGGTACGCTCTGCCATTTCTAAACGCCCCTCTTCCAAACCTTCGGTATAGCCACGTTCTTTTTCTTCCGCAAAGGCTTTTTGAGCCTCTTCCTTAATGCGAGCAGCTTCTTCTTCAGCGGCTTGTATAAGAGCATTGGCTTGTAAAAGCTTGGCATAGTCAGCAGCTTTTACTATATGCGTGCGTGCATCCACTTGAATGCGCGGGGTATTTATGCAAAAAAAACCGGCCATCCTTCCTCCCATGGGCAATGAATTTCTTTAAATAAAAGAACGCGAAGCAATGGCCATGCCAAGGGTTGCGTTGTTTGCAGACCAGTATTACAGAAAAATTCTTTCAGCTCTGATAAAGGCGCAGCATAAGAACATAGTGCATCTAGAAGCAATGCAGTACGTAAGGTAAGAGGGGTTCCGCCTTGAGCAGTACAAGAAAAAAGAGCCCATAAACCCCAAGCAAGAACACGTTCATCTAAGTCGAGTTTGTGAAAATGAGCTGTAAAAGCTTGTTCATGCGCATGCTGGTCTATCTGTTGCCGCACATGTTGGCAATGCCCTTGATAGTTTGATGCCTTTTGCAAAGCAAAGGTGTAGGGAGATACAAGCTTTTCGTGAGGCATGCAAAACAGGCTTTCTAATTGACGCAAAGCTTGCACATCTTTTTTTAATACTGTGGTAGCAATATCTTCGTGACACAAGGTCATACCAAGGGTAAGAACCGTATGCGCCAGATAGTCCTTAGGCAAAAGCCCTACGCGTGCAGGTAAAGGAGAAAAGTTTTCTTCTTTTTTTTCGCCAATGCCATATCTTTGTAAAAAAAAATTTTCATGCAAAGCCAAATACGGTTTTTGCAGTAAAAAAACATGAATATTAGGATGAAGGGAAGAAAAGACTTTTTCCGGTATATTGTACATATACCGTTTATAGTAGGTAACTATGCAATGCAAAAGAAAAGTATTGTGCGTGAAGGTATGCGCATAAAATTCTTTACGTGTTTGTATAGTTGACATATGCCTACCCTATTGATTTTCTTCACTGCGTGATTTCCCGTATTTCCACCACAAACCCATGCCTAAACCGCTGGCTAGGCAGATTAAAAGTGCTACAAAAAGTGCCCACACTACAGGTGCAGAACTGGGAGCCACCTTTACACCCAAAACCGTTGTCCAAGGGCTTTTTTCGCCTTTCTGTAAAGGGGGGGCTGCAAAAAGAAAGACAGAAATATCTTCATATTTCAATCCCTGAATACTATTCTCCACCATTTTCTTTATGCGAGATACTTCATTTTCAACGGGAATGCCGTATCTGTGCTTTATAAAAACGGCTGCAGAAGAAGGGGCACTGGTAGCTCCAAAGGCGTCAGCAGTGGGCAAAACCACATGCACGCGTGCGGCCACCACACCACTAATAAGTGCTATGCTTCCGGCAACTTCTTGCGAAAGAGCATAAATAAGCCGAGCATTTTCCTCTAGAGGGGTGGAAACAACACCTTCTTTTTTAAATATATTTCCCATACTATCATAGTGATCTCTGGGAAGGCCTTCTGCGGCCAAGGCATGAACACTTTGGGCAAAATCTGCTTCATCTACCACAACAGAAAAAAGCCCTTTCTGGCCGGTGCTTTTTTGTGCAGCAACACCTTGTTGTGTTAAATGCGCCACGGCTTCATTGGCATCGCTTTCGCTCACGTCTGTAAGTACAACCGTTTCACATGCTGCCAAAGCAAAGGTGCAACACAAAAGAAGTGCCATAAGAATTTTTTGCATAAAAGCCCGCTGCATTACTGCCCTTTCAAGAGGGTTTGTATACCCTGACTGCTTTTTGAGCCTACTTGTCCCATAATATGTTGGCTGGTAGCAAGCTGACTTACTTGTAATTGTAACTCATACATTTTACTAATGCTGCCATCGCCTTGAATTTCTGTGGAAATTTTATCCCTTGCGTTTTGAATATTGTTTTGAGAGCTTTCTAAGCCCTGTAGTATGCGATCACCAAGAGAAGGTTTTGTAGCTTGTACCGAATCTTGTAGAAACTCCTGCCCTTGCACCGCCGAAGAAGAGTCCGCAGTGTTTATTCCCTGAACTTGGGTCACACCGTGCACATCTCCGCTGAGCATGCTTTGAAAAGAAGCAGCGTCTTGTGAGGAAACAGTGCTAGGTTCAGGGCTTTGTGTAACAGTGGTTTTACCAATATCCTGAATAATTTGTTGACTTAAGGGATCAACCATATGCTTATCCTACATTTGTTAAGATTTCTTGAGCCATCTTTCTTGCATCTTCTGGGGTACTATCAGCTTGCATAAGTTTTTCTAAAACAGCCCTTCCGCGCGTGCTATTTTTGTTCATAGTGAGCATAAAGCCGTACCATGCAAGAAGGTGCGGATCATCTTTAAAGGTAGGGAAAGCCATTTTCTCCAGAATTTCTATACCTTTTTCATGATCCCCCCTATGAGCATAGCACATAGCAAGCCCCAAAACAGGCCCACAACTTTCTTTGCGCAAAGGAATAAGGTTTTGAAAAATTTCTTCACTAAGGCGTATATAGCCAGACCAAAGCCCATGCATAGCTATTTTTCCCAAAAGACTTGCCGTTTCTTGTGTTACTTGCATCATAACCTCAAGGAATTACATTTTTTGTGCTACAGATTGCTCTGCATCGGTAAGTGTTTTGATAAGCCCACTTGCTAGAGACATCATCATGGAGTATTCACTGGCTAACATGTTAAACTCAAGCATATCTGCTTCACTTAATTCATCTTTACTGGCAAAAGCAGCAATCTCTGCAGAAAGACTATCAATACTACTGGTCATACTACCTAATGCGGCATGGGAAGTTTCACTCATACGAACTCCGTTTTTTTTGTGTGTTATAAAGACTATTTTTCTTTTGTTAAGGCATTATGTTTTAGTGTAACAATACCCTGAGCTGCTAAAAGAGCAGTACGCAAGTGCAGTGCTTCAGCATAATCTTGAGGGGCAAGCCCTTTATCCAAGGCAGCATCTACTTGCTGTAATTGTGCACTCAGTGCAGCACATAGCGTTTTTGATGTTTCTTCGGCATTTTCTTGAAAAGCAGCCTCTAGTGAAAAATTTGCATCATAAATATCCATAAAAAACCTCAATCAATAACAATTTTTTAAAATATATACCTATCTCGGACAATATAATAAACGTTCATTCAAGGTAAAAGTCGCGTACTTATCTGTAATTTCTTGCACTTGAAGCCCATTTGGTAAATGTGCTCCTCGCGAAAACTCTTTTTTGTCATACAGTATATGCAGTTGCGAGCCACTCCCTTCAATTATAATTTTCTTACAAAATTCATTCAAACTTTTTAAGCCGGAAGAGACATTTTTATCTTCCATTTTTGGTTCTATTTGTGAGATAGGAGCTATTTTTATAAAAGGCGAAACGCCTCTAGTCATATCTTTCACTTCTTGCAAAAAAGCTTTTAACTTTTCTTGTTGTTCCACAGAAAGAGCCTTAAATGCCAGTGTAAGGCCATAAGAACCGGGGCTCATTTGAACAACAGACTGTAAATTTAAGGCATTCAGACTTTCTGTTATGGGATTTTGTAATTGCTCCCAAAAAACAACGTCCTTTTTTAAATATAAACATTGCACCTCTTCTTGCAAGGGAAGAAGAAGGTCATTCAACACTTTTTCGTCATAAATATATCCTAATAGACGTAAACCATTGGAGCTTATTTTTACTTGTAGAAGACTGCCCTGCTTTTTAATATGCGTTTCAAGACTTTGCTGTGCATCAGATAGCACGGCAATGGTGCTTGTAACCGTAAAGGGTAAACCCTGTAGCGCAAGTTGTAATTTTTCTTCTATGGCAGCTTTTTCCACTGCACCACATACATACCATGTATTTTCTTTTGTCTTTTCAATGGTAAAAGGTGCTGTGCCATATAAATAAGCTGGTGACATGTCTACCAGTAAAGCTTCTATTACCGATTCAATATCTTGCCGTTCTTTTTCTTCCGTAGAGGGCGAATTTATTGTCCAAATACCACCTAGAGTTAAGGTGAGCAAAAGTCCTGCAAGCATTAATCGTAAAATTATTTTTTTACTTTTCTTCAAAGGATGTGCTGCTAAAAGCAAGGGGGAATCCTGTGCAGGTTCTTCCTTTTTTTGAGCAGGGGAAGCCTGAGCGGGAGTATTTTCTTTAGGCGCTGAAGAAAGCTCTAAAGATTCTTGCACATTCTCAGTAGAAATATTCTCCTCATGAGGAAGTGAAATTTGCGGCCACGGGACACTTTCCTCCCCCAGAGCTATGTATATACTACCTAGCGTTACACATGTATACAAAGGTATACTGCTACCCTCTTCAGGGATGGGCATTTCTGCTAAAGTATTTTGTGTTATTTGCCCTTGTTCAACATGAGGTATAAAGTGTACGGCACCGTCGCTATGTATACGCAAAACACCTTGCTGCGGAGCAAGGTCACTTATCAAAATATCACAGAGAGGGTCGCTACCTAGTTGCCAATCCCCTTCTGTGAGGTTGATATGAGCCCCTGTATGAAGCCCTGAAAGTATGCGTAAAGCTCTTGTCACAGTTGTTCCTCATGTTAGTGTTATGGAGCCTTAGCGATACACTGGTTGCGCCATAGGATAACCCACAGGATAGCCCATAGGCATAGTTTGCACCATAGGATAGCCCATAGGCACAGGTTGCTGCACCACAGGGTAACCACCAACGGGAGCCGGTATGGGATACACAGTAGGTCCATTAACCGGTGTTACTTGTCTGCTCTGTGGCGTCATGGTAACACTGCTAGCACATCCGCTGGCAGGCTTAGGAGTCACAATAGGATGCAAAGTCTTATCAAAAGCTGTATTAAGACTAGGCGGCAAATTTGGGATATTTTGTGGATCAATAATACGTGGAGAAATAATAAATAAACGTTCTTGCTTATTGATCATATCTTCTTCAGTTTTAAAGAGATGCCCTATAATGGGAATGTGCATAAGCAAGGGCAAGCCGTTGGCAATAACTTGTTTGGTTTCATAATAATACCCCCCTATAACGAGGGCCTGTTGATTACCCACGACAGCTTGAGTGCTGATGGTGGTTCTACCCACTTGTGGTAAATTCAAGCCAGAGCCGGAAGTCGGTGGTGTGCTCACGCCATCTTCAATATTAATAACGAGTTTTACAAGAGGCTTTCCGTTTTCTTGTTGTACAATTTGCGGCTTTACACGTAAAACTGTTCCATAGGTTACATCAAAAAGGTCAACAGTTTGATACCCTTGCACTTGCACATAAAAAGTCTTGGTATTTTGCAATACGGCGTCAAGATTGTCTGATGTAAGTATGGTGGGGCGAGAAAGCACAGAGGCTTCGCCTTTTGTTTCTAAGGCTTGAATGCGCGCCATAAGCGTATCTATACCATTGGTGAAAATGGTCGTTACTTGAGCGCCCTGCCCTACAGTGCTAGCAAAGTTTAAAGGGTCAGCGGCTGTGCCTGTATTAAATCCGCCTACCACGTCCGGCCCATTAAATTGATACGACAAGCCCAAAGAACGCATGCTGTTCACATTAATATCGGCAATGGCGGCACGAATTTCCACCAGAAGAACAGACTTATCTAGCTCTTCAATGACAGTTCTATAAAAGGGCATCAAGTGCTCTTCATCCCAAATAATAATGGCATTAAGACGCGGATCTGCCAAAATACGTGCCCCTGTTTGCATGGCTGGCGAAGCTATAGCTGCAGGCTGTCTGCCTTGTACATCCATTTGTGTAGGTACATAGCCTTGCGTTCCTGTTAAACGCGCCAAGCCCTGCCCCATTCTTCTATTTACTTGCCCTGGATAACTAGGCTGGCTATTATTAGCATTTTTAATATCTTGCGTGCCCACCAATTGCCGTAAAAGAGAAGCAACGCCGGGTAAGGTTTGATTTTCTTGGCCTAGATTTATGGTCACATCTTCGGCAAAAGCATGTTTCAAACGAAAAACGCGCGTCACCTTAGGAAGAGGCGGTGCCATTTGAATGAGCGTATTAGCAATAGAACGGATAATATCCACATAGGGTTTGGGAGCCGTAATCATAACCATGACCCCACCTTGCCCGGACCGCAAAGGGTATTGGGGATCAAAGGCACCCATTTGGCGCAAATTGGCCTTAAGGCCTGAAACACCGGTATGCCCTAAGGGGATAACTTCATTTTGCAAGGCCGACTTTAAGTCAAAAAACATGCTAGAAGCGTTCATATATGTGGAAATATCTTTAGATCTGTCAATAAATCCCATAAACTCTTGGGCGCTATGAAAGGTAAATTCCCCATTAATGGTGCCTTTAATACTTGGCGATACGTTGCATGCTTTAGAAAGGTGCGAAGCATAGGCACAAAGAAAATCTGGAAGGGGTGTATTTTCAGCGCTGTAACGAAAGGTAGCTGCTTTGCTGTGCATAGGAAGAAGAAGCAGTGTAAAAAATAAAAATAGAATATACAATGATGAGCGCTGAAACATAGTCGGTGTCCTTACGTAAGAAAAATACAATATCCTCTAATTATCACAAAGGTTATGGCAAAGGTCAAGTTGTTTTTCAGAAGCAATCTAGATAACCCTACTCTGCTTTTCCTACAAAAATCCATACAGATTTTTGTAGGAAAAGCTAAAAGGTCTTTATGATTGTGCGGCAGACTTTCTGGAATCTGCTGCGGCCTGCATGAGGCTTTGAGCCATTTGCAAAATAGAAGAACGCTTGCTGGCGGCATCGTTAGTTATGAGCATTTGTTGCTCATTTTGGCTGGATACCGTAGATTGGGCCGATTGTAAGTTTTCCATGAAAGTATCTAACTCTTCTTGGGTGAACGCACCATCGACGCCAATGCAGTTACTGTCGTCTACAATCCCTGTATCTATAATACCTGGACGGTAAATATTCATCCATGCAGACATATCCTCTGAGGTCAACGTTGAGGTTTCATCTTCCGGAACAGGACTATACGTATTGAACATTTGCATGCAATCGTTAATCATGGACATAGTATTTACTTGCTCTTGTGCTTCTTCAAATTGCGTAGCAAACACTTCGTCTTGCGCATTTAAAGAATTTAAAGAAAAAATCATGCACAAGGTAGAAAAGTTCACGCTTTGTGTGCTGGTGGTACCATCTGCACTGGTGCTGGTGATTTCAAAAAAACCTGTATTGCTATTATAGTCGGTACTTGCAATATAACTAGACATATATATTCTCTCTTTTTAAGATTGTGCGGCAGATTTTCTGGAATCTGCTGCGGCTTGCATAAGGCTTTGCGCCATTTGTAAAATAGACGTGCGCTTACTGGCGGCGTCATTGGTTATAAGCATTTGTTGCTCATTTTGACTGGACACCGTAGACTGGGCCGATTGTAAGTTTTCCATGAAAGTATCTAATTCTTCTTTATAAAAAGAACAATCACTACCTACCCCTGTATTTGCTGCGCCGGAACCATCAGCCACCAACCCAGTTTCCACTAAGGCCGGCTGATAGGTATTAAGCCACATGTCTGCATCTGAACCTGCTTCGTAATAGATGGTATACGTTTTTCCATCGTGCGCTACATAGCTTAAAGACTTATAATCTCCCGATATAGTCTCGCCATCAGTTTTTATTCCCACAACACCATTCAAGCAGACTGTGCTATCGTCATCTCCGAATTGGTTGCTGTAGCCATTGAACATTTGCATACAATCGTTAATCATGGTCATAGTATTCACTTGCTCTTGT
>CAYJAD010000033.1:0-25511 GCA_964368075.1 uncultured Desulfovibrionaceae bacterium | reverse complement strand
TTTTGCGTAAAGTCTACCATAGCTTCATTCTTAAATGGCCCAAAGCCTTTTACTGGAGCAGCAACTTTACGATTTTTTTCTTTTTCTGCTCTTTCACGATCTGCAGTTAAATGTGGATCTTCCAAAAGCTTTTCTAAGCTGGCTTCTTCCACAAAGCTTTGACGCAAAAAGGATTCATTGGCAGTATTTTCTAACAAACGACGTACCAAGTATCCCATGCCGGGTACCATGTTGCCGTAAGGGCAGTATAAACGCACACGACCGGCGATTTTTAAAATACCGCGACGTACAGGCTCTGCCATGCCATAAAGCACTTGGAATTCATAACGAGATTCATCAACATTCAATTCTTTTGCTATTTCCATGGTGGCAGCAATGGTGCGCACGTTGTGCGAAGCACAAGCAAAGTGACAAATATCACTATTTTTTAAGATTTCATAAGTTACACGCTCAAAGCAAGCATCACTGTCTGCTTTAATGGTCCAAACAGGTACTTCCCAGCCCATTTGCTTGGCTTTTACCACTTCGTAATCCCAGTAGGCGCCCTTTACAAGACGAATGGAAATTTGTGTATTGTTTTGACGAGCCCAAGCAAGCAAATCAGCGGTATCTTTTTCTGTATCTTTTAAATAGGCTTGAAGCACGATACCAATATGTGGATAATCTTTAAATTCTAATTTTAAACGACGATACACTTCAATGGTAATATCTTTATGCTTGTATGATTCCATATCAATGCAGAAAAAGGCATTCATTTCTACTGCACGCTTACAAATGCGGCGAGCTTGATCTAAAATACCAACGACGGAACCTTCAAAGTCTTGTGGATTAGCTAAGCAAAAGGTTGCTGTGGGCTTAATGGCCACATTGATTTTTGGAGCATGCCCCCAATCGCTACTATCTTTGCTCTTGGTGCCAAGACCTTCCCAAGAACCCTGATCTTTTTCCATGGCGTCTAAAAGTTCAAGATAGGTAGACACATACTCTTCAGCTTCAGCATGAGAAAGAGTTGCTTCGCCAAGAACGTCTACTACAGCGGCGAAACCTTCTTTACGCAATTTAACGATATTTTTTAATGCATCCCCAGTTTTTTCACCAACAATAAACTGTTTTGCCATTTCGTGAATATTACCGGAGATAACTTTATTCAGCATATTACCGCCAAAAGTACCCAACATACCGGCCATTTTTGCACCAGTTGAAAGGAAAGCCGGCATATCTTTTTCTTCGCCAAAATATTCTTTAATGTGGTCAGTAAGCAGTTTGGGTGTTGTCAAGGAAGGGAAGGCGTCTACAAAGCGGAAAATTTGCACTTTAAACTGTTCGTTGCGCATACTCCAGTCCATAACCTTGCCCATCCAGGCAGCCTTATTGAAAAGGGAAGGCTTTTCACCAGAAATACTGGTGAACATTTCTTTACCACGTTGAATGGCCTTGGCGTTGGTAGTCTCTAGCATGATATCTCCTTGAAATATTTTTTTGCATACATGAGCGATGCTCTCACCTTTGAGGAGACATGCACATCTATGTGTAGTTTACATTCTGGCATACTACCATTCTAGAGAACAATATGTCAAGTACATGCAAAAAAAACCCTAGGAAATATGTATACACCAACGTGGGGGAGTATTATCTATCCTAGGGGTACAATTGTACTTTTTTAATCATAAATATTTTGTCAGCTATGCATGTGCGCCCTTGTTATTTTCCTGAAGCTTCTTTACGCGCCGTTTGACTCTTTTTCCAAATGGTAAAGTGCCGTAAAGCCATACAACCATGACCTAAGGCATATATAGCCAAAATCAAAGCTGTGTATCTATGATAATTGAGAAAATCCACAGAGAACCGTGGCATACTGTCCCAAAGAACATACCAGGTGAAACCCAAAGCCACTGTTAAAAAGAAAAACACAAAGCCAATACCTTGAATAACACCCGGCAAACCTCCGGGACGTGGCGCAGGTATGCCCCCTTTCTTCACAACTTCTATATCCTTACGCAGTTGTACTATATCGCCCCAAAAATAGGGAAAAAAATAGCGAAAACCACGCCTTTTAAAAGATACAAAAAGGAAAATACAAATAAAGGGCACCAATAATAAGCCAAGCTCTATATGCCAAGAGTCAATGATAGGTGTTCGAACAATTTTTATAAGCTGTGCAGTAACAACAAAAATAGCTATAACATGCCAAATGCGCAGAAAAGATGTTTGAAAAAAACCCAAAAACTTCCAAAGCAAAGCACATTGTTCAAAAATACTTTTCATTGCTCTTCTCCCCTTTTAAAAGTTTTCCTTTACATAGGCCAAGACACAAATAAAAAATACATCATATCATTGTTCGCATTTTTTACACAACGAATTGTGTAGAACGCACTATTCTGTGGTTCTGGTCACCTCAATAACAGCAGGCAGCTTATTAACAGAATCTATCAATTGATATAGTTGCTCTACGTTGCACACATCGATGACAGCTTCAATTTCAGATTTATTATCCACTGTATCATGCGAGCGCAGCTCTGAAATATTTACCCCATCTTGAGCAAAAATAAGTGTGATTTTAGCAAGCAAGCCTTTTTCTGTGCGAGCCGTAATACGAATACGCGAATGGAAAGGTTTAGTTTCTTCCCCATCCCAGTGCACGGTAATAAGGCGCTCTGGCTCCATATTAACCACATTAGGACAATCGCTACGGTGTACGCTTGTGCCAAAACCACGGCTAATATATCCCACAATGGCATCACCGGGGACAGGATTACAACATTTAGCATAGCGTACCAAGACCCCATCCACTCCGGAAAGGCTTACCCCTTCAGGTTTTTTCGCCTTGGGCTGCTTTTCTTTTTGTGGCACATCGTGCCCTACGGCATCGGGGTGAAGCACAGCATATAATTTATTTAACACCTTACGTGGAGTATGGTGCGCATAGCCCACTCCGGCAAAAAGGTCGTCAACACTATCGAAATTCATATCGGAGGCGACAATAGCCAAATTGCCATCTTTAAGAGCTTTAGCCACATTTAAGCTTAGCTTGCGCCCCTCTTTTTCCAGCATTTCCTTACCCAATTGCAAAGCGCGAGCGCGTTCTTCGGTTCGTAAGTAATGCTGAATGCGACTGCGTGCTTTGGCGGTTTTCACCATTTTTAGCCAATCTCGATTGGGATGACGCGCTTGATCAGTGATAATTTCTACCACATCACCATTTTTTAGCGGTGTCCCCAAGGGCACAAGTTTTCCATTCACTTTCGTGCCAGCACAATGATGCCCCACCTTGGTGTGGATATGAAAAGCAAAATCAAGCGGTGTGGCGCCTTCGGGCAATTCTTTCACTTCTCCGCGTGGCGTATAAACAAAGACCTCATCTTTAAAAAGATCTAAGCGCAAGGAGTGCATAAATTCTTTCGAATCAGCTTCATCTCTTTGCCTTTCAAAAATTTCGCGTAACCACGTAAACTGTTCTAAATCTTTGGGGTTAACTTTTTTCTTTTCTTTATAAAGCCAATGAGAAGCCACACCATGCTCAGCCTGCTGATGCATGGCTTCCGTTCTAATTTGAATTTCTATGCGCTCCCCTTCTGGGCCAATGACTGTGGTATGCAAACTTTGATAGCCATTGGTTTTGGGCATGGAAATATAATCTTTAAATCTTCCATGCACCGGCCGCCACTTGGAGTGCACCAAGCCCAGCACAGCATAGCAATCGCGCAATTCATGCACCAGGACACGAAAAGCCATAATATCGTGCATTTCGTCTAAACTTACAGAAAGCTGCTGCATTTTTTTATGTATACTGAACTTATGCTTAATACGGCCATATATAGTACCCTGAATGGAATTTTCCGAAATAAGCTCTTCAAGACTGCGCACAACTTTATCAATAATTTTACGCTCTACTACCTGATTTTCTTCTAACCAAAGGGTAATTTGCTTATAAATGTCTGGACGTAAATACTTAAAGCTTAAATCTTCTAAAATTTGTTTAACCCTATGCAAGCCAAGTCTATTGGCCAAAGGGGCATAAATATCCATAGTTTCTTGAGCAATACGGCGTTGTTTATGTTCTTTTTGAAAATCAAGCGTACGCATGTTGTGAATACGGTCGGCTAATTTTACCATAAGCACACGTATATCGTGACTCATGGCCAAAATCATTTTACGAATATTTTCCGCTTGCGCATCTTCTTTCGAGTCAAAAGAAATCATGCTGATTTTTGTGACCCCATCAACAATGTCGGCTACATCTTCGCCAAAAAGCTCGTCTAACTCTTCAATACTAGCCTTAGTATCTTCTACAGTATCATGCAAAAGCCCCGCCACCACAGTGGCTTCATCAAAACCAAGCTCTGCCAAAGTATGCGCCACCGCCAAGGGGTGAGATAAATACGGTTCGCCAGAAAGCCGCGTTTGCCCTGCGTGCGCTGTAGCTGCATAAACATAGGCTTTTTGCACAAGTTCTATATTAGCCGCAGAATTTTGTGCTACCATGGTATCCAGAATTTCTTGTATGCGTATCATGTATTTACCTTATAAATTTTACTATATATTTACATTTTTTACTAACACTGAATTATTGCACAAGCAGAGTACGCTGCAATTTTTTGGGAATCCACCACTCGTCAAAATTATACATTATACCTGCAAGTTCTGGCTTAATGCCGTGAAAACGCGATTGTACCACAGGCAAGGCATAAGGCACAAAAAGAAAGGAATAAGGCTGTTCTTCGGCAAAAATCTCTTGAACACGCGTATAGAATTTTTTACGTTCAGCCACGTCCGGTGTTTGCCGTGCTTGTTCTAGTAGGCTGTCCACTTCTTTGTTTATATAGCGTGTAAAGTTCAAACCACCGGGTTTTGCCTTGGAAGAATGCCACACATCATAAATATCAGGGTCTGGGGTCATGGTCCACCCCAAGATAACGGCATCAAATTGTCCTTTATTAATAAACTCTTTAATAAAGGCAGCCCATTCAACGGTACGAATTTCTACTTTAATGCCCACATCTTTCAACTGACTTTGAATAACCGTAGCAGTTAAAATGCGCTGGTCATTCCCTTGGTTCGTCAATAAAGTAAAAGTAAAAGTTTTTCCGTCTTTTTCCAATATACCGTCATTATTTGTATCAGCAAAACCTGCTTTTTTCAAAAGCTCTTTAGCAAGAGCAACATCAAACTTAGGAGGCTGTAATGTTTCGTGATAGGCCCAAGTTCCGGGTTTATAGGGGCCAAAAGAAGAAACCCCTTCGCCCATAAGAACGCCTTTTACTATGCCTTGACGGTCAATGGCATGTCCAATAGCTCTGCGCACCAAAACATCCTTAAAAAAAGGATGTAGCATATTAAAGCCCATAAACACATAGGTCGAAGATAAATATTTATATTTACGATAATTTTCATCCCAAAATGCGCCTTGTGTTTGACGTAGATACTGCTGGGGTGTCAGCCCCATCATATCTAATTTTCCTGCCCTTGTCTCTAAAAACATAGTGGATGTATCGGGAATAATTCGATACACAACTTGCTGAATATAGGGCTCTCCCTTGAAATAGGTGGGCGAAGCCTCTAAAGTAACAGAAGCCCCCGTCACCCATGAATCTAAGCGATACGGCCCTGCCCCTATGGGGCTACGCGAAAAAGACGTATCGCGTAAATTTTGCCCATCTAAAATATGCTTTGGCAAAATGGCTCCCATCCATGAAGCTATGGCTCCAGAAAAATAGTTATCATAACGCACTTCAAAAGTATATTTTCCTGTTTTGCGAAATTCTTTTACTTGCATAAAATCTTCCGCATAGGGAGAAGCCGTTTTAGGATCTGTAACTATTTTCCAGGTAAATTCCACATCATCTGTTGTAAGCTCCACACCATCTTCCCATAAAATACCTTGGCGAAGACGAAAACGCAAAAGTTTACCGCCTTCTTCTACACTATATTCTTCTGCGGCATCGGTTGCCACACGTAAATTTTCATCATAACGCAGTAAACCTACAAAAAGCAGGCCTGCCACGTCATGCGATGCAGAATCTGTAGATATATAGGGTATCAAGTTGGATGGCTCACCTATGGAACCGGTCACATAGCGCCCTCCCCTATCTTGCTCTGTGGCAAGAAGTGGATTAAGCTCTTTTTTTCCTTGCGCAGGGCTGTGGTTTGGGATAAACAGCAATGTGCCTAAAAAAAGGAGTACAAAAAAAAATTTTCTTCTTGTCATCTGCTGAAGAAAGGAGTACAGTATCAAATACATGGTCTTTTTGCCTTTGGTTTGACATTTATTTCATTTTTTTAAGGATATATTTTCATGCTTTCATTGGAATACACAGTTTCATTTCATTAAACATAAAAACTTACTTTTTTGCTAGGATTTATGTCACTTTCTTTGGATCAATCACATAGAGAAATGCATTTTACGTATTTTTAAGATAAATACAAGATTTTGTTTGCACGTAAAAATTATTCGAAGTGGTATCCTGTCTTTACTATATAATTAACTAATTTGGTTAACCTAGGAGTTATTCAGCATGACACGAGCTGAAAAAAACGCCGTCAGAACACTTATTCAAAATTTCATGCAGGACGTTATTCCGGAGTATATCCGCGATAGCGGCCAATACATTTTATCAGAAAATGGCCTGCAGCGAATTAATATTAATCACGAAGGTAACCTTTGGAAGGTGGAAGGCACTGTTCAAGGGGACGATTTGCAAGTGTATACCCCCAATTTGCTTATCTCTCTTGATGATTACACCACCAAAGCCAACTGTAATTGCTCTGAGTCTTTTACTTCTGTTTGTCGTCATACAGCTGCCGTGACTTTGCAATTGCTTACAGACTTACGCGATGATGATTCACACGAAGAAAATACACCGCAAAAAGCAGAATGGAAGCAAAGCTTTCGTTCCTTTTTTTCTACAGAGATGGAGCCGGAAGCCGGTAGACATTATCTTATTTTCCGCTTTTACCCTGAGCCCGGTCGCCTTGCCGTTGCTTTTTTTCGTGGACGTCAAAACAAAACCGACATTTCATCTGTGCATGCAGAAATCACATTAGAGCAAATCATTCGTAACCCTGAGTGGTGTGAGCTTTCGCCACAGCTTATTGATGTGGCACGCCAAATAGGTCAGCATCAAGATTACTATGGGCATAAAGTAGAAATTCCAGAAGGGCTGGTTTCTTGGTTTTTTTGGGCCATACGCAATGAATACTATCTCTATTGGCAAGATACGGAATATAAAAGCTATATAGAAAACACGCACTTTGTGCTAAAGTTAAAGCCAGAAATTTCAAGCGACGGCCTAAGCTTTTCTGTTTTGCTTATACATGAAGGCCGCCCCCCCATTTCTCTCATGCAGCACGCCCAGCAAGCGCAAGGAGCGCAAGGGGACAGTGAAATTACTTTCCATGGTCAAATCCCCATATGGGTTTGTCATAATAGGAATTTCTTTCCTGTGCAAACGGGTTTACAATTACCCTTGGTATACGACCTGCTTTACGCACGCCCAGTGGTACCCCATGAAGAGATTTCAGAATTTTTAGACCGAGTATGGACACGCCTGCCAAGTACCAACCTTTTTGAACCGGAACAATTCTTAAAGCGTATGGCACCCATTTTTCAGCCTGCTACCTACAACCCTAAATTATTCTTGGATGAAGAAGGCAGCTTGCTGACTCTTGAGATAGAAAATATTTATGAAACTGTGCATGGGGAATTTCTTCTCAATGGCCCCAATCCCGACTTTCAAACAGGTTCCTATTCCTATTCTGGTTCTACCTTTTTAGTGCAAAGACATCAAAAAGAAGAAACGGAACTTTTAGACACCTTAAACAGTATGGGCTTTCAACACAGAAGTAATAAACTTTGGTTCCTTGAACCTGAAGAAGCCATTGCTTTTCTTTTAGACTCTTACCCTAAGCTTTTAGAAGATTATAGAGTCTTTGGCGAAAAAGCCCTTTCTCGTTATAAAGTACGCACTTCACAATCTGTTATTACCGCTTCTGTGGAAAGTAATGAAAATGATAAGTGGTTTTCCTTGGATATTGAGATTGAATACGATGGACAATCTGTTTCTTTGGATAAAATTTGGAAAGCGTGGGTTAAGGGAAAACGTTATATTCAACTCAAAGACGGGTCCTATACCAGCTTGCCTGACTCTTGGTTAGAAAAGTTAGCCCATAAGTTGCATGCTCTTGGACTTGACCCTAGCAAGCCACCACAGCAGAAGTTTAAGCAGTACGAAGCGCCTATTTTAGATAATATTTTAGAAGACTTCCCCACGGTGCACACAGACTCTTTTTGGAATAAATTACGCGAAAAAATTCGCGATTTCCGCGAAGTACGTGCCATTGAACCGCCCAAGGGACTCACTGCCGATTTGCGTTCCTATCAAAAGCAAGGCATTTCTTATTTGAACTTTTTATCAGAATACAGCTTTGGCGGTATTTTGGCTGATGAAATGGGCTTAGGTAAAACCATACAAACACTTGCTTTCATACAATATATGGTAGAAAGAAAGTATGAAGGGCCAAACCTTATTATTGTGCCCACCTCTGTATTGCCCAACTGGGACAGAGAAGCAGAGAAATTTGTTCCACAATTGCGCCGTTTGATTATTTACGGTACGCGCCGTGAGAATATGTTTAAACAAATTATGGACTCAGACCTTGTGGTTACCACCTATGCCCTTTTGCGCCGTGACTTGGAAGAGTTCGAGCAATATGAGTTTAACTCCATTATTTTGGACGAAGCTCAAAATATTAAAAACCCCAATACTATTACAGCGCGTTCTGTGCGTAATATTAATGCCCGTATGCGCTTGTGCCTTTCCGGTACCCCTATTGAAAATAATCTTTTTGAATTATGGTCATTATTTGAATTCCTTATGCCTGGTTTCTTGGGTTCACAGCATTCTTTCCAAAGAGGTATTGTAAAACCCATTAAAGATGGGGATGTGGAAACTTTGGACTATTTACGCACGCGTGTACGTCCCTTTATTTTACGACGCACCAAGGCTGAAGTGGCTAAAGATTTACCGCCCAAGGTGGAAAGTGTTACTTGTTGCGCCTTGGAAGATGCCCAAGCAGAACTTTATGCTGCCTTGGCTCATAAGCTTAAAATGCAAGTACTGGCTGATGTGGATGAAAAAGGTATTGGCAAAAGCCAAATGTCCATTTTGGATGCCCTACTTAAACTGCGCCAAATTTGCTGTCACCCACGCCTCTTAAAAATTGACATGCCCGGCTTTTCTACCAATCTTCCCTCGGGTAAATTTGATGCCTTTAAGAATATGGTGACAGATATTGTAGAAGGGGGCCATAAGGTGCTTGTCTTCTCACAATTTGTACAAATGTTACACATTATTAGACAGTGGTTGCAAGCTTCTGACATACCTTTCTGTTATTTAGACGGTGCAAGCAAAAACCGCTTTGAACAGGTAGACACCTTTAATAATGAACCTGGTATACCCATTTTCCTTATCTCACTTAAAGCAGGTGGTACTGGCTTAAACTTAACCTCTGCAGACTATGTTATTCACTACGATCCATGGTGGAACCCTGCTGTAGAAAACCAAGCTACAGACCGTACCCACCGTATCGGACAAACGAAGCAAGTATTTTCTTATAAGCTTATTTGTCAAAATACTGTGGAAGAAAAAATTCTTAAATTACAAGAAGCGAAACGTGGTGTGGCAGAAGCCATTATTCCTGGCCAAGACACTATGCAGTCTTTGACTCGTGAAGATTTGGAAATGCTTTTTGACGTATAGCTATGAGCCTTAGCAAAAGTTTTAATAAATGCTCGTGGGCTTTTACAATATTATTTAGTTTGCTATCTATGAACAAGAAGGATTATATAATGTGTAAAAAAATCACACTTAGCATGTTGCTATTTACAATGTATCTTTCAATTACGGCTACAACTCCTCATGCTAAGGAAGTTGTCAACTACAATAATTTTGCACAAGTTGAAACAAATCTTACTGCGGGTCGTATCCTTAAAGCTACAGGTGGTATAAACAAGTGGGTACACTTAAAAAAACCAACACCGCTTGATAGGCAAACTATTATTCGCATGAATAGGGACACGTTATACAGCATAGCTATTGTTGATGTGAGTAAGGGCGCAATCATTGATGTTCCCAAAGTAAAAGATCGCTATATTTCTATTGCCGTCATGAATGAGCAAGGCTATACACGTATGGTTGAACTTGGCGGCGGAAATTATACGCTTAACACTGAAAATATTGGTTCTGACTACGCATTTATTATTATGCGCATTTTTGTGGATGCCGATAATGCTGAAGATGTAAAAAAAGTAAATGCATTGCAAGAGCAATATAAGATACATGCCAAGAGTGCAAAGGCCTTTTCTGTAAAAGATTGGGACATGAACGCCTATAAAAAAATACACACGGCACTTACGGAGCTCTTTAAGGTAGCACCAGACGCAACGAAAATGTTTGGCAAAGAAAAAGAAGTAGATCCCATTTATTTTCTTGTGGGCACTGCAGGTGGCTTTGGAGGACTGCCAAGTAAAAATGCTTTGTATTTCAATTTCAATCCTCCCAAAATGAATACCAACTATATGGTTACGTTCAAAGAAATGCCAGTGAGAGGATTTTGGTCGGTTACTGTTTACAATAAAAAAGGCTTCATGTTCAAATCAGAATTTGGCGAAACCAATGTAAACAGTGCAACGGCGAAAAAATCAGCAGACGGAACCTATACTATCTATTTTGGTAACTGCGAAAAACACAAAACAAATTGCCTTGCCATTGAAGATGGATGGAATGGGATTTTACGTTTATACGAGCCGGAGCAAGAACTACTCACGGATACTTCTGCCATTCCACGTTTACAAATAGCCGAATAAGTACATATCTTTGGCCTGCAAAAAATTCGATTTTGAGCAGGCTTTTTACAAACATAAGATGAAGGCTCCTGCGCAATACGTTGTGCAGGAGCCTTCATCTTTAATGGTTTACTCTATACCCCAGCCGGCTAAAACATGAGCCCGCCACCCAGCAAAAGATTCTGCAAAGTTTTCCAAGGCAAGCTCGATCTTTTCACCGCTACGGCGATCTTTAGCTTCTAAAACACCACGTGCAAGGCTTTTCCCACCAAGGCATAACTGCATAGGCAAGCCTAATAAATCTGCGTCTTTAAATTTCACTCCGGGGCGCTCTTCTCTATCGTCTAGCAATACTTCAAGCCCCATGCTTTCAAGTTGTGCCTTTACATTTTCTATTTGTGCACACACTTCTTCGCTCTTGCTGTCAAGATTAAGCACATGCACATCACAAGGAGCCAAAGGCGGAGGAAAAATAATTCCGTTATCATCATGATTTTGTTCAATGCAAGCAGCCATAACACGCGAAACACCTATACCATAACAGCCCATAATCATCACTTTTTCTTTGCCATTATTGTCAAGAAAAGTTGCTTTCATGGCTTCGCTGTATTTAGTACCCAATTTAAAAATGTGCCCTACTTCAATGCCTTCGGGCAATTCCAAAGTAGCACCACATTTTGGGCATGGATCTGTTGCAATAATTTCCCGTAAATCTGTATAGGCTTCTATGGTGCAATCGCGAGTAAGGCTTACATGCTGTAAGTGTGTATCGCTTTTATTCGCACCACAAACCCAATCCGTGCTTTCTTGAAGGGCTACATCGGCATAAATTTTAATGGCAGCATTTAACCCCACAGGTCCGGCAAAGCCTACCTTAGCCTCAGTCCAAGCCTCTACCTGCTCAGGTGAAGCCATTTCCACCACGGTAGCATTGAGGAAATTTTTTAATTTAATATCGTTAACGCTATGATCTCCGCGCACGAGCACGGCGACCCCTTGACCATCCACATCAAAGAGCAACGTTTTAATAAGTTTTGTAGCTTCTATTTTCATAAAAGCACACACTTCTTCCACGGTATGCGCCTGCGGTGTTGCTACTTCTTCATATGCAGCACAAGTATCTGTACATACACTTCCCTGCCAAACTACAGCCGCACGCTCCACATTAGAAGCATAGTCACAGGCAGTACAAGCAGCAATGGTATCTTCACCCACTTGAGCAAGCACCATAAACTCATGAGAAAAACTCCCGCCAATGGAACCAGTATCAGCTTCGACAGCTCTAAATTTCAACGCCATACGTGAAAAAATATTGGTGTATGCCGTATGCATTTTTTTATAGCTTATATCAGCACCGGCATCATCGGCATCAAAAGAGTAGGCGTCTTTCATAACAAATTCACGACCACGTAACAGACCAAAACGCGGACGAATTTCATCGCGGAATTTCGTTTGAATTTGATACAGGTTTAAAGGAAGTTGTCTGTACGAACGCACTTCACCGCGCACTAAATCGGTAATAATTTCTTCATGAGTAGGTCCAATACAATAATCGCGCTCATGACGGTCTTTAAAGCGAAGAAGCTCTTTGCCATAAAATTCCCAACGTCCTGTTTCTTGCCAAAGGTCTGCCGGCTGCGCTGCAGGTAAAAGCAACTCATGGGCTCCGGCTTTATTCATTTCTTCTCGCACAATAGTTTTTACTTTTTCTAAAACCTTCAAGCCCAAAGGTAAGTAACTGTAAATGCCAGAGGTCACTTTACGCACCATACCGGCACGCACGAGCAATTGATGGCTAATAACTTCGGCATCGGCCGGGGCTTCCTTCAAAGTGGGAATATAACTTGTGCTCCAACGCATAATTTTATCCTATTGTTGTTTTTCCATAATAAGTTTATCAAGTTCTTCTAAAAAAGCTGCAAGAAGTGCATCTTGCCCTTTTACAGTACGAACAACTTCGCCTTTGCGAAAAATACTTCCTTTATCTCTACCGCCGGCAAGGCCAATATCTGCCTCTCGTGCCTCTCCGGGGCCATTGACCACACAACCCATAACAGCCACTTTAATGGGAAGAGTTTCTGTTTTCAAACGCTCTTCCACTGCCGCCGCCAAAGCCATCAAGTCAATTTCTGTGCGCCCACATGTGGGACAGGAGATAATCTCCGGCCCGCGCTGACGTAAGCCCAAAGAACGCAAAATTTCATACGCCGCAATAATTTCTTGGGCAGGATCTGCCGTTAGCGAAACACGCAATGTATCACCAATGCCTTGCCAAAACAAAATTCCAAGCCCCACAGCAGACTTCACAGCACCGCGCAAAAGCCCACCTGCTTCAGTAATACCTACATGTAAAGGATAATCACAACGACTTGAAAGCATAGTGTAAGCAGCAATTGTTTCTAGCACAGAAGAAGATTTTAATGATATTTTAATATCATAAAAACCTTTCCGTTCTAAAATGGCCACATGAGAAAGAGCACTTTCCACCATGGCTTCAGGCGTTACACCACCGTATTTTTGCAAAATGTCCTTTTCTAACGAGCCTCCATTAACCCCAATGCGTACAATGGCATTATGAGCTTTAGCTGCATCAACCACCGCATCAACATTTTTTTCTGAACCAATATTCCCCGGATTAATTCGTAAGCCCTGCACTCCTGCCTCAAGAGAAGCGATGGCTAAGCGATGGTCAAAATGTATATCGGCAATAAGTGGCACTGTCGTTTTTTGACGTATCTGCTTAAGAGCTTTTACCGCCACGCCATCCAGTACAGCAAGGCGCACAGCCTCACACCCAACACTGACCAAGGTTTGAATTTGTTCGAGACTTTTTTCCACGTCTCTGGTGTCAGTATTAAGCATACTTTGCACCATAATGGGATTCTCTCCGCCAAGGCGCACAGAGCCCAGTTGCAAAACTCGTGTTTTTTTTCTTTGTAGCATGTATTCCTCAGCAGTAGAAAACGCATCGTTTTTTAAACATATTGCTAAAAATCGGCTTTTCAACAATATGTCAACGTAAGAAGGAGTTAATGTAGCGTATTTTATCTTAATAGCCAAGCACTCTAAGAGGCTTCTCCCTATATTTTTCCTTTTTTTTCTTGAGCAATTATGCTATTATCTCTCTCGTTATTCACTTAGAGAGTATCGCCGAATGTGCCTTTTTGCTTATTACTCAGATAAACTTAATTTGCTTTTTGAGAGAAAAACAAAAGAGCAAACTTTAGAAATTCATTTTTCTTGGGCATGGAGCAAAATTTGCAATTTATGAACACTCACCGATAACATCACTTAAGTTTTTATTTTTTGTTACGATATACTCTAGAGAGATATTTTAAATGCCGCTGAGCAAGGGATTATATATGTCAAATATTCTTCGTTTTTTTCTTTTTGTACTCCTCTGTCAAAGCATGCTCCTTACAGGGTGCGGTGCTCCAAAACCAAAACCTAAAACAGCACTAGATGCCGAATATGTTGATGTTCAAGAGTTTAAATTGAAGATGCGAGAGCTGGCAGATCAAATGCTAGCCACTATGGACAATCGCTCACTGACAGGTCTTGTGGCTTTGCCTACATCTTTCGTAAATGTGAATAATAAAGCCCAAACCAGCGCCTTTGGTAACTTGCTTGGTGAATCACTTATTTATGAATTTAATCAACGCGCTTTCCCAGTGCGTGAATACAGACTTACCGGTGATATAGACATCAAGTTGGCTCAAGGCGATTTTGCGCTTCTACGCAAAGGGATAGTAAATACAAACGAAAAATGGGCCGCTCTCATTGTTGGCACATACTATGTAGATAAAGAGGCTGTCATTGTAAATGCACGTTTGGTACGCGCTCTGGACGGTATGGTTTTACGTACAGGACAATTGGTTCTAGTAAAAACTCCCTTTATTACAAGACTTACTCAAGATCATATTACCACCGTGGTAACAAAAACTGCACCTGTAAGAACTGTAAGCCCTCCTAGAAACCCGCCTAAATATTATGGTCCGGCACCAAAACCCATGGCGCCCACCGGCCTTGGACTAGAAAGTGGCACTTTAAATATCCGCCAAGTACCTAGAGCTAAAGTGCCTACAGGTCCTGGCCTTTATGGCAATGTACCCTACTATTAAACGGAGCCAGTATGTATAAAAAAGCTAAAATTTGTCTTCTTTGCATGACTTTATGCGCCCAAGGCTTTTTCTTGGCTCTTCCGGCGTATAGCCAAAGTGTGCAACACAGCTCAAGCACATGGATAAGTGCAGTACGCGAAGCAAAAGAAACAGAAAAAAATCTCATGATTGCTGCCCAATTTAAAGAGCAACATCGCTACGAATTGGCCCGCCAATATTTGCTGTTGGCTTTGGCCACCTGTCGCACCAATGATGTGCGTGTATACATTCATCGTGAGCTTAAAAATATTAACCTTCAAATCAAAACATTACGCTAATTTTGGAGATATCTTTTCATGAAAATTACAAGTTTTCTCTGTGTGCTCGTTCTGTGTTTTTTAGCCTTTGGATGTGGTGCGGCCCAAAGCTTTGGCACTAAAAATGGACCACGCGCTGCCAACAATATGGCAGAGCAAATGGATGCTCAGCTTATGCAAAGAGCAGGACTAATGGAGGGTTCTCTGCCGGATGACCAACTACAAGCACGCAGGTATCAAGTGCGCCGCAGTGTTACCATAGTAACCACCGTACCTGTAAACGTAAATAATTTAAAACTTTCCAACGCCTTAGCCCGTCAAATGATGGAAGAAGCTTCTCGTTGGTTTGTTTCTGCCGGTTACAATGTACAAGAAATTCGTAAAGGAAGAGATTTGCAGTTCCAAGAGCAAACAGGCGAAATGTTGCTTACGCGCAAAAGATCTGACCTAGCACGCACCACGGCAACCAGTGTGGCAATACTTACCGGTACCTATGTTATGAGCCCTGAACAAGTACGATTTAGCATGCGCCTTTTGCATACCCCCACCAATGATGTACTTGCCATGGGGACAGCCACAGTGCCCATTACTCCTGATGTGCCCCCCTTGCTTGTGGAAAATACAGACAGTCGAAGAGTGCAGCCTTCGGTGTATACACGCCTTCGCTAATAGTAACGATATTACTTTTCAGGGGGGAGCTTTTCCTCCCTGAAAATACAAATTCCCCTACGAGAACACCATGCCACGCCTTGTCTTTGCTATCAGTGGCGCCAGCGGCATGCCCCTAGCCCACAGTTTTTTACAACACATACACGCCATGCCCCATATAGAAATACATCTTCTTATTTCTCAGGGGGCACAATGTGTTATGCAAAAAGAAACACCTATTTCTTTAAAAAAATTCATACCCCTTGCTCACAAAAACTATGAGATACATGATATGGCCGCAGGGCCGGCCTCCGGTTCTTGGCAGCATGACGGTATGATTATTTGCCCCTGCTCCATGTCCTCCCTTGCCAGTATCGCCCATGGCATAGGTTCAAACCTTATTCATCGCGCGGCTGATGTCACCTTAAAAGAACGTCGCCCCTTGATAATTGTTCCCAGAGAAACACCTTTAAGCTCCATACATTTACAAAACATGCTTTCTTTAAGTCAAAATGGCGCGACCATTATGCCTTTTACACCTGCTTTTTACACAGATAAGCAAAACATTGAAGCCATGATGCAACATTTTTGTGGACGCTTGCTTGATCAATTAGGTATAAAACATACTCTTTGTCAGCGTTGGCAAGATAATAAATAGCAATTTTTCTTTAAAATCATAGCATTGCCAGCAACTTTTTCTTACTCCGTAAAATATGTTTTTAGGTATCCTCAGAATTTTTACTTGCTTTTTTTGAACACTCTACATATAGTCTCTACCCGTGGAGGCGTTTCGTAACCGGTGTTGCGCCCGGTCTTCAAAACCGGTGGTGGGCAGAGATGTCCATGGTAGGTTCGACTCCTATACGCCTCCGCCAATACATTTTTATAAAAAGCATATTATGCTAAAATAAAAAAAAACCTCTCAAGCTTACTTGCGAGGTTTTTTTTATAGAAAAGAAATTCTGCAACAAACATGCTTCAAGCCTGTCGTCAGCGCTCCATAAGACTACGCACAATGAATTAGTCTCATTTCAGGAGATTTATATATATTGAGCCCCTAAGCAAAGTATTGCATAGGGGCTCATAAAGTTATGTAACCACAAGTTTTAAATAGTAACTATACAGAAATCTTAAACGAGGGACAGTCCTCAGTTTTATGCAACGGCACAATTTTTATTGTGCCGCTTTGAGACTTCTGGTGAGATTCGTAAGTTCTTGGGCTTGATCTTTAAGGTCACGCACCGATTGTGTAGCTTCACCCATACTTTGCACAGTAACAAGGGCAATTTCATTCACTTGATTCATATTATCTTTGATATGCTTTGTAGTCACAGATTGTTCTTCTGCTGCAGTGGCAATGGAATGCACTTGCTCTGCAGAGTTTTTGGTCATATTAGCAATTTCTGTTAATGTTTCACCGGACTGCATAACAAGGTCTGTTGCTTTTTCAATGGCAGCAAAGGAAGCCGTAGTTTGAGTAAGGCTTTGACTTGCATTCTGTTGTATTTCGTTGATAATTTTAGCAACTTCATTGGTTGAGTCCATGGTTTTTTCCGCAAGCTTGCGTACTTCATCGGCCACCACGGCAAAACCACGACCGGCTTCACCTGCGCGCGCAGCTTCAATGGCGGCATTAAGGGCTAAGAGGTTTGTCTGATCTGCAATTTCAGAAATAACACCCATAACTTGGTCAATGGATTTAGAGCTTGCATCAAGACTTTGCATATCATCCATGAGTCTTGTGGTGAGTTTTTGTACGTCCTGCATACTGCTAATGGCTTCATGAGCAATACGTCCACAATCATGAGCTTTGACACCTGTGTCCGAAGTCACGTTGGAAGCCAAACTGGCACTTTGGGCAACATCGTTCACTGTCATGCTCATTTCTTCCATGGCTTCCGATGTATTTGTGATTTGTTTAGCTTGTGCATTGGCGCCTTTTTCGCATTCGCTGATGGTTTGCGCTAACGTTTCCGAAGCAAAAGAAAGCCTATTCACTACTTCTTCTAAGTTATCTGCCACTTCTAGCATATGTTCTGTTTTAGTGTTAGCGCTTTGTTCGGCCACTGCTGCGGCTTCTAAAGCTTTTTGAATTTGGGCTGCATTTTTCTTGCTTTCTTCAATGGCACTTTCAGCATCTTGAATCTTTTCACGCAAAGAGGATACCATACGACTTATGGCGCGAGACATAATATCTATTTCATTTTTATTATCATCGTCGGTACTATCTTGAGCACCATTATTCACTTGGTTTCCTGCGCTTAAATCACCTTCGGCAACCTTTGTTGAAATGCTCGTCAAAAGTGAAATCGGGCCTGTAATGGATTTAATAATCCTAACAGAAATTATAAACATGATAATAATGAGAGCAAGCACAGCTAAAACAAGGTATAATTCAATGGTATTGGCTTGTTGTATCATGCTTTTGCGTAATTGATTTTCTAATAGAGCCACATTCTCTGTATAAACACCAGTACCAAACCAATAATTAGTTCCGTTAATCATCACAGCATAGGCGGTTTTTTGGTCGATTTTTCCATCCGGCTTTGGATACATATAGGTGACAAAATCTCCACCAGATTGAGCTGCTCTAAGTAATTCACGAATAAAATAGACGCCCTCAGAATCTTTAGAGTGGCCTATGTCTTTACCCTGAATCTTTCTATTTACGGGATGCAATCGCACCGTTGTGTCTTCATAAAGGAAAAAATATCCCGAATCATTGGCATCAAAACGTGATTTTGTAAGAAATTGATCAATAATTTTCAATTGCTCGTCTTTAGGTTTACCGTGAATTTGGTCTTCAAGCCCCTTGGCCGCTGCCAATGTAATATCTTTAATGCGGTCTTTTTGTAATTCATACATTTGCTTGCCAGCAAGAGCACTACTTTCATTGGATATTTGATTAATACCAAAATAAAAGGCCACAACAATACCAAGCATAATGACGATGGCAGAAAGTAAAATTGCGTAAATTTTAAAGCCAATAGATTTGTTTTTTACCATGATTTTTCCTTAGGTTTAAGGTGCTATATGTAAGAACAACAATGAAGTATTAGAAGTCAATAAATACTGCTTTTTGTAAAAAAAGGCAAGTTTATTGAGATCATTTATCCTGAAATCTAGCCCATTATTGAAAATACAAGTAAATAATACTCTACATGTATTCTCTGATTATCCATTTTAAATAATTTATAATTTCACATACCCTACTAAAGTAATTGCAATACATTTTCGTAAAACAAGCTGTTAAGGCTTCTTCACAGTAAAGTCAACTGTGGGGTGCAACCATCTGGCAAGTTTTTCAACTGCATCCACAGCTTTTGGCCCAGGCCGTGCATATTCAAGCTCAGAAACTTCAAGTACACGCTTATTCTTTACCGCTTGCAATGTGGCATAATGCGGTCTTTCATGCACAGGCCTAGGATAAGGATTCATGGGGCCTTTTTGAATAATATACGCTTCAGGATTTTTGTACACCAATTCTTCTTCATTAAGGCGCACCAGGCGCTCATCGGTAGTAAGAATATTGCGTCCTCCCGCCACATTTATAATATCTGCCACAATAGATTTTGGGCCCGCCCCCAATAAATTTGGATAACGAACCTCATAAAAAACAGAAACTCTTGGTACGTCCAAAAGTATATTACGAAGATCGCCAATACGTTTACGGTAGCCTTTTACCAACTCTGTGGCCTTAGCTTCCTTGCCGCCCATTTTTCCAAGGCGTGTAAGCACAGAAAACATATCTTCAAAGCTTTCTAAGTGAAATAAGAGCACAGGCACACCCACTTTGCGTAAACCAAGCCCTAGAGATGCTGCCTCTTCACGCCCCAAAAACTGTAAAACTACATCGGGTTTTAAACTCACAATAAGCTCTGGATTGGGGCGCATGTGCGTACCCACAGCCGGTAAATGTTTCAGACCTACAATACGCCTATCCGCTGCGGTACGCGCCACAATGGTATCCCCTAAATCTAATGCCAGCATAAGCTCGCTTAAGGCGCCATACAATGCAATAACCCTTTTTGCCGGTTTTTTTAATACCAATTCATACCCCGTATCATCCACAATACGAATACTGCCGTCCTGCTTTGCCGTATCTGCCACGGTTTGAGCAGAATTATTTGGAGCTGTTGCGGCACTAGCAACAAAGCTTGGTATAAAGAGGCACAAAGCCCATGTAAAAAGGGGAATAATAAAAGAATATTTTTTAAACATCTGGTATTTCCTTAGTTTTTTTCGATGGACACGCTTGCGGCACCCCCAATACAGGATGCGCAAATATGTGCAAATCCATATCATAAATATATCGCAAATTTTGCTCTGTAAAGATATCTTGTACCGCACCATCCAAAGCTAAACGGCCTTGCTTTAGAGCAAGTATACGCGAAGCATATAGGGCGGCCATATTTACATCGTGCATAACCGTAAGTACCAAAGTACCTTGAGCGCATTTATTTTCTAGTATCTGAAAAATATCTTGCATGCGCGCTAAATCCAAAGCCGCTGCTGGCTCGTCTAAAAGCAAAATAGGGCTTTGCTGTGCCAAGGCTCTGGCAAGTAACACCCTTTGCAATTCACCGCCCGAAAGCTCTGACAAATGTCGCTGAGCCAAGGCGCAAATATCTACCTCTTGCATGGCGGCATGGGCGGTTGCATAATCTTTTTCCCCATAAACACCCCACCAAGAAATATGCGCATATCGCCCCAAAAGCACCATTTCTTGCACGGTGATAGGTGGCAAAAAATCTAATTTTTGCGGAACTACCGCTACAAGCTTGGCCCTTTGCTTAGGGGAAAGACGCCATAAAGAGTGACCTTGTAAATGTATCGACGTCTTTTCACCGTCCTTTATAGCAGACACAGGCAATACGCCACTTAACACCCGTAATAGCGTGGTTTTTCCACTGCCATTTTGCCCCAATATAGCAATAAATTCGCCAGATTTTGCAGTAAAATTTATTCCACTAAGTACAGTACGTGAACCATAGGCGGCGCCAGCATTTTCACACGTGATCATAAACCACCCCGCCCCCACGCGCCTTTAGCTCGTGCCCGTACCAAAAAGGCAAAAAATGGCCCACCCACCAACGACATGACTACCCCCACAGGAAGTTCTTGTCCATCGGACAAAATTGACCGTGCCAACACATCAGCCCAAAGCAATACAAGGCCGCCACCAAACCATGCGCCAAGTAATAGCCAACCATGCCGCGCTCCTAAAAAAAAGCGTAAAACATGCGGTACCACAAGACCCACAAAGGCGATAATTCCCGCCACAGCCACACACCCTGCCGCCATGAGGGAAGCCCCTAGTAACACGCACAATCGCACACGCGGCACATGTACCCCAAGTTCTTGCGCTTGCCTTTGCCCCAAGAGCAACATATCTAAATCACGCCAATGAAAAACAATCAGCACAAGACCTATAAATAAAGGCCACAATAAAAAAGGCACAGCATCCCAGGTGCGCCCTTGAAAAGACCCCATAATCCAAAAAACAATACTCGTGACCGATTCTTCATTAAGGGCTTTGATGAGCGCTACTAAGGCTCCCAAGAAAGTGGCTACGGCAATACCAGCAAGAATAATGCCTTCGCGTTGTCCTGTACTGCTGCCTACATTATGCATGCTCCCACTGCCTAACAATAAAGCCATAAATAAAGCTAATAAAGCTCCGGCAAAGGCGGCAAGACTTACTAATCCCCCCGTTTCCACAAGCCACGCCAAAAAGCCTAAATGCCATTGTTGCAAAAAAAGCACGAGGGAACCCATCATGGATGCAGACAAAGTAAGCGCCATGCTAGCACCACAGGCAGCCCCTGCCGAAATACCCAGAGTGAAAGGATCAGCCAAAGCATTGCGCAAAACAGCTTGCAAGGCCACACCGGCCACGGCTAATCCCCCACCGCAAAGTATTGCTAAAATTACCCGAGTAAAACGAATCTGCCCCACCACCAAGAGCGCCGAAGCATCGACATTTTCAGCTGAAAATATTCCCAGACGCACCCCGAGCAAGTGCCAAACCTCTGAAACAGTTAAGGGCATGGGCCCAGGAACACATGCCAAGGGTATTGAAATGCCATAAAGCACAACAAGTACAAAAAGAATCCCTATATATGAAAAAAAAAGAGGATATTTTTTAGAAAAAGGCATGGGCTCTCAATAAGTATTTTATACGAAAATATTAAAGTTTCAAAGACATTACCTATATTAGTGTAAACATTTGTTTTCACACTGTCAAAGCAATTGTAAAGGAAAAAAAGCTCAGGCTACTAGACTTATATGCATATTTTCGCTACTATGCCCCCATGCATGAAATGGCAATAGCAGAAAATATTATGGGCATCATAGAACAAGAGCTCGAAAAACACCAATGTACAAAGCTTACTTTGGTGCGAGTGCGCTATGGTACTTTATCGCAAGTGGTAGCAGATTCTCTGCAATTTTGTTTTGAAGCTGTCTTAAAAGGAGGCCCCCACGAGGGCGCCATACTAGAATTAGAAGAAGTGCCCCTTCTTTTGCGTTGCGGTCAATGTGAAAAAGAATTCCGCCCCACCGAAGGTGAAATTTTTTCCCCATGTTCGCACTGCCAATCCCCCTTGGGTCACGAAGTGCTTCAAGGGCGCGAGCTCTCTGTGCAGCATATTGAAGCTGAATAACAGCTTATCTGCAACTTCTTTTATCCTATAAATTTCAGTAAAGGTAAATCATGGAAATTCCTGTAGTACGCAATGTGCTTGAAGCCAACGATAGAGTGGCCGCCGATTTGCGTGAACTTTTTGCGCAGCACGGTATACTTGTCTTAAATCTTATCAGCTCCCCCGGTGCCGGAAAAACATCGTTATTAGAACGCACCCTTACCGATTTGCGCCAAGAAATGCGTATGGCTGTCATAGAAGGTGACTTACAAACAGATAATGATGCCCGTCGTGTGGCTGCCACCGGTGCCAAAGCCGTGCAAATCAATACAGATGGGGGCTGTCACCTTAATGGCAGTATGATTATGGAAGCCTTAAAATCTTTTGATTTGCAAGAAATTGATATTCTTTTCATTGAAAATGTCGGTAACTTAGTCTGTCCTGTTGAATTTGACTGTGGCGAAGATGCCAAAGTAGCCTTGCTCAGCGTTACCGAAGGCGATGACAAACCAGAAAAATACCCCCTGCTCTTTAATTTAGCTCAAGCCATGGTATTAAACAAAGTAGATTTATTACCCTATGTAGATTTTGACATGCAAAGAGCGCGTGATTTTTCCACAAAGCTCAATAAAAATTTACCTATTTTTGAAGTCTCTTGCCGTAACCAAGAAGGTCTTAATGATTGGTACCAATGGCTTAGGGATATGCTTGCTCAAAAAAAGAAATAAAAAACACAGATTACTTCTTTTCTTGAGGGGGAAAGGGAACTTTCCTCTAAAGGGACAAGTGCCAAAACTTAAAAGTTCCCTCCCCCCCCTCAAACTCCCCCCATCCCATCAAAACGCTTTCATTCTGAGCTAGTTCCCATTTTCAGCGAGCTCAAGCCATATCATTCTTGTAATGATTTTTTGCGGTGTTATATACGCCTTCTTTTACCTTCTCATCTTTAGGATGATTTTATAAAAAAACACGTACAAAAGCTTCCAAAACTAAGCAAAACTTGCTATATTTCTTTCATGATTCCTACTACCATTAAAGGAGTAACAGCATGGCAAAGCGCCTCTTCTTATGTGTCTTTTTATTTTCTTTTCTTTTTACTCTCAGTCCTTTTACTTTAAGTTTTGCCGATTCCAGAGAAAAATTTGAACAGGCAGCCGCACGCGGCGATATAAAAACTGTGCGTAAACTTTTAAAGCAAATAGATTTTAAAGATGAACAGTATTATGACGCCAAAAACATTGCCCTTGGTTTAGCCGCAGAAAAGGGGCATGTAAAAACCATGCGTTTGCTTATGGATTCTGGCGCCCAAGTCAATGCTGCCCCAGACCCCTATGATGAAACAGCGCTTATGCAAGCTGCCGGCGCAGGACAAATAAAAGCTATGCGCCTTTTACTGGACCGTGGTGCAAAAATAAACATTTTTACGTATTCTGGACATTCTGCCCTCATCATGGCCGCGGCCAATGGCCACCTCGAAACAGTAAAATTCTTATTACAACATAAAGCAGACATTAACGCCAATGTTTGGAATGAAAGACAAAACTACATAGATGCCAATGGAGGTACAGCCCTCTTTTATGCCGCAGCCAATGGGCACATAGCTGTAGCAAAGTGGCTGCTAGAAAATGGGGCTAACGTACATTTGCCAGCACGCGATGGCACAGCCCTGATGGCAGCAAGCGCAAATAAACACCTTGCCATGGTAAAACTTTTGCTTCAACACGGGGCTCGCGTCAATGACAGAGTCAATTTTGACACAAAGGAAACCGAGTATGGAGACAGTGCTCTTATTTTAGCTGCTGAGGCCGGTGCCAAAGATATTGTTGAGCTTTTGTTAAAACACGGTGCTCATATTAACGCTACAGCAAGTAAAAAAAGACCTTATTTTGCCACAGCACTCATGAAGGCCAGCGTTAATGGACATACAGATGTAGTAAAGCTTTTGCTTAAGCACGGCGCCGACACCACTATTAAAAATAGTACAGGGCGTACTGCCCTTATGTTGGCGCAAGCGTATGGATATGAAGAAATTGCCCTTTTGCTCGGTGGAAGCAAGGAAAATGTGCACATCGTAACAAAAGACGATAATGCCCCCTACCCGATTCAATGGGAAGAAACTCTTTCAGAAAAATTGTATCCTCGCGGTATATATAGCCTACGTGCCCTACTCCTACAACATCCGCATAACTTTAACACAACCTATGGTGAATCTGCCCTCATCAATGCTATTTTAGGGGATTATATTGAAAGCACAGAGCTTTTATTGGAGCACGGTGCCTACGCAGACAGGGAAGATATCTTTGGCTATACCCCCCTCATTTTAGCTTCCGCGCGTCAAAATGCTGCTATAGTGAAGCTCTTGCTTGCTAAAAATGCCCATGTTGACATTATGGATGCAGGGGGCAATACAGCCCTAGCCCATGCAGCATGGAAAGGGAATGTGGAAATTATGCAGCTACTACTAGACGCCAAAGCTTCCATTAATGCGCAAATCCCTAAAGAGCAAATTACTTTTCAAGCAGCCATGACGCCGCTTATGTTTGCTTGTATGGAAAAAAACCCCGAAGCCGTAAAGCTGTTACTGGATAATGGCGCCAATGTTGATCTTGTGGACAAATGGGGAGATACAGCATTAATTCATGCCTTAGAGCCCACACGATGGAAACTTTTTGGGGAAAACAGTGAAGATGAAGGCTATACCTATTCAAGGCTGGGGCCTAGCAGGCAAAAACAAATATGGCCGCAATGGTTTAGAGGCAATGCCTCACAAACAAATCCGCAGTATGCAAAATTGCCAATAAACACAGAAATTGTGCAATTACTCCTTAAGCACGGGGCAAAGGTAAATGCAAAAGCTTTAGATATGGTAAAAGAAACTCCAGAGCTTAAAGTATTACTCGCCCCCCAGCAAATAAGCACTTTATGAGACGCTGATGCATTACTTTTTCTGGGGGAAACTTTT
>CAYJAD010000032.1:0-25528 GCA_964368075.1 uncultured Desulfovibrionaceae bacterium | reverse complement strand
TTTTTGAAAAAAAAGTTCCCCCTCTCAGACTCTCCCCCTCAAAAAAACTATTTTGTCAGTATATTACCCTAGAAAGATATAGTATGACGCAGTTAGAGGGCAAAAAGGTATTTAATCAGCGCTTCCTTGAGGAAAATATTTTGAAGACAGTCTTATTTAGCTTGTTCTTGCATTTTAAAATCTACACGAATTTTAAAAAGCTTAGTGGCTGGTAAATTAAGTATAGCAATGCCGGTTTTTTGGGTGATTTCGGCAAGGGTGCTTTCCACCTTATCCCAACTTTCCCCGATAAAGGTGAACCATACATTATAATTATGTTTGCGTAGATAGTTGTGGGTAACACCTGTATAACTATTAACACAAGCGACAAAATTTTCCATGTGCTCTTGCGGTACCTTGGCAGCGCAGAGAGTAGAGCGAAAACCCAATTTTTTGGAATCAAAATTGGCTCCCAAGCGTCGAATGATTTTCTTTTCTTTCATGGCTCGCACTTGTGCCAATGCTTCGGCTTCAGTTATGCCGAGCATTTGCCCTAAGGTTTCATAAGGTCTTGGTGTTAAAGGGAAATCTGTTTGGATAATATCCAGTAATTTTTTTTCTATAATATCCATAACTAATCCTTGTTGCCTTCATTTTTAAGCTTTGCAGGCTGATAGGTGCATAAAGGCTCTTGGCCCATGTGGTCATTGTCCATATTATAAGAGCGAGCGCGGCAGCCACCACATACCTTGTGATATTCACACACGCCACACTTGCCTTTATAGGCTTCTTGAGTACGAAATTCATGAAAATGCTTAGAATTTTTCCATATTTCAGGAAAAGGCGTATTTTTAATATTTCCGCAATCCAGCTCTAAGTAACCACACGGTTGCACTTGTCCCACATGGCTAATAAAGCAAAAACCTGTCCCACCAAGGCAGCCGCGGGTCATGGCATCCATGCCAAAGTTTTCCGGCGTAACACTAATGCCTTCTTCCTTAGCTCTTTGACGCATGATACGATAATAATGCGGCGCACAAGTGGCTTTTAAATGCATGGAAGTTTGTTTGCGGAAATCATAGAACCAATGCAATACTTCTTCATATTCTTCTGCGCTAATCACTTGATCGGCAATGTTTGCACCACGCCCTGTGGGTACCAAGAGAAAAATATGCCATGCTGCGGCGCCAAGGCTTTCACACAAGTTAAATATTTCTTTAAATATTGTTATATTATTGCGTGTTACTGTGGTGTTAATCTGAAATTCTATGCCCTCGGCTTTTAAAAATTCAATGCCTTGTATAGAAGCATCAAAGGCACCGGGTACGGCACGAAAAGTATCGTGCTGGGCAGCGGTGGATGCATCTAAAGAGATGGAGCAGCGTTGAATACCAGCTTCGCGAATTTTGCGCGCTGTTTCTGCAGTAATAAGCGTACCATTGGGCGAAAAAACGCAACGTAGGCCTTTGTCTGTGGCATAGCGTATAAGCTCGTAGACATCGTGGCGCAGCATGGGTTCACCACCGGTAAAGATGATAATGGGATCTCCCACTTCCGGAAAAGTATCAATAAGCGCTTTGGCTTCTTGGGTGGACAATTCACCGGGGTAAGGCTCTGGATGAGCTTCAGCACGGCAATGCTGACAAGCCAAATTACAGGAACGTGTTACTTCCCAAGCTATAAGGCGACATTTTGGTGTGCCATCGGGCAAAAAACGTGCCGCATGGGGGTGTTGCCCTTGTGGATGCCCTGCACCATGCGGATGCGTTGCGCCGTGTGGATGCTGTTCCTGTGGGTGTTGGTTATGGGGATGATTCATGAGCGCACCATGCCTTTGCATAAAAGTTCTTCCGTGAAATAGCTAATAATAATATCCGCGCCAGCACGTTTTATGGCTGTAAGCGATTCCATAATAACGGCATTTTCGTTAATCCAGCCTTTTTCTCCAGCCGCCTTAATAAGGGAATATTCTCCGCTTACCTGATAGGCAGCAAGGGGCATATCAAAGGCATCTTTCACTTGGCGTAAAATATCCAAGTAAGGGCCTGCCGGTTTTACCATGAGAAAATCAGCGCCTTCTGCCACATCGGCGGCGGCTTCTTGTAGGGCTTCGCGGGCATTGGCTATATCCATCTGGTAGGATTTTCTATCCCCGCTTTGCGGGGTGGATTCAGCGGCTTCTCTAAAGGGGCCATAAAAAGCCGATGCGTATTTTACCGCATAGGACATAATGGGTAATTGTGAATAACCGGCGGCATCAAGGGCTGTACGTAAGGCTAAAATGCGTCCGTCCATCATGTCAGAGGGAGCCACAATATCTGCACCGGCGGCGGCATGAGAAAGAGCCACTTTGCAAAGTAAATCTAAGGTACTGTCATTATGCACTTCGCCTTCAGGAGTAAGCAAACCACAGTGACCGTGCGAAGTATATTCACACAAGCATACATCGGTGATGACTATAAGTTGAGGAAACTTTTGTTTTAAAAGGCGAACAGCCTTTTGTACAATGCCATTTTCTGCATAGCCTTGTGAACCCATAGGATCTTTTTCATCGGGTATGCCAAATAAAATCACAGACATAAGGCCGTGATCAATGGCCTGAGCTACCTTTTTTTCCAAAGCTTGCAAACCCAATTGGTATTGGCCTGGCATGGAAGATATTTCATTACAAAATTGTTCATTTGTGTGATCAGCCACAAAATAGGGCATAACTAGATCTTCTGGGCGTAAGGGGGCTGTTTCGCGCACAAGGGCTCGTAACGCCGGTGTACGACGCAAACGCCGTCCACGAAAAAAAGTAGGCAATGACATGGTATAACCTCAAAAAGAGTATGTGGTTTTCTTGAAGGGTGAAGGGAGTGGGGGAGAGAAATTCTTTTCTTTTAAAAAAGTTTCTCGCCCCCACAAAAAAGCCTATAATGTATATTATTTTAAACCAATTTCTTCATCAGTCAAATAACATGCAGGATCTTCTGCCCATATGTCATCATAGTAGGCTTCGGCTCTAGCGCGGAAGTTACCGCCACAAATTTTAAGATATTTGCACTGTGCACAACGTCCTTTTACGTGAGGCTTTTTATCTTTAAGCATATGTAAAAGTTCGATGTTGGGATCGTCCCAAATTTGGGAGAAAGGCCTTTCTAATACATTGCCAAAGGTATGGTTGCGCCAGAATTGATCGGCGTGCACGCTACCATCCCAAGAAATACAAGCAATGCCGCGTCCGGTGCTGTTACCTTCGTTAAATTGCAAAAGTTCCATAACTTCTTCAGCACGTTTGGGATCTTCACGTTTCATGCGCTCGTACAAGTAAATGCCGTCAGCATGATTATCAACGGTGAGAATTTCTTTGCCTTTTCCGGCATCGAAGAGGGCGCGAGTTTCGTCCATAATAAGGTCAAGAAGCTTACGTGTTTCTTGATGGCTTAAGTCTTCCTTAATAAGCTCAGAGCCGCGACCAGAATATACAAGATGATAAAAACATGCGCGTGGTACTTCAAGATCTTTAAGTAATTGGAAAATACCGGGTACGTCTTGTACATTACGCTTATTGATAGTAAAGCGTACGCCCACTTTAAGTCCTTCGGCCTGACAGTTGGCAATACCTTCTAAAGCCTTGCGAAATGAGCCGGGAACACCGCGGAAATGATCATGCACATCTTCCATGCCATCAAGGGAAATACCCACATAGGAAAGGCCCACTTCTTTAAGTTCTTTGGCCTTTTGCTTGGTAATAAGAGTGCCGTTGGTAGAGATAACAGCGCGCATACCTTGCCCTGTGGCATAGTGAGCAAGTTCGATAAGGTCTTTACGCACCAAGGGTTCCCCACCGGAAAAAAGCATGACAGGGGCGCCGTACTGGGCTAAATCGCTAATCATGGTTTTGGCTTGTTCGGTGGAAATGTCGTCCTTTCCTTCTTCTTCCAGGGCATGGGCATAACAGTGCACACATTTTAAGTTACAGCGGCGGGTCATGTTCCAAACCACCACAGGTTTTTTGTCCTTAGAAAATTGTAAAAGATGGGAAGGCAGTTTTCCGGCTTCGCGTCCGTAGCGCAAGGCATCAGAAGGTTCTACTTGCCCACAATAAAGTTTTGAAATACCAATCATCTATTTTCTCCTGCCGTCTTATTGAGCGGCAATAATGTCTTTAAGGGTTTGAAGGGCATTTTCAATGCCGTCTTTGTTGTGTCCACCGGCTTGGGCAAGATCTGGTCTGCCGCCACCGGAACCTCCCACATGGGGAGCCACGGCTTTAATAAGAGCCGGTGCCGTATGGGTAGTGTGTAAATCTTTGGAGGCATAAATGAGCATATGCACCTTGCTTTCGCCGTCTACATCTTCAACGCCCACAAGGCAAGCAATGCCTGAGGGAAGCTTAGAGCGCACATCGTCCATAAGGTCGCGAAGGGCTTTCATGGAAGTGGTGCCTACATGACAGGCAAGGGTTTTTATGCCGGCAATGTCTTGGCATTGCTCCATAAGGTCTTTCCCTTGACTAGCGGAGGATGCTTGCGCTTTTTTCTCCAAATCTTTGCGTAATTTTTTATTTTCACCCTGCAATGTATCTACCCGAGAGATAATGTCTTGAGCTTTGCATTTTAAGCTGCTGCTAAGCTGAGCAAGGTTTGCACGTTGTTCTTGCATAAGGGCCAAGGCATTCCAACCAGTGGCGGCCTCAATACGTCTGGTGCCGGCGGCAATGCCTGCCTCAGAAAGAATGCAGAAAAAGCCAGCTTCGCCTGTGCGTTCTAGGTGCGTGCCGCCACAAAGTTCTACGGATTCAGCAGGAGATTTTTCCTGTTCATGACAATGTCCTATGGTGAGAACACGCACTTCATCGCCGTATTTTTCACCAAAAAGAGCCATGGCGCCAGAAGCAAGGGCTTCTTCTTGGCTTTTTATTTCGGCTTGAACGGGATAGTTGGCCAAGATGGCACGGTTGACATCACGTTCAACAGCTTGCAATTCTTCAGGGGTGAGGGCAGCAATGTGGCTAAAGTCAAAACGCAGACGGTCAGAAGCCACCAGTGAACCCGCCTGTTGCACATGCTCACCCAATATGCGACGCAATGAAGCGTGCAGTAAGTGGGTACACGTGTGATTGCGAGCAGAGGCCAAACGATCATTTTCTGTAACGCAAAGGTTTACTTCGTGATCAAGAGTTAGGCTACCTTCTTCTACTTGCACAACATGTACAGTAAGGTCGCTAAAGGGCTTTAAGGTGTCGGTGACTGTGGCCTTTGCAAAAGGTTCCCCAAGGGCAGTCATATGTCCAAGGTCGCCCATTTGTCCGCCGGAAGCGCCATAAAAAGGCGTGCGCCCAGTGATTACAAAGCCGCTTTGCCCTGTAGGTAATGAATCTGTGCTTATGCCTTCTTTGTCCAAAATAGCTATGATGCGCGAAGTGGTGCAAAGCTCGGTATAGCCCACAAATTCACTGTGTAAGCCTTCTTCGTGCAGAGGGGCAAAAACAGCATTGCTATCTTGCCCTTGAGCGCCAAGCAATCCGGCATTTTTTTGTGCGGCGCGCGCTCTGGCTTTTTGCTCGGCCATACAGGTGTTAAAGCCGTTTTCATCAATGGTAAATTGACGCTTTTCTGCAATATCATTGACAATATCTAAGGGGAAACCGTAGGTATCGTATAATTTAAAGCATAAATCACCTGGCACACAATTTTCTTTGCAAGCACAAAGGCGTTCTAATTCTTCTTCTAAAAGATGTAAGCCTTTTTCAAGAGTGAGAGAAAAGCGCTCTTCTTCTTCGCGTACCACTCGGTCAATGAAAGCTGCGGATGCTTTTAATTCGGGATAGTCTTCACCCATGATCTCAGCAACTTTATGGGCTGTTTTGTGCAAGAAAGGCTCATTTAGTCCCATAAGTGTTCCAAAGCGCAAAGCACGGCGCAAAAGACGACGCAATACATAACCGCGCCCTTCATTGGAAGGTAACGTTCCATCGGCAATGAGAAAAGCAGCGGCGCGGCTGTGGTCGGCAATAACGCGTAAGGCTGTGTCTACATCATTGGTATCGGGATCACTAAAAGAATAGGTGACATTAGCAAGGTTGGCGGCAAATTGGATGATATCTTGGAATAAATCGCAGTCGAAGTTAGAGAACTTGCCTTGGCATACAGCAGAAACACGTTCTAACCCCATACCCGTATCAATGGAGGGGTGGGGTAAAGCAGTACGGGTACCGTCGGCGGATTGTTCGTATTGCATGAATACAAGGTTCCAAATTTCAAGAAAGCGGTCGCAATCACATTGGCCTATGCCGCAATTGGGGCCACAGGCGCGGTCGGCGCCTTGGTCGATGAATATTTCCGAACAAGGGCCGCAAGGGCCGGTATCGCCCATGCTCCAAAAATTATCTTTTTCGCCTAAGCGAAAGATGCGATCGGGGCTAAGGCCGGCAATCTTTTGCCAAAGGGCGTGGGCGTCGTCATCATCTTTATAGACGGTGGCGTACAATTTGCTTTTATCCAGGCCTAGCTCATTGGTGACAAAATTCCATGCAAAACGGATGGCGTCTTCTTTAAAATAGTCGCCAAAGGAAAAGTTGCCCAACATTTCAAAAAAAGTATGATGGCGTGAAGTGCGACCTACATTTTCTAAATCATTGTGCTTTCCGGACACGCGTAAGCATTTTTGTGCTGTGGTGGCGCGCACGTAGGAGCGCTTTTCCTCGCCTAAAAAAAGTGATTTAAATTGCACCATGCCAGAGTTGGCAAAAAGCAAAGTGGCGTCATTTCGAGGAATAAGCGGTGAAGAAGGAACAACTTCGTGTTGGAATTCTTTAAAATATTTTAAAAAACGACGGCGAATTTCATTGGCTGTAAGCATGATGTTCTTTTACTCCTCAAAGTTGTCTAAAATCTCGGTAAATTCATCGGCCACGGGCACAAACTCTTTTTCTTGTAATCCAAGATGTTCCATGACTTTATCTTCAATGGCTTGACGTAGTTCTTTATTTTCATCTAACAAAGCACGTACTTTTTCGCGTCCTTGTCCTAATTTTTCCGGACCAAAAGCAAACCAAGAGCCGCTTTGCTCTACCACCTTGGCCTCAATGCCAAGATCGAGCAATTCTCCGGCGCGAGAAATGCCTTGTCCGTAAATAATATCAAAGATGGCCTCACGGAAAGGGGGCGCCACTTTGTTTTTGGTAACTTTTACTCGCGTTTTAGAGCCAAAGGCTTCGTCTTTATCTTTTAAGGTTTGGATGCGACGAATATCAAGGCGCACAGAAGAGTAGAATTTTAAAGCATTACCGCCAGTGGTTGTTTCTGGGCTTCCGTAACCGGTAACGCCGATTTTCATACGAATTTGGTTGATGAAAATGACTGATGTGCGAGATTTATGAATGGTGCCTGTGAGTTTACGTAATGCGTGTGACATAAGGCGTGCATGCCCCCCCACTTGGGTTTCTCCCATGGTGCCATCAAGTTCTGCCTGAGGGATAAGCGCCGCCACGGAGTCAATGACCACCATGTCTACAGCTCCGGAACGTACAAGCATATCTGCAATATCAAGGGCTTGTTCGCCATAGTCGGGCTGAGAAATAAGCAATTCATCGGTGTTTACCCCAAGGCGTCTGGCATAGGAAACATCCAACGCGTGCTCTGCGTCCACAAAGGCGCAGGTGCCACCAAGCTTTTGGCATTCGGCGATGATATGTAGAGTCAATGTGGTCTTACCGGAAGACTCTGGGCCGTAAATTTCTGTAACGCGACCACGGGGAATACCGCCCACACCAAGGGCTAGGTCAATACCTATGGAACCTGTGGGAATAACAGGGGTATTTACATGGGCATCGTCAGAAAGTTTCATGACGGCACCCTTGCCGTATTTGCGTTCAATACTGCTTAAGGCTGTGTTTAAGGCAGATGCGCGGGCATCTTCGTTGGATGTAGCTTTTTTGGCCATGGTCTTCTCCCAAATAAATGACGCTACACAGGGTAGAGCCGTTATTTTAACTCTATTTTAATCAAACCCTTAGTAAAAAAGTGTATGAATTATGAAGCAAAGGGCACTTTTTTATCAATTAATAGTTTAAACAGGTTTGGGAGAGTAGCAGAAGGCACAAGCATGTGCAAGGCTTTATTGTGAGTGTTTCTTGATTAGCCAGCCAATAGACACAAAAAGGGATACGATGCATTGCCCTCTGTTTTTTTTTAGGTTAGGCTGTGCACAGCTTTGTATAGTCAAACCACTTGCCATTTAGAAAAAAATTATTATTTTATAGTTAAAGCCCTCTGTGCAGCACAATTCTTCTATGAACGTATATATAAAAATGTATAGAGGTCTCAGATACGGTGAAGTTTCGCCATATGCACCGCCTCATTTTCCACACAGCCTTCCAACGTAGACAGGAGCTCCCTATGTCATTTAACTCCAAGTTTGGTTCTCTTGAGAGTTTTTGTGTAAGTACATTTAAATCTCTCCCTATTCCTGTGAGTTGTTGGACGAGGGAAGGTAAACCTATTTTTTGTACAAACTCTTTTTTAAAGCAGTTTGATGTAAAAGATATGGACGAATATGTACAAAAAATGAGTACATTTTCGCCTGTACGTCAGCCTTGTGGGGAAGAATCGCGCGCGCTTGGCATTAAATACTTGCAGCAAGCTCTTAATGATGGTGCATGCAATTTTCTTTGGACACATATTAATAGTGCTGGTGAAGTGTATCTTGTTGAGTGTAATTTAGAGCGTATGACGTATGAAGGTCAAGATGTCATTATTTCCTGCCAGACAAATTTACAAAATACTTTTAACATATTGCAAAATAAAGCAAAAATGAAAGAGCGCTTTGAAGCCATTCTTGATGCCGCCCCCATAAGTATCAATATTTGGAGCAAAGAAGGTGAAGTGCTTGATTGTAACTTAGCCACTCTTACTTTGTTTAATTTACCAAATAAAGAATATTTTAGGCAAAACTTCCATGAAATTAGCCCTGTATGTCAACCTTGTGGCAGAAATTCTCGAGAACTTAGCCTTGAATATATTGAAAAAACTTTTGTAGAAGGGCAATGCATCCTTGAATGGGAATTTATCTCTCTTAACGGGGAAAAAATTCCTGCAGAGGTTACCTTAACCCGAATAAAGCTTGATAATGAAGATGTGCTGATAGAGTACACAAGAGATTTACGAGCTATCAAAAAAACGGAAGCTCTAGCCCAAGAAGCCGAAGAGCGTATGCGTATCATGTTTGACTCCATGCCCTTAGGAGCAAATTTCTGGGGTAAAAACTTTGAGCATATTGATTGCAATATGACCTCGGCTACACTTTTTGGTCTAAGTAGCAAGCAAGAGTATCTTGAAAGATTTATGGAACTTTCCCCTGAAATACAACCTGACGGTAGGTCAACGCAAGAGTGTATGGTCGAGCACATGGGGGAAGTCTTTGAGCACGGACATTGTCGTTTTGAATGGATGCATCAAACTCTTGAAGGAGAACCTCTCCCCGCAGAAATTACTCTCATTAGAGTTCTTTACCAAAATGAATTTCATGTCATGGGCTATACAAGAGATTTACGTGAATATAAGGCCATGGAAAAAAAGGCTTCCTATGCAGAAGAACTTAACACCCTTATAGCAGAAAATATCCCTTTAAGCTTCATTTTTTGGAACAAAGAACATCAAGCAATTGATTGCAATCAAGAAGCTATGCGGCTGTTAAAATTTGATACCAGAGAAGATTATCTCAAAAATATTTACAATACTTTGCCCACGTATCAACCAGATGGCAAAAACTCAATAGATGCCATGAAGCAAAATCATACGGAAGCATTTGAAAAAGGCTCTAAGCATTTTGAATGGTTCCTTCAAGACTCCGAAGGGGAACTTATCCCCATGGAAATTTTTCTAATTCGTTCTACGCTTGCAGGAGAAGATGTTGTAGTTTCCTATGTTAAAGACTTACGAGAACTGAAGGCTTCGGAAGAACTGGTTAAAGAAGCAGAATTGCGTAATACAGTGATGCTTGATTCCTTGCCCATGAACGTGAATTTTTGGGATGACGATCAGCAACTTATTTATGGTAATGCAGAGGGCGTAAAAATCTTTGGCTTTGAAAGTAGAGAAGATTTTATTGCAAATTTTCCGAAGATTTTCCCTCAAAAACAACCCAATGGTGTTGGTACACAACAAATCTTAACGCAGTTGTTTAATGATTCCTATATCTATGGTACTTCTAGAGTAGAGTTTTTTTGCCAACATTCCATAACACATGACCCTATCCCCATAGAAGTTCTTTTGGTGCGCACCACATACGGCGGTAAGGGATGCTATATAGCCTATGTGCGAGATTTACGCGAATATAATGCTATGCTCAAAGAACTTGCGGAAAATGAGCAAGCATTACTCAAAGCCAAAGATTTTGCAGAACAAAGTGCAAAGGTAAAAGGGGAATTTTTGGCCAATATGAGTCATGAAATTCGCACCCCTATGAACGGCATATTGGGCTTACTCCATCTTTTAAATGTGACATCGCTCAATGATACGCAAAGAAATTATGTAGAAAAGATTTCCCTGTCAGCAAAAAATCTTATGCGTATTATCAATGATATTCTAGACTTTTCTAAAATGGAAGCCGGTAAACTAGAAATGGAAAAACAGCCCTTTATTATGCACAGCATAGGGCAAGAGGTTGCGGATTTATATGGGCATGTATGTGCAGATAAAGGTTTAACTTTAGACATATCTTGCAGTGAACATGACAAGCTTCCCATTCTTGGCGATGCTCTACGCTTTAAGCAAGTGGCCTTTAATCTTGTAAGTAATGCCATTAAATTTACGGATTCCGGCGGCAAAATTCTTTTGGAAGCACAAAGTTTTATACATAACGATGCAGAGTTGCATTGTAAGTTTAGCGTAAGCGATACCGGTGTCGGTTTGTCTGCGGAACAAGCAAGCAAGCTTTTTTCAGCCTTTTCTCAAGCAGACAGCTCTGTAACACGCAAGTACGGCGGTACAGGCCTTGGGCTTGCCATTTCCAAAAAAATTATTAACCTCATGGGCGGGGAAATTTGGGTAGAAAGCGAGCCGAACAAGGGAACAACCTTTACTTTTACGACTGTTTTTCCTTTGGCTCCTCAAGGGGGCGAGCAAGATGAACAAAGTAAATATCTTGAAACAAATGAAGCGCAAACAACGCACATGACAGGGCATCTGCTTCTTGTGGAAGATAATGAAATTAATCAGATGGTTGCTCAAGAGATTCTACAAGCTGTGGGCTATACTTTAGATATAGCAGAAAATGGACAACAGGCCTTAGAGATGCTGGAAAAAAATACGTATAATCTGATACTTATGGATATTCAAATGCCTGTAATGGATGGATATACCGCTACGCAAAAAATACGCGAACAAGAAAAATTTGCTACACTACCCATTATTGCCATGTCTGCGCATGCTATGAAAGGGGATAAGGAGATTAGTCTTTCTCGCGGCATGAATGACCATATTACCAAGCCTATTGATGCAGATGTGCTTTATAACGCACTACAGTATTGGATGCAAAAAACATTGTAGTTTAAAAGACACTCCTGAGAAGGACAGGCTTGCATACTAAAAGCTTCTGCGCAATTTATAGCGTAAGGCGTTTGAAGTATTGATGTTTGTCAACGAGAGTAAAAAATAAGAATCCACCGGCTAAGCTAGTGGATTCTTTTTCTTCAACATTCTGCTACTAAGCGCTCACTACGTCATTGAGCGTGCGCTCGATGGCCGATAAGGAAAAATTCTTCATGATTTGTAAATTCTTTTTGTACTTCTTACAAAGGCTCTTTACCTGCAAACAGGCAGAGTGGCTGTTACAATTTACAGGACAGAGAACAATATCTGCTCTTTGTAAGCAATTGTCTAGCTTGCTGCCGCCTTTGCGCAAGTGCCCAGCATGATATTCAAAAATATGCCCTTTTGCTTCAATAACTTCTTTATACAAGGGCTCCATACGTTCAATGCCCCCCACCACAAGAATTCTTTGTGGGCAATTGGCGCAAGGGCAAGGAGAACTGCATTTTTCGCAGGCAGAACCGCCGCTAAATGCACTACTTTTCTTTGGTGAAAAAACATGAGCAGGCTGTACGCTGCTAGCTTTTTTAGATTTCTTTGCCATAGTCTTACTCCTTGCTACACTGTTAGTATCCATTCTTTAAGTGCATCATGGTGTATTTGAAAATGAATGTCAATGTTAATCTTTAAAAATTTTTCATACCAAGCCAAAAAAGCCCAAGTCCTAAGAGTATTTGTCCTAAAATATAGTATGTAAAATTAATATATTGTGAATTTTTTAAAAAAATATTCCCATCAAAAATAAAAGTAGAAAAAGTAGTAAATGAGCCCAAAAAAGCGGTAAGTAAGAGGGTTTTTATATTCTCATGAAAAAGTGTTGTGTGTTCAGTAAGAGCTAAAATACAGCCAAAACCAAAGCATCCAAGGATATTAACACAAAATATGCCCCAAGGGAAAAAGCCGGCTATTCTTTTTTTTAAGGCCGTGTTGCATATATGACGCAAAAAAGCCCCGCTTGCCGCTGCCAAAGAAAAGAGCAGGGCAAAAAACGGGGTTTCAAACATAACATGTGAAATGTTCATAATGAAGTAATGATTATAATTTTTTTGCTATGCGCAATGCAGGCATGCCTACACCTTGATCTTGTGCTTGCTGCATAAGGTCGTCGCATTCGGGACGATGCCACGTATGTCCATCTAGAAAATATTCTTTAGTGTTAAGATTTAGCCCTTGGGGGGTCGTGATGTTTGCTTGTTGCCGCGCAAGAACACGCCGCTCCAAGAGAGCATGGCGTATGCCTAAAGTATGTGTATGTGTAAAAAAGGCATTTTCTACTAAGCTTCTGTGCTCAGGTAAGCAAAGAATGCGTAAGAGCCCGCTAGGGCGATTTTTCTTTCCAGTACCCGACAACCATAGCACATCTCGTACTTGAGGCATCTGAGATAAATTATGCAAGGCTGCGCCCAGTTCTTCTCCGGTAAGGTGGTCAATATGGCTTTCTAATTGGCTGATGTATTCTGTTCGCGCTTGCGATACGGCGCTGTCTTCTTCCATAAGCCAAAGACGTAATCCGGCAGGGGCAGGGCGTGAGCCATACCCCGTGCCCATGGCTTTACAAAGACCCTGTGGAGCTGCATCAAAGCTTTTTCCAAGTACATGCACCAAGGCTGCACCGGTGGGGGTAACCATTTCACTTTTGGCAAGGCTTGGCCACGTATGACAGAGGGGCTTACCTTGCAAAAGAAAAGCAGTGGCTGGTGCCGGAAGGGGAATGGTGCCGTGCTCACAATCAATGGTACCACTAAAATGGGGCAGGGCAGAGCAGAGCACAAAGTCAGCTTGTAGCATTTCTAAACCATATGCCACACCTAAGATATCCACCACTGTGTCAATGGCTCCTACCTCATGAAAATGCACTTGTTCTGCTGGTATGGCATGCGCATGGGCTTCGGCTTGGGTTATAGCGTCAAGGATGGCAAGGGCCTTTTCCTTGGTGGCTTCAGAAACAGCAACTCGTTGAAAAATTTCTGCAATATCTTGTGGATGTCGTAAGGGTTGGTTGTCTGGCCAGCGCACATCTACGCGAAAGCCGGGGCCGGCCGCACGATTTTCTTGCCACGTGTCAATGGTGCATATTATGCCAACATCTTTGAGCATTTTTTGCAGTGGGGCAAGGTCAAGACCCAAGTGGCAAAGGGCGCCCAAAAACATGTCGCCGCTGACACCTGCCTGACAATCACAATATATATACATAGTTACTCCGTACTTTTAGAAAGGCTTGATTAATACTTGATGCACGTCGCGTATGGGTATATAATGACAACATATTTTTGGCAATGGCTGTGAGCTTGTTTTAATTGCCCAAAATCGACTTCTGAACAAGCTGTTAAGACGTACAGATATAAACGTTACTATCATAAATGTATAAGCCATGAGGAGGAATCATGCTTATTAAACATTGGATGACCGAAACTGTCATTACTGCTACACCGGAAACTTCTGTGGTGAAGGCTAATAAGCTTATGAAAGACCACGATATTCGCCGCTTGCCAGTGGTGGATGATCAAATGCGTGTGATAGGTATTGTTTCCGACAGAGACATAAAAGATGCAACGCCATCTCAGGCCACTACACTAGATATGCGCGAAATGCTCTATTTATTATCTGAGTTAAAATTACAAAGTATTATGACTCCCAATCCTATTTGCGTAAGCCCCGATGACTCCATTGAAATAGTGGCCCTGCTTATGGAAGAAAAATGCTTTGGTGGCTTTCCTGTGACGCAAGACGGAAAATTGGTGGGAATTATTTCTGATCATGATATTTTTCGTGTGCTTATAAGTCTTACAGGGGTGCGTCAAGGGGGGCTTTTATTAGCTTTTCCCGTACAAGATGGAGTGGGTGCATTGCGGCCTATTCTTGATACTTTGGCAGAGAATAATATTAATATTATCTCTATATTATCTGATAATGAAGAGCGTGGCAGTCAAGAGCGTCATGTTTATATACGCATTAATGCTATGGCAAATCGCGAAGAAGAGCAGGCTTTCTTAGAATTATTGCAAAAAAAACATGGCCTGTTGTACTGGAAAGCTAGCGTAGCATCCTAGAAAATAGTGGTAACAATTTGTTTACATTGTTTTTTTGAGCATGTTAAGCACTATGAAAAAAAGTTGGGTTAGTGGCTTGCCATTTTCACAAGATTGTGGCACTTATGCTCATAGACATGGTGCGTAATGCACAAACATACTTTGTCGAGGTTTTTTACCCTAAGATTTTCTATGGGTAGCAGGTATACCAACGTTTTTTGTTGGGATAAATGGATAAAACTGTCCAAGGAGGACAAGAATGGCTGAGATTACTTATAAGGGCAAGAGTTTTGAAGTGGATGAAGACGGCTTTTTGCTTCGTTTTGACGACTGGTGCCCTGAGTGGATGGACTATGTAAAAGAATCCGAAGGTATCACCGACATCAATCCTGACCACCAAAAAATTCTTGACTTCTTGCAAGACTATTACAAGAAGAACGGTATCGCTCCTATGGTGCGTATCCTTTCCAAGAATACTGGCTACAAATTGAAAGAAGTTTACGAACTCTTCCCCTCCGGTCCTGGTAAGGGTGCTTGCAAAATGGCAGGTCTTCCTAAGCCTACTGGCTGTGTATAGATTCTAAACACAGAAAAGTTTGAAGCGGAGCTTTCTATATTATATGGAAGGCTCTGCTTTTTTTTGAGTAGACAGGGAAAATAGATGTCTTATATTAAGATGTAAGCGTTTTATAGGTAAGAGTTTTCAACGAAGCGTTTGGTGTTTTTGTGCATATAGTACTTTTTGAACCGGAAATCCCACAAAATACAGGAAATATTGTGCGCCTTTGCGCAGTCACAGGTGTGAGTTTACATCTTATTGAACCTCTAGGTTTTTCTACCGATGAAAAGCATTTAAAACGGGCAGGTTTAGACTATTGGGCGCATGCCAATGTGAGCATATGGCCCAATTTTTCAAGCTATGTGCAAGAAGCAGGGCAGGGTATGCGCTTGGTTATGACATCCTCTAAAGGAGGAGAGCCTGTGCATCGCTTTACCTATACGGAACAAGACAGTCTTATTTTTGGGCCAGAAACTCGAGGGCTCTCTCAAGAAATGCTGGCGCAAAAACATGCCGGAGTGCGTATTCCCATGCGTGCAGGCATGCGTTCTTTAAATCTTTCCACCGCTGCCGGTATTGTGCTCTATATGGCCATGGGACAGTGTGGTTTACTTGATAGCATGGGAATAACAGGAGAGTAAGATATGGAAATTACGAGTCAAGCACTTATTTTTTGTCCGGTGTTCTTCTTAGTGGTTATAGCTTTTGCCTTAGATATAAGCTGTGGCGACCCTCGACTGTTTTTCTTACCATGGAAGCACCCCGTCTGTTATGTAGGAAATTTTTTGCAACACATGGAAAGATTTGGGCGCTGGTGTATTGTGCAAAACAAAGGGCAAGAAGGCAATGTCTGTGACCAAAAGATTATTGGCGCCTTTTGTTTATTGGTAGTCGTGGCTGTCACTGCTGGCGTAGCGCATTTTCTGGCAGATTTACCCTACATTGGCTGGATTTTAGCCGTGTATTTAGCCTATGCTGGTCTTGCAGCCGGAGGGCTTGTCAAAACGTATAAGAAGGTGCTGAATCAAGTAGAACACGCGCCTTTAGCAGAAGCCCAAGAAGCCTTGGGGCAATTGGTAAGCCGCGATACCGCTGTCTTAGACAGACCAGCTTTGCGTAAATCTTTGGCGGATACTTTGGCAGAAAACATTACTGATGCCGTGGTGGCACCGCTATTTTGGCTTTTAGTGGGATCTTTTGGTGGCCCTGCTTGTGCAGTGGCAACGTTATGGGCCTATAAAGCCGTGAGCACTGCAGACTCCATGTGGGGCTATAAAACGAAAGAATGGATTAACTTGGGCTATGCTGCTGCTAAAGCCGATGATATTATGGCTTATATTCCTGCGCGTCTTGCAGCATTGTTTGTATGGATCAGCCATTTCTTTACAAAGACACATTATGCTCAAGGTGGGCAATGGCCCGGTTTTTGCGTTATTAAAAAGCAAGCCGGTGGTATGCAAAGCCCTAATTCTGGCTGGCCCATGGCTGCGTGCGCGTGGCTTTTAGGGGCAGGTCTTGGTGGCCCCACACAATATTTTGGCGCCATGGTGGCAAAGCCTTGGGTGGGTAAAAACCCCATAAAAGATTGGAACGAAAGAAAATTACAAGCTCTTGCTCAATTGGTTAAAGCAACGGCCTATGTCTCTTTTGTAGTTTTGCTTGGCACATGGTGTGTGCTGTATTTGCTTTGTGCAGCATAGCAAGCTGTTGAAAAAGTGCAATAAGCTTCGTCAGACGTATTTTTTGCTCCGGCTACGCATGTTTGTATGCGCGTCCTCCGACAAAAAATTTTGTTTTCCTCGCAGTGTGCACTTTTTGAACAGTCTAATAGGGCGTACTTTTTTAATGGACTGGTAAATGAAGCGTTATCCTATACCAGATACGGAGGCTTTTTCTTGTAAAGATGCTCCTTTTCCCTTGCATCGTACAGAGCAAACCATTAAAGGTAGCCTTTTTCTTTGTTCCATGGGGCATGCTTCGGATGTGGAACAAGCTCGAGCCTTTGTAGAGCATATTAAACAAGAATTTTCAGATGCCACGCACAATTGCTGGGCTTTTGCCGTAGGGCCGCCTAAGGATACAGCTCGAGTGGGTTTTTCCGACGATGGAGAACCTCATGGCACGGCAGGTCGTCCTATGCTTACGGTGCTACACCATAGCGGCATAGGGGAATTGGTTTGTGTGGTAACGCGCTATTTTGGCGGCGTAAAACTCGGCACCGGTGGTCTTGTGCGTGCCTATCAGGGGGCTGTGGCAGAAAATGTGCAAGTATTGCCCACTAAAGAGCGCATAACGCCGGCCTATGTAAATTTTGTGGTAGAATACACGCATATTGAAAACGTACGCCGACTCTTGCCCAGCTTTGAAGCAAAAATTTTACAAGAAATCTTTGCCGCTGATGCGACCTTTGAAATTCGCTTGCCAGAAGAACACGTTCCTCTATTGCAAGAGGCCTTATTGAATCTTACTGACGGTATGCTTCTTATGGATATAAAATAACTGCCTATTGTAAACCTTATTTTGTGAGAAAGCCATGCCCACAGACGTACCAAAAAATGTAGAACTTTCTTTTTCTATACCTACCATATGGAAATTAACATGGCCACAACTTATGGTGATGTTTTGTTTTTTTAGCATTGGTATATGTGATGTATGGACTGCTGGCAAATTAGGAAATGATATACAAGCAGCCTTTGGTACTGCGACTCAAGCTAATATGTTTTTACAAGTTATTGGTATGGGGCTTGGCAGTGGCGCCATGGCAACCATAAGTCAAGCCATTGGGGCAGGGCGTATGCTGCGCGCTGTGCGCTATGTGGCCATGGGTATAGCACTTTCTTTAGTTGCAAGTATCTTTTTAGCTTTACTGGCCTATGTGGCAAGGGATGCTTTTTTTGCTTTCCTACAAACGCCTCAAGATATTTTACCCACAACGCTTTCTTATTGGAATATTGTGCTGTGCACCCTTCCTTTGGGATACCTCTTCACTACCACATCCACATTTTTTCGAGCCTCACGTCAAGTAGTGCCCCCAGTCTTTGTGGCTTTGGGCATGGCCTGTTGTAATTTGGTAGGGAATTTAGGCTTTGGCTTGGGGTATTTTGGTTTTCCGTCTTTTGGCTATCAAGGCATTGCATGGACAACTTTTGTATGCACAGGTCTTGGGGCATGTATAAATGTATCGCTTTTAGCTCATCGTAAATATTTTGATTACAAGCACTTTCCGCCTATTCGCTGGATGCGAGCAGCCATTCCCTATGTATGTAAGGTGGCCTTGCCCGCAGGTACATCACAATTTGTGTGGCAAACGGGCTATTTGGTGCTTTTTGCCGTGACGGCTTCTTTACCTCTTGATAAAATTCATTCGCTTTCAGGTCTTGCCGCAGGCATGCGCTTAGAAGCTATGCTTTTTTTACCGGGCATGGCCTTTAGCATGACAGCGTCCGTTTTAGTGGGCAATAGTCTTGGGGCGAAAGATCAAGCGCAAGCGCAACGTCTGGCGCGAATGCTTTGTATAACAGGGGCTTTGTGCATGAGCCTTGTGGCTTTGCTTTTGTGGCCTTTTATCCCTCAAATGGCTAAGTTTTTAAGTGATGACGTGCTTACACAGCAGATTGCGCAAGATTACTTACATATAAATTTCTTTTCAACACCCTTTACCCTTATAAGTATGATATTGGGTGGCGTGATGACAGGGGCAGGGGCCACGCGGTATAATCTTTTTGTATTTGGCGGTTCCTTTTGGTTGGTGCGTTTGCCTGTAGCATGGGTTCTAGGGCATTTTATTTGGCAAAGTGCTTCTGGTGTTTTTGTGGGTATGTTAGCTTCTCAAGTGGTGCAAGCAGCTATTATGGTGCTGGTATTAGAATATGCGCCTTGGAAAGAATTTGCACAATATAAACAAAAAAATAAGAAAAAAGATTAAAAAGATACTAATGTTGAGGCATATATGCAGTTTTCTCGGCTTGATTTAAATGATTTGAATAGATACACTACTTGTTGGGAGCTTTGCCCACAACAAGCCATGGATTATACCTTTGTAAATCTGTGGGGTTGGCAAAATTTTTATGATTTCCACTGCGCCTTTGGCGAGAAATTATGTTGGATACAAAAGGGCGCAAAGCAAATTCATACCGTGCCCAGCTATAGAGCTCCCATAGGTAATTGGCATGAGGTTGACTGGGCGGCGGAGCCTTTGCTCCAAGGAACAGAAGAGATACAATTGACCCGTGTTCCGGAGCAATTGGTGCAAATTTTAGAGGCCGCATTGCCGGGACGCATTGTAAAAGAAGAAAGTCGTGGACAATGGGAATATTTGTATACGCAAGAAGACTTAGCTAAGCTTTCAGGCAATCGTTATCATAAGAAACGTAATCATGTGAATTCTTACAAGAAACATTATGGTGATGTGGACTATAGAGATATAGATAGCAGCGTTATTGAAGCTGTTTTGTCATTACAAGATGAATGGTGCAAATGGCATGAGTGCTCTAACTCACCATCATTACAGGCAGAAAATACAGCTATAAATATGGTTCTATCTCATTGGGACGATTTCCCCATGCTACGCGGTGGCGCTATTTTTGTGGAAGACAACTTAGTAGCCTTCAGTGTGGGTGAAGTTGTTGCTGGAAACACTTTAGGTGTACACTTTGAAAAAGGACGTTGTGGGTATCGTGGGGTTTATCAAACCATGAACACCATGTTTGTGCAAAGGGCCGGTGCCCTATGCCAACTCGTCAACAGAGAACAAGATTTGGATGAAGAAGGTCTGCGACAAGCAAAAATGAGCTATTTGCCCGTGGATTTTTTGCGAAAATATTCATTAACCATTATGCCTGCTTAGATGATGCGTTAAGAGTATCTGCAGGTAAGAGGACAGCATGCAAACATTTAAAAAAATTTCGTATTGGCTATGTCTGGGCTTATGCCTTTCTGTTCTTGCCGGGTGTGGTGATAAAAAAAGCACCTTAAAACCAACTCCGGTACCTAAGTATGGTGTAGGTCCCGATAAACCGGTGGCAGACGTGCTTAATTATCCGCAAGATCTTACTTACTATGCCAATAAAACTTCATCGGCACCGCTTCTTTCCGCCAGCGAACATGCCGCTGAAGTGGCAAAATTCAAAAGAATTTTCTATGCCCCTTGGGGACAAAGCCGCGCAGGATACTCCAAACGTGTATTTAACTCCCTCTTTGGCAGCGCACGCGGCTATCAAGGTGTGCAGCGTTGGTCTAGCTCTGCATGGGCTTCTTTAAAGCATAATGCCAACATAGCCAGTTATCCTAATGTGCAAAAGCCTGCTGTTATTTTGCGCCAAACATCTTTGCGTGAAATGCCTACCATGCAACCACGCTACAGCAAGCCTACACCTAATCCTGGGCCGTCTCCCTTTGACTATTTCCAATATGCAGTATTGCCCCCCGGTTTACCCATTTATGTTTCGCAAGTGTCCAGAGATGGTCAGTGGTATTTCATAGAAAACGCCATTGCCGGTGGTTGGGTGCAAGTGAAAGATGTGGCTTTTGTAGATGCTGGCTTCATGAAACAGTATCAAAGCAAGCCCCTTACAGCGCTTATTCGTGATAGAGTGGCTCTGAGCAGCGTGGGTGGCGTAGCCTATATTGGTGCTGCTTTCCCTCAAGTGAGCGCTGGTTCCGGTAGCTTTACAGTTCTAGTGCCTCAAGGCAGCGGTGGTGGTGTAGCAAAAGCTGTAGAAACCACCATTTCCTCTGGTGATGCTGTTACCATACCCATGCGTCTTACCGCGCAAAATATTGCTCAAGTGGGCAATATTATGATGGGGCAAACCTATGGTTGGGGTGGTGTGCATAATAACCGAGATTGCTCATCTTCCCTAAGAGATATTTTTACCCCCTTTGGTATTTCCATGCCACGTAACTCTAAGGGACAATATAATTCTGCTTCTAGAACACCTTTAAGTGGTTATGATGATGCAGGAAAACTGCGCGCCATTGCAAGCATGGGAAAACCCTTCATGACCATGATTTGGATGCCAGGGCATATAGGTCTTTATCTGGGTAATGAGAAAAATCAGCCCATGATGTTCCATAATGTGTGGGGCGTTCGTGTTAACGAACCCGCAGGACATGATGATCGTCACGTTATTGGTCGCGCTGTGGTGACAACCATGGAACCGGGTAAAGAATTACCAAATCTTTATAATAATCAAACTATCTTACGTCGCATAGGTGGCATGTCTACATTGCCGTAGGTTTAGGTCTTTTATTGGAGGAGAGGCGCCTTTTGCTAGTGCTAAAAAGGCTCTCTTCTCCAAACCCTCTTTCCCCTCAAAGGCACTTTTTTTAAAATCAAAAAATTCTCTTTTAACGCAGAGATACCGCATAATGTAATGCAAAGTTGAATTTTAAGAAGTGCTCTATTGTAACTAAACTTGATATGTTCATTATAAAGAGTGAAAATTACGTATGAAAAAAAATGTACTTATTGTTGGCGGAGCTGGATATATTGGCAGTCATACTGCCTTACATTTAGAGCGAAGTGGTTATTGTCCCATAATACTGGATGACCTCTCTACAGGGCATAAAGAGTTTTTACAATTTGGTGAACACGTGATTGGTGACTTGGGTGATGCTCGTGTACTGTCTACTATTTTTGAAAAGTATAGTATTGATGGTATAATGCATTTTGCCGCCTTTGCCTATGTGGGGGAGTCTGTTGAGCAGCCTTTAAAATATTATGAAAATAATGTGGCAAAGACATTTACGTTGTTACAAACAGCAAAAAAATATAATGTAAAGAATGTTATTTTTTCTTCCACATGCGCCACTTATGGAGAATCTGAAAAACTTCCCATTATGGAAGATAATGTGCAAAACCCCATAAATCCTTATGGACGCACCAAATTAATAATAGAATGGATGTTGGAAGATTTTTCTAAAGCCTATGATATGCCTTATACGGCTTTACGCTATTTTAATGCCGCTGGCGCCTTGCCCAGTGAAGAAAATATCTCCATTGGCGAATGGCATGAGCCGGAAACACATCTTATCCCTCTCGTATTGCAGGCTGCTCAAGATGAACAAAAGAGCATCCATATTTTCGGTACTGATTATCCTACCCCAGACGGTACATGTATACGTGACTATATTCATGTATGTGATTTGGCTGAGGCGCATAAACTTGCTTTAGAGCGGCTGTGGGCCGGAGAAAAAAGCACAGTGTATAACCTCGGTAATGGGCAAGGTTATTCGGTGCGAGAAATTATAAGCACAGCAGAAGAGGTAACCGGAAGGCCTATTCACGTGATAGAGGCTCCACGTCGTGCCGGTGATCCTCCAGCCTTGGTGGGTAATGCTCAAAAAGCACGTCAGGAATTGGGCTGGAAGCCAAAGTTTGAAAGTTTAAACGCTATTTTACACACAGCTTGGCAGTGGGAAGAAAAGCGAAAAACCGTATTTAAGACCTCTGCACAATTTATTGCATAAGGTTTTTAAGTAGCCTGTTGAGGGGGGGAGGGGAACTTTTGCCAAAGCCCAAAAAAGTTTCCCTTCCCCCTTCAAACTCCCCCAGTTCCTCAAAACGCTTCAATTAAAGCATATGCAAAAAGAATTGTGCAGAGGTTTCTAGTCTGTTAAGTTACACGTTTTGCTTGGTATCGGCCAATTGAATGTGTCTTAAGCAAACACCTTGTGGCATATCATACGCAAATTTGATTGTTGTGGCTACATCTTCAGCGCTGATGTTTGTAGCACCAACGGTATTTGTCCATTCTTTATATCCCTTAATAATATCAGGATTTGTGGTATGCTCTAAAAGTTCTGTGGCTACAGCTCCGGGACAAATAGTAATAACACGAACATTATGCGGGGCGAGTTCTTCTCTGGCTACTTCGCTAAGGCCAACGACACCGTATTTTGAAGCGCAATAAGCAGCATGGTTACCAAAAGCCTTTACGCCGGCAATGGAAGATATATTAATGATTGTACCGCATTGTTGCGCCTTCATGGTAGCCATGACAATTTGCATTCCGTTCATAACGCCAAGTACGTTGGTATCAAGCATGGTTTTCCATTCAGAGGCGTTTTGATCCTCTAGGCTACCAAGCATCATGACACCAGCATTATTGATAAGCAGGTCAGTTTTACTGTATTTTTCTTCAGCTTGACGAACAGCACTTTCAAATTCTGCCTTATTTGTTACGTCAACTTTTTTGCAAATGGAATTTGGTAAATTCATGGCTTCTACAAGCTCAACTCTACGAGCAAGAAGGAGTAGGGGATGGCCTGCTGCACTAAATTGCTCTGCCAATACTTTACCAAAACCGGAACTTGCACCAGTAATAACAACAAGTTTTTTCATTATCTTCTCCAAATTTCAAGTTAGAATGTTTTTTTTATTAAAGATTTTTTTCAAAAAAGTCTTTAAGCTTTTGAATAGAATTTTTCATAAATGTGGGGTTATCATAAAGGTCTGTATGAATAGCATCCTTTATGATGTATAATTCTTTAGGTGCAGCAGCTTTAGCATAAGCTTCTTCACTAAAATATACTGAGCTTGCCTTGTCTCCCATAATAAACAGCAAAGGACGTGGTGCAATGGTTTCTATATCAATGAGGGGGTAAAAAGTGAGTAAGCTTGCATTACTTACAAAGGTATAATCCGTCGTTGCACGAGGATGTGCGCCGCGAGCAGTTCGGTAATACTCATAAAATTCATTAGGCCCCTTGGTGGGAATATTACTGATGTAATGCGGTTTATCAGCAACAAAATCCTTTGTTCTTTGTTCTGCCATGGCTTTAAGCAGTGCCGCACGCTTTTCAGGTGTAAGTTTTGCTGTGCGTGCAAAACCTTGTTTTCTATTACGTTCGCCCATATCAACCAAGCTTACTGTAGCAATGGCTTTCATGCGCGGATCTATTTTTGCTGCAGCAATAGCATAGCCTCCGGCACCGCAAATACCCAAAACGCCAATACGATTTTTATCAATAAGCACATGGTTACTTAAAAAATCTACAGCGGCACTAAAGTCTTCCACACGTACATCAGGCATTTCGGTATTGCGTGGCATACCACCACTTTCTCCATAAAAAGCAGCGTCAAAAGCCAAGGCTGTAAAACCAAGCTCAGCAAGTTTTTGTGCATGCAAACCCGCTGTTTGTTCTTTATTGCCTCCAAATGGATACCCAACAATAATGGCCGGATGCTTTTTAGATGTGTCAATGTTTTTGGGAAGATACAAATCTCCTACAATATTAATGGATATTCTATTCTTAAACTGTACTTTTTCTACAGTTGCTTTGTCACTTGCGCCGGGGGGTACAGGTGCAGCATGTGCTACAGGAAGTGCTGCTATAAATAAAAAAGTTAAAACAAGAAATTGTAGTATTTTTTTTCTCATAGTTAATAAACTCCTACTTTGTTATCAAAGAGTTACAATGTCTCAAGCAATGGGTCTAAAGTTGATAAAGATTTAAACTCATAGCAAATGAGCTTCTTCTTGATATTTTTACTATTATAGTATAATTTACTATTTTAAGTATTCTATATTTCATTAGCAAAAGCTAGTCAATACGGCACATTATTTTCTCTTAGTGAAAGGAAGGTGACTAATGGATAAAATAGTGGTGGCATCAGAAATAGAAGTTACCCTTAAAATGATAGGCGGGAAATGTAAACCATTGATTTTATATATGCTTGCAGAAGATGGTACAAGGCGTTTTAAAGACCTTATGAAAGAGGTTAAAGGAATTTCACAAAAAACTTTAACGAATCAATTGAGAGAATTAGAAGCGGATGGTTTAATTTTACGGCAAAGCTTTAGCGAAATCCCGCCTCGTGTGGAATATTCGATTACTGATAAAGGCTTAACACTTATGCCCATCCTTGAGCTTATGTGCGAGTGGGGTGAAAAAAATGCTGATGAAAGATTTGTTTTAACAAACCCTGCGTGTGTAGAGTAAAAAAAGAAAATTAGTTTTATATAAGCAAGTTGATTCTTTGCCAAGTATCGCATATTTAGATGGTTTTCATGACTGTTTCATGGATAAATTAAAAAGGGAATTCACTGGTCTTTGTTGTTATTAAAACAATATAGCAGTATAACGCATTTTTATCTTGCGCCTTGAGCAATAATTCTTTATGACATGCGTACTGTGTGCTCCCGTAGCTCAGTTGGATAGAGCGACCGCCTCCTAAGCGGTAGGCCGTGTGTTCGATTCACGCCGGGAGCACCAATAAAATCAAGATTTTTCTTTAAAAATCAAGACTTACAAAATGAAGGGAGAAAAGCAAGCCTATTTGCTTTTCTCCCTTTTTCTGTGTATTTCTCCCTTGTGTGTTATGAATGGTCTTCACCAAAGAAGGGGGCAGTAAGCCTTGGTATGTTTTTCTACGGTTATAT
>CAYJAD010000031.1:0-26018 GCA_964368075.1 uncultured Desulfovibrionaceae bacterium | reverse complement strand
TTAAATATACATTTTGCCGCAACAAAGCTTGGGGGGAGGTGCATCAATACTTTGATGCACCCGAAAATTACGAGTAGGCGCAGCTTCGCTGTGCTGTTAAACAAGTGAATTTCGTATATAGTTACCAGCTTCCTCCCCTTCAGACAGAACCTCCATGTGCCACGATTTTTGCTCAAAGAATGCATGTCGTCACATTAGGTTTTTTTGAAGGGGGTTTGGGGGAAACTTTTTTTTCCTAAAAAAAGTTTCCCCCAAAAAAATTTCTTTATCTTCGGAGATATCATGACAGCATATACTACTTTTAGCCATGCCGGTACAGAATATAGCGCAGTGGATTTGGCAAAATCTTTACCTAGTGGCATAGATGTGTCTAGCTTGCCATTTAGTTTACGTGTACTTTTAGAAAATGTTTTGCGTACGACGCAAGCGGGCAATGAGCGCGAAATGGTTTTGAGTGCATTGCTTGGCAAGGGTGAAAAGCAGAGCGGCGCAGAGTTACGTTTTTACCCTTCGCGTGTGCTCATGCACGACTTTACCATTCCGGCACTGATGGATTTGGCAGCCATGCGTGAAGCTGTGGATGCCCTTGGTGGCGATGCCAGCCGTATTAACCCACTAGTGCCTGTGGCGGTGACCATTGACCACTCGGCGCAGGTGGAGAGCTTTGGTAAGAAAAGTTGTATGGAAGAAAATATTAAGGAAGAATACCGCCTTAATAGCGAACGCTTTGCTTTATTAAAATGGGCCAATAAGGCCATGGACAATGTGACGGTAGTACCGCCTGCTAAAGGTATTTGCCATCAGTTGCAATTGGAATTATTTAGCCAAGTGGCCATGAAAAAAGAGCAGGGCGGCGAAGTTTTGGCCTATCCTGATAGCATGGTGGGCGCCGACTCGCATACGGGTACCTTAGGCGGTATTGGCGTGGTGGCTTATGGCATTGGCGGCATTGAAATAGAAACGGTTATGCTGGGTGAACCTAGTGTTATGCCTGTACCACAAGTTGTAGGCGTGCGCCTTACGGGGCAATTGAAGCCGCATGTAACGGCAACGGACTTGGCTCTTACAGTGACCAATCTGCTACGCAAAGAAGGCGTGGTGGAGTGCTTTGTGGAATACTTTGGCCCCGGTGTCGATGCTTTGTCCATTCCTGCACGCTGTACAGTGGCGAATATGGCCCCTGAGTACGGCGCGACTTTAGGCTTTTTCGCTGTGGATGCCAAGGTTGTGGAATATTTGCGTACCACGGGGCGCGCTGAGCAAGCGGCCTTTGTGGAGGCCTCTGCCAGAGCAGGACAACTGTTTAACGACGGTAGTGTAGAACCAAGCTTTGGGCGTGTGCTAGAATTGGATCTTGCCAGCATTAAGCCTTGTATTTCTGGTCCTGCTCGTCCTAATCAGTATATTGCTTTAGATGCCAGCGCTGCCCATGTGGCTGATTTATTGAAGGATGAAAAATCTGTGAAAGTGCCTGTGCGCATGGAAAATGGGACTGAAGTTACTCTAAAGCACGGGCATATAGCCTTGGCTTCACTGACTTCTTGTACCAATACCATTAACCCTGAGCTCATGCTGGCGGCGGGCTTGTTGGCACGCAATGCCGTGGCAAAAGGACTCAAGGTTCCGGCTTACATCAAAACGGTATTGGCTCCTGGTTCCACCACGGTGACACGCTATTTAAAAGATGCAGATTTGTTGGCTCCTCTAGAAGAGCTGGGTTTTTATACAGTGGGTTATAGCTGCTTAACCTGTATTGGTAATAGCGGCCCCTTACCCGGCCCCGTGGGGGCAGCCATTAAGGAAAATAATTTAAATATGTGCGCTGTGCTTTCGGCTAACCGCAACTTTAGCGGACGCGTACACGGGCAAATTAAGTCTAACTTTTTGGCATCTCCTATGCTGGTGTTAGCTTTTGCTTTATCAGGTTCTATGCTTACTGACATGGAACACGACGCCCTTGGTGTGGGCAGTGACGGCGTGCCCGTGTATTTAAAAGATATTCTGCCCAGTGACGAAGAAGTGGCTGCCTTGTATGCCAAGGTTATAAAGCCCGCAGTGTTTACGGAAGAATATGCCAACTTGCATGAAGGGGGATCTTTTTGGGAAGGTATTACTGCGCCTCAAAGTCCCACGTATGTATGGGATGAAACATCCACCTACATTAAGCGTCCGCCGTATTTTGATGGCTTAAGTTTGGAAGTAACCCCCTTGGAAGATATTGTAAACGCGCGCGCTTTGGCAAAGTTTGGCGATTCGGTGACCACAGATCACATTTCCCCTGGGGGAAGCATTGCAGCGGAATATCCCGCTGCTAAATATTTGCAAGAACGCGGTTTAGAGCCTAAGGATTTTAACACCTATGGCAATAGACGTGGCAATCATGAAGTGATGATGCGCGGCACCTTTGGCAATATACGTTTACAAAATAAGTTAGCCAGCAAAGACGGCTCTTTTACAATGAAATTTCCAGAAAAAGAGGAAATGTTTATTTTCAACGCTGCCGAAGCTTACGCCAAGGAGAAAACACCGCTGGTAATTTTAGCAGGTAAAGAGTATGGCACAGGTTCTTCGCGCGACTGGGCTGCCAAAGGCTCTTATTTTCTTGGTGTAAAAATGGTTCTGGCGCAATCTTACGAGCGTATACACCGTGCTAATCTTGTGGGCATGGGTATCTTGCCTTTGCAGTTCCTCGAAGGACAATCCGTTGAGACTTTAGGCCTAGTGGGGGATGAACTTTTTAGCCTTAAAGACATCAATGGAGTAGGGCTTGCCTCTCAAGTGCAAGTACAGGTACAAGGCGCTGATGGTGCCATTAGGGAGATAACCTTACTTGCTCGCTTAGATACACAATCGGAGCTTACCTGTTTTAAACATGGGGGCATTTTACCCTTTATCATGCGCAAGCTTGTTAAGCCAGAAACAACGGTCTAAATTCGACCTTTACTCATACTCTTACGCCAGGGAGCTTCACAGGGAACTGGAGGCTTTCTGGCATGTTTTTTATTATCTATTCGTCACTGAAAATATACTAATAATTTAAAATAAAACATTTTTTTAGTAAAGGATGCAAGTGAAGATGCCGAGAATGAGGGCATGGAATGCACCCTATGGCATTTTGTGATGTCAATCTAGGGTTTTTCAGTGACGACTACTTATTGTTTGATGTTACGAAACCTCTGCACAATTATTTTCAAGTATAATTTTGCTGGTAAAATATTCAAAGTCTAAAGCCAAAAATACAGAGGTATCTGTTTGAAAATAAAGCATTAAACGGTAAAGCAAAGTTCCACCTGTTTTTAGTTTTCGGTCGCATTGAGTGCTGCTAAAACTCATTACGCTTGACAAAGCAGACTCCATAAGGCAGTAAAAATTGTCAGAAAAGAAGCGAATTGCTTGTCTGGAACTATTCAATGAAATCGTTTGTATCTGGCTATAGTTTGCATGAATTTAAAAAATTACATCTCCAGAGGTGACATGTTGTCCAATGTTTCTACAAAAAATATAGTAATTTATAGTATTTCTCTTCTGCTTAGTATACCCTGTTTATTATCCACTTTTGTGGATGACACTTATATTCATGCTAGAATAGTACAAAATTTTATAGATTATGGAGCTTTTATCTTTAACATAGGTGATACAACAAAAATTGACTCTTCAACCTTATATGTAGCATTGTTGGTTCCTTTGGCGACCATAATAGATCCTCTTTGGAGTATTCGCATTTTTCAAAGCGTGATTGTTTTTATTTTTTCAGTGCTCATGTTACGTTTCATATGGTCACAAGAGCACAGGGTGGCTATAAGTATCGTTGCTATTTTGACTATGTCATCTGTGTTAGCTTCAGGTGCTTATATTGGCATGGAAAGTTCTTTGGCATGTCTACTTCTTTTTTTAACCTATGTAATGCTTCGCGAAGAAAAGATGCATTGGGCTATATTTTTTGCTGCTGTTGCTGCTTGCGTTCGCTTTGAAATGATAATGCTTTTTGTGCTGGTATCATTTTATATTTGGCGCGAAGGAAAATATACCTTAAAATTATTGCCTTATAGCTTGCCCTTGTTTTTCTTATATTGTTATGAAATATACGCTTTTGGAACCATTATACCCCATGCAGCCCTTGCTAAATCCATAGGTTATAATATTCCCTACATAGACTCGTGGCAAAATGCCTTACAGTTTAAGCAAAGCTTGTTGCACTCTTTGGCTATGTTGCCTGGGTATGTTTTCCTTGTGTATAGAGCTTTTTTGGCATGGAAAAATAAATTATCTTTTACTATGTATGATATTTTTATTTTCTTTTCCTTAGGTCTACTTACCATGTGGGGTATGGGTAAATCCATAATTTTTGAGTGGTATCGATGCCAGCTTTCTATGGCTTTATTTTGTGTTTTTGTGCAGTATATGCATAGTATAAAAAATACATGGAAAAAGGTTTGCGTACCTTACATGCTCTTTGCATTAATATCTGCTTTAAATTTTGGTTCATTGTGGGGGCTCATAAATATATACGCGCCGCCATCCCCCTCTCTTAGGGTGGATTACTATTTAAATATAGGGGCAACTCTTTCGAAAGTATTGCCCTCAGGTAGTCTTGTTACTTCTGAAGTGGGAGGATTAGGATATTCTTTTACAGGAAAAATATTAGATGCTTTTGGTCTTTCTGATCAAGGTGCTGTTAACTATCATCCTTTAGAAGTTCCCCGTGAAAGACCTAACTACCATAATGGGGCTATCCCGCCGCGGTATGTGGCGGATAGGAACCCTGATTTTGTGGTTTCTATGCCTACTTTTATACATGCTTTCGAAAAAAGTGAGATAGCAAAAAAATATCATGTATATTTTTGCCCTTTTCCTAAAGGTGTCGTCATTTGGGGAAGTGAGAATGTGCGCATTTACTCTAAAGAAATAATACCTGATTCTTTCTTGCAGGAAATAGCATGTCAAAAAAACTAGTACTTTTTGACTTTGACGGTACGCTTACCCGTCATGATTCTCTTTGGCTTTTTCTTCGATTTGCCACAGGTAAAAGATTTTATGCCTTACTGCCTTTTATGGTGTGTACATACTTTATGCATAAATGTGGGTTTTTTACGGCACAGCAAGGAAAAGAAAAGCTTTTGGCCAAAGTATTGTGTGGTAAAAATCAGGAAGAAATACACAGCTTGGGGGAAGAGTTTACTTGTCATATGCTAGAGCAAAAGGAGCTTTTTTTTCGAACAGGAGCATTAGGCTGTATTGAAAATTACAAAAAATCAGGAGCCGATATATATATTATTTCGGCTTCACCTAGCATTTGGATAGCACCTATGGCAAAATGTCTTGGTGTTCAATATATATGTACTGAATTTTTCTATGAAAATGATATTTTTTGGGGAAAATTTTTGGGTAAAAACTGTAATGGTGAGGAAAAGGTTCGCCGTATAGAGCAAGAAATTTCTCATTTGGCAATATATAAACATATTGTCGCTTATGGAGATAGTAAAGGTGACTTACCCATGTTGAGTTTAGCTCATGAAAAACATTTTCAACCATTTAGAGGTAAGTAATAGTGACGAAGCCACAATGGTTTAGGCTCTTACGGGTAGAGCAGTATGTAAAAAATTTCTTTGTCTTTTTACCACTTTTTTTCAGTGGACATATTGCAAATAGCTCAAATTTTTGGCAAGTATGTCTTTTCTTTTTAGCCTTTTGTGCTACAGCCAGTGTTGTGTATATAGTCAATGATATTTTAGATAAAGAAGAAGACCAACATCACCCAAGCAAGAAAAATCGTCCTATTGCTAGCGAAGAAGTGTCAATTGCTAAAGCTATAGTATTTTTGATTGGTATCTTAATTACAGCCCTTTGTATTTCTTATTTTTTGCCCATACAATGTTTTATAATTTTATTATCCTATCTTTCGCTGAATGTTTTTTATGTATTTTTTGCCAAACATCACTCTTTAATTGATGTAACCTGTATTGCAGTGGGCTTTGTTCTGCGTGCTATAGGTGGTGGTTTTGTTATTGCGGTGCCTTTAAGTCAATGGCTTGTGCTCATGGTTTTTTTACTTTGCATGTTTTTGGCATTAGGAAAACGCTGGGATGATCTTTGTATTGGTGAAAATAAACTTACCACTGGAGTTGTACGTAAGTCTTTAAAAGGGTATACAAAAACTTTTTTACTCACCGCTATGACTTTTTTAAGTACAGTAAATTGCGTATGTTATATATTATACACAATGCACTCAGCAACTATGAGTCGATACGCCAGTGAATATGTTTATATGACGTCTATTTGGGTTATTTTGGGAAATTTACGTTATTTACAGCTTGCCTTTGTGCAAGAAGCAAGTGCATCACCTACGCGCATTTTTCTAAAAGATAGAGGGGTGCAGGCTTGTGTGCTTTTCTGGATACTGCATCTATCTTTTTTAATTTATAGCTAACATGTATACAGTAATGAAAAAATATAAAGAGTTTATTATTTTCGTTTTGTGCGGAGGTATGGCAGCTCTTGCAAATCTTATAGCACGCTATGTTCTTTTTTTATTTATTCCATATCAATATGCTATTATCTTGGCGCATATTATAGGAATGATTGTGGCCTTTACTTTATTTAAGTTCTTTGTTTTTGTTCGAAGGCAAAATTATGGCACATTTCGTGAATACTCAGGCTTTGTACTCATTAATATGCTCACTTTGTTAATAACTTTGGGTGTAAGTCTTTTTTTTGCAGAATATTTTTTTCCTTATATACAGATGACATGGTATCCGTATGATATTGCGCATATTATTGGTGTAAGTGTTCCTGTGATAAGCAGTTATTTTGGTCATAAATATATAACCTTTGGTGGTAAAGAAAATGTTACTGAGTAATTGGGGAAATTATCCCAAGGTAGAAACTACTTTGCGTAGTCCTTCTACAGTAGAAGAATTATGTGAAAAGACTCTTGCCGGTAAAAGCGTGCTTGCACGTGGCCTTGGACGTTGTTATGGGGATAGTGCCTGTAATGACACATTGGTTCTTTCTACACTTCGCCTCAACCATATGCATTCTTTTGATGCCGAAAATGGTGTATTAGTGGCTGAGTCTGGTGTTTCACTTGCTGAAATAGTAGAATGTTTTGCGCCTCGCGGGTGGTTTTTGCCTGTAACTCCGGGAACAAAGCTTGTGACTCTAGGTGGCGCTATAGCCTCAGACGTTCATGGTAAAAATCATCATGTGGCTGGCACTTTTGGACAGCATGTGCTGTGGATGGAGGTGTTTACGGCACAGCAAGGGCTTGTGCGCTGCTCTGTCACGGAAAATGCAGATCTTTTTCATGCCACTTGTGGTGGTCAAGGTCTTACGGGTATTATCACACGTGTTGCCTTAAAACTTGTGCAAATTCCTAGTGTGTGGATAAAGCAAACCACCGTAAAAGCAAAAAATTTAACAGAAATAATGCAAGCCTTTGAAGATTACAAAGACAGCCCGTATTCAGTGGCTTGGATAGACTGCTTGCAAAAAGGCAACTCACTGGGGCGATCTGTACTCATGTATGGTGATTTTTTGGAAGAAAAATCTTTGCCACAAAAACTTGCCTCTAAAGCCTTTACTTTATCATCGAAAACGCCTGTATCAGTCCCTATGGATTTTCCGTCTTTTGCGTTAAATCCTTTCTCTGTGAAAGCTTTTAATGCTTTATATTATGCTAAAGCTCCACATGGGCAAGCTCAAAGTGTAGTGTCTCACGATACGTTTTTTTATCCACTTGACAGTATTGATAAGTGGAATAGAATTTATGGTAAGAGAGGCTTTACACAATATCAATTTGTTGTGCCAAAAGAGTGTGCAGCTGAGGCTTTAAGTAAAATTTTATTACGCATAGGGCAAAGTGGGCAAGGATCTTTTCTTGCTGTACTTAAGCTTTTTGGTAATCAAGAAATACATAAAGGAAATATTTCCTTTCCTAAAGAAGGCTATACCTTAGCTTTGGACTTTCCAATAACTGCTAAATTGTTTCCTTTGCTTGATGAACTTGACGCTATGGTCTTAGATTTTGGCGGTAGGCATTATCTTACTAAGGATGCTCGTATGACAGCAAATACTTTACGGCTTGGTTATGGTATGGCTTTAGACGAATTTCTTGCCATAAAAGAATGCTGGGATCCCAATAAACTCTTTGTTTCTACGCAAGCACAGCGTCTGGCTCTTGTGTAGTATGCGAAAAGGATTTTTCATCTTTCAGTTGGGTATAGTGTGTTGGTGCTTTGTATGGCTATACATACAAATAAATTGGCAAGATGTATGGAAATCTTTGGTAGAATTTTCTATTGTAAGTGTAGGTGTTTTGGGGCTTGTTTTTGTGCAACGTTTTACGCCTTGGTTACTTCTGGCTTCACGTTTGTGTCAAATTTTTGCTCAAAAAATATCTTTTATAGAGAGTTTTAATGCTACAGCACTTTGCGTGGGTGTTAATGCTCTCCTTCCGGCGCGCTTAGGTGAAGTGGTGAAGGTTTTTTTGCTTAAAAGCGCCAGCCCTTTTTCTTATGTAAGAGTGGTTAGTGGATGTGTGGTGGAACGAATGCTAGATATGACCATGCTACTCTTCTTAAGTCTGTGTTTTGCCACGGCACATTTACACACAGTGTTAATGACTTGCATAGGTGTTGTTTTATTGTTTGCTTGGATTTTTTGTTTTTTATTTATAAAAAACATAGAGTATTTACAAAATAAATTTGAATTCCTAAATAAACCTTTTTGGCAAAAGTACGGACTTGCCTTCCAAGAGGCTTTAGCGCATATCACATCCTTTGGGACATGGACTAGGCTTTGCGCGTTGACTATAGGTATTTGGTTGTTAAATTTTTTACATATAACACTTATTGTTAACGTTCTTGTGGGTTTAGATTTAAGTTTTCAAGAGTTGGGTTTACTTACTGTAGCTGTTTTTTTTAGCTCTGCACTGCTCTTAGCTCCCGGCGGTATAGGAGTTATGGAAACTGCAATTATAGCCACATTACAATTTATGCAGATTCCTCTTCAGGAGGCTGCAGTAGTGGCTATTTTTATAAGGCTTTTTCATCTGTTGCCATCCGTATTGGTGGGAGTTTTTGGTTTTTTACAAAGCCGCGCACAATATGCAGCCATGATGCTGTTTTTTCGTGAGTATAAAACTAACCTTGCTTCAAGATAATTATTAAAAGGTTTATATATGAAAACATTACTTATTATTGGTTCAACATCAGACATTGCAAGAGCAACTGGTCTTTATTTTCAAGCTCAAGGATGGAATATTATTTTAGCTGGTCGTAATGAAGTTGCTTTGCAAGCCATGTCTCAAGATTTTAGTGTGCGTAGCGGAAAACAGTGTTCATATGCTTTATTTGATACTGCTATTGCTGATAGTGCTGATAAACTATGGGCTAACTTGACGCAGGAACCAGATGCTGTGCTTTGCGCTGTAGGATTATTAGGAGACCAAGAAAAAGCTCGTCATGATATGTCTTTAGCACAAGATGTTTTAACGACTAATCTTACAGGGCTTGTTCCTCTTTTGAGCAAGACTGCTGATGTTTTTGAAAAACGTGGGCATGGTGCCATTATAGGTATTAGCTCTGTAGCCGGTGAAAGAGGGCGAGCCTCTAACTATGTATATGGTGCGGCCAAAGCAGGTTTTACAGTTTTCTTGTCAGGCCTTCGTAATAGATTGTGCAAGAATAATGTGCACGTGATGACAGTAAATCCCGGCTTTGTTGCAACGCGTATGACTGAGGGGATGAATCTTCCTGCACTGCTTACGGCGACACCGGAACAAGTAGCTCGTGACATTTACAAGGCACTTCATAAGAAAAAAAATGTTTTGTATACAAAGTGGTTTTGGCGTTATATTATGTTACTTATTAAACTTCTTCCGGAGTCAGTCTTTAAAAAGTTGTCTTTGTAAAATGTACGTTATATGCGGAAGAGCTACGTGACTACATGGTTTAAAGTAGTCTAGTAATCCGCTAGAAAAATGTAATTTGCTTTGTCTTCATAAAAAGTCAAATTGTTTAAGTATATAGTATACTGCGCATTTTGGCTTTTTTTTTGATTTTTTTATAATAGCACAAAAAAATTGTGTAGGGCCCTTATTTTAAGGGCAAGCAATGAAAAATTTTACATACTGTAACAGATGTAGGGGACTAGAAGTGAAGTCGGTATTGCTATTCAGAAAAGCAATATATAAATGAAATTTTTTGAAAGATAGCGGGGTCTATATACAGCCTTTGAATTATAAGATTTATGTGGTTTATATGTAAAATTATAGGCGGTTAGTATGCGCTTTACACAATCGTTAAATTTAAGTATATGGTACGAAATTCATAACAATTATACTTAAGCAAACATAGATCAAAACGCTACAATGACACAAAATATCAAGACACATATACATCTCACCTCACCTCAGGCCTTTGTGGATAGAGCAGATAGAGAAATGCGCAATAGACATCGAGGTGGTGTTTTTTGGTTTACCGGACTTTCCGGTTCGGGAAAATCTACCATTGCCCATGCTGTAGAAAAGCAACTTTTTGCAGAAAATATTCATGTTACGGTACTTGACGGAGATATTATTAGGCATGGCTTATGCTCGGATTTGTCCTTTAGCCCTGAGGGTAGAGCGGAAAACATTCGCCGAATAGCAGAATTGAGCACCATACTTGCTAAGCAGGGTATCGTTTGTCTTGCTGCTTTTATATCGCCTTTACGTGAATATCGCCGATTGGCACGAAATATCATAGGCGAAGATTTTAATGAGATTTTTGTTTCTTGCTCAGTAGAAGAGTGCGAACTACGCGATGTAAAGGGCTATTACAAATTAGCTCGAGAAGGGAAGATTAAAAACTATACAGGCATATCTGCCCCCTATGAAGAGCCTGAAAATGCAGAGCTTTGTGTAAAAACAGATAGCTTTGCAAAAAAGGATTGTATTAAACAAGTTTATGAATTTATTAAAAATAAGATAGTTTTATGATTGCAGCAAATTACTCGATAAATCCCTTACAATTAGTGAAAAGTGTAAAAAATCATCTAGCACTACTCATTGTTTTAGTAAAGCGTGATATCATGATGCGCTATAAAGGTTCTGCGTTAGGTGTTTTGTGGGCAATTTTATTGCCGCTTATTATGCTAGCTGTGTATACTCTTGTTTTTAGCATAGCTTTCAATGCGCGTTGGGGTACGGCGGAGAATGAATCAAAAGTGACATTCGCTTTGATTTTGTTTGCAGGACTCATTGTATATAATTTTTTTTCAGAATGTTTTAATCGCTCTCCTGTCATTGTATTACAAAATGTAAATTATGTGAAAAAAGTGGTTTTCCCTTTGGAAATGCTACCTTTTGTTATTTTAGGAACGGCACTATTTAATGCTATGATGAGCATGTTTATCTGGATTTTGGGCTATATTGTATTCTTTGGTGTACCTCATCTTTCTATTTTATATTTGCCTGTGGTGCTTTTCCCTTTGACGCTTTTTATATTGGGGATTTCATTTTTTTTAGCTTCGCTGGGCGTGTATATTCGTGATATTGGGCATGTTGTCGGTGTTTTTTCTACACTGCTTATGTTTTTATCGCCTATTTTTTATCCTCTCACCGCTATCCCAGAAAAATATAGATTCTTGTTGCACTTTAATCCCTTAACCCCATTTTTAGGATGGGCAAGGGATGTTATGTTTTGGGGAAAAAGCCCTGATTGGTCACTATATCCTCTCGTGTTGCTGTGTTCTATTTTTTGTTTGGTGTTAGGTTTCGCATGGTTTCAAAAAACACGCAAAGGATTTGCAGATGTGCTCTAATACAACTATTTCTGTAAAGAACATTAGCAAATGTTTTCAGATATATGACAATCCGCGAGCAAGGCTAAAGCAATTTATTTTTCCTCGAGTACGTCAATTGCTGGGCAAAGAACACCGCAATTATTTTCAAGAGTTTTGGGCGCTCAATGATATCTCTTTTAATGTAAAAAAAGGCGAAACAGTGGGAATAGTGGGGCGCAATGGCAGTGGCAAATCTACGCTATTGCAAATAATTTGTGGCACTCTTTTTTCCACTCACGGCAGCGTTGAAACGACAGGGCGCATTTCTGCTTTGCTAGAGCTAGGGGCCGGTTTTAACCCAGATTTTACCGGACATGAAAATATTTATACCAATGGCGCCGTTCTTGGTATGTCTAAAGAAGAAATTGATGCAAAGTATGAAGCCATAGTAGCCTTTGCCGACATTGGGGACTTTGTGCATCAGCCTGTGCGTACCTATTCTAGCGGTATGTACGTGCGCTTAGCTTTTTCTGTGGCTATTCATTGCGACCCTGAGATTTTAATTGTGGATGAGGCCCTTGCTGTGGGGGATGTTGCTTTTCAAAGAAAGTGTTTTGCCACCATTGAAAAACTAAAGCAGCAGGGGTGCTCCATACTGTTTGTATCGCATGATGTGAGTACTGTTATAAGTTTATGTGATAGGGCAGTATTACTTTCGAAAGGGAAACTTCTTTTAAATGACACCCCTAAAAAAGTGTGTGATGTTTTTCATAAAATTATCTTTAGTGATATTAAAGATGAAGATATCTGTTTATTTCTTTCTGAAAAAAAGAAAGAGGTAACAGTAGAAGAAGATGAGCTTGCTGTAAAAAGCGATTATATTGCAAGTGCAGATACTATATTAAATACTATTTACTATCCATCTGATATTGTAACAATTTCTCATGTTAAAATTGTTAATATGGCTGGAGAACAGGTAAATCGTCTTGTTAAGTCAGAAAACTATGTACTTGTTTATGATATACACTTTAAAAAAACAATATTGAACATATTGTATTGTGCATCATTTAAAACCGTTCAAGGTGTAGAAATATTTTGCCCAAGAATAGAAGAAGATTTTTGTGGTAAAAATTTTAAAGCAACAATACAATTTCCGTTTAAATGCTTATTTCTTCCGGGAGATTATTTTTGTAATGTAGGTATTTGGTCAACAATAGAAAGTAGCCCTTTATGTCGAATCGTAGACGTTTGCACATTTCAAGTTTTACCTGAAAAAAGTCTTCTCCATGGTGGTTATGTTGATTTATTTGAATACAATAGGTAGTTTGTAAGGGAGTGATATGGGAATTTTTTTTCATTCTTTTTGGCGTTCGTCTAGTACGTATATTTTTAATAAATATAGACATGAAAACTTTGGGAATCAATGGTTTTACGAGCCTTTTTGCGAAGCTTTATCATGGGCTGATCGCGATTTTTTACTTTCTCATTCAGATAAAAATTGGAATTCAAAGCATGACTTCATGAATGAGGTATATTTTAAAGAATATTTACCTTTTTTACTAGGAAAAATAGGTATACAGAATTATAGTAGTAAGTTTTCATATGAAAATTACTTTCCTGTTGGTGAGATTGAAGCAGATGAAAAATTGTATTTAGAAATGCTCAACTCTTCTTCAATTGAACAGAATAAAACTCCTGTATATGGATTTGTGCGCTCTTTGTGTCGTGCAGGACAAATTAGAAAAGAGTTTTCAGGAATCCATATAACACACTATAAAAATCCTAAAGAAATACTGCTTTCATTTTATAAAAGGCCAGACTTTATAAGAAATATTTTGTACTTAGTTAAATATATCCGTGAAGGCTCTTTACCAAATATTCTTGGCTTAGAGATTCCAGATTATGTTTTTGATAATGCCGATTTGCTGTTAAAAAATGATGAGTACAAATTCTTACTAGCACAAGATGAATCATTAATTAAATTGTTTTTTGAAATATGGTTGATTTCAACTGTTTCTGGTGCATTTTTTTCAGACTATGTTTTTAATGTTAATACCTTGTGTTCTGATTTAGACTATAGAAAAAAAATACAATGTGATTTACTTTCATTAACTAACTGTGATGTTAATTTTGATGATATTAAAATTAATTCTTTAGGTGCTGAACATTGTAGATATGATACATACTTAATTTACGCTATTGAAAAATATATTGGTACGAAAGAAAAAATTTCTTTTTTTAAAAATGCATTGGAAAGAATATCAAATTTTAAAGTTCTTAATAGTATAGATTTCATAGAAAAAATCAAAGAAGATATAGTTTTAAAATATCTACCACCAAATATATATTGTGCCTCTTCACAAATTGATATTGCAATGAAAGAAGAAATACAAAAGTCAAATTTGTTTTCGAAAGAACTTTTTGAGGAAAAATTCAAGCTTGAGCAAAAAGTGTATTTATTAGAGCAGCAACTAGAGCAGGAAAAACACCAACTAGAGCAAGAGAAGCAGCAACTAAAGCAAGAAAAGCAACAGGTAGTGCAAGAAAAGCAACAACTTGAGCAAGAGTATAATTCAAGCGTGGAAACTATTTCTGGATTTTTAAACTCACGTTCTTGGCGAATAACAGCTCCTCTGCGTTTTACTGCACATATTTTTAGAAAAGCTCGTGCAAAACTCAAACAAGCAGTTGTAGCCTTACTTCTTTTGCCAGCAAGTATTCTTATTTTTGGTTTTAAGCATACATTAAAGCATATAGTATCATTAAAATGGAAAAACGAGTTTGTGCTCGAACACGCGGGTGAGCTGAAACAGTTGACAGTTATAAATCCTAGTAAAAGCACTAAAATTGTTAGACTGTGCTTTTTAGCAGCGCAATATATTGTAGTGTATGGCGTTAAAAAATTTGCGAAAAACTCTGTTGGAAGTTTCCGCAGTTATGGTTTTAAAAATGCACTTTTGAATTTTTATAGACGTCAAGGCCATCAATTTCAAAACAATTTAGGAAATACAAATATTGAGTTACTGAAAATTGAGGACGGACAGTATGATAAACTGACTTTTCCGAAATTCGATAATGTTCTTGTTTCTATTATTATTCCTGTATATAATGAATTTGATTATACATACCTTTGTTTGAAATCTATCTATAATAATACTAAGGGTATAGATTATGAAGTTATTTTGGCCGATGATTGTTCAACAGATAAAACAGTACAAATATCAGAGTATGTAGACGGTATTACTGTTACAAGATCAGATAAAAATGTACGCTTTTTACACAATTGTAACAATGCATCTGCATATGCTAAGGGTAAATATATACTTTTTTTGAACAATGATACACAGGTGCAACCAGAGTGGTTAAGTTCTCTAGTGCAGCTAATTGAAAAGGATGCAACTATAGGTTTAGTGGGATCTAAATTTGTATACCCAGATGGGAGACTGCAAGAAGCTGGTGGAATTTTGTGGAGTGATGGTAGCGCGTGGAATTTTGGACACGGCGATAATCCGAATCTTCCGCAGTATAATTATGTTCGAGAAGTAGACTACATTTCTGGTGCATGTATTATGCTTTCTAAACAATTGTGGGATGACATTGGCGGTTTTGACGAACAATTTGCTCCAGCTTACTGTGAAGATAGCGATTTGGCTTTTGAAGTGCGGAAAAGAGGTTATAAAGTTGCCTATCAACCACAGTCTGTAGTTGTGCATTTTGAAGGCATTTCTAATGGTACCGATACTTCTACAGGGCAAAAATCTTATCAAATTGTAAATACAAAGAAGTTCCATGATAAATGGAAGGATGAATTACTTGCTGAACATTATGAAAAGGGGAAAAATGTTTTCCTAGCTAAAGATAGAGCTAAAGATAAGAAAACTGTCCTTGTCATTGATCATTATATTCCTCAATACGATAAAGATGCTGGTAGTAGAACTGTTGACCATTACCTGACAATTCTTGCTCGTATGGGATATAATGTCAAATTTCTAAGCGATAATTTTGATTATGATATTACCTATGCTCCTAGATTAGAACAGAAAGGAATAGAGTTTTTATGCAGTAATTATTATAAATGCAACCTTCAAGACTGGTTTAATGTGTATGGTGCATTTATAAATTTAGTTTATACAAATAGACCTCATATTACTGAAAAATATATTGATATTATAAAAAAATGCACAGCATCTAAAATTATATATTATGGGATGGATTTACACTATCTAAGACTAGAGAGAGAATATAATATTTCAGGTGACAAGTCTTTGTTGCCAAAAATTTCTGATATAAAGGAAGTTGAATTTGATATCATAAGAAAATCTGATGTGTTTTTGACAATAAGTAATGATGAACATTCTATAATAAATTCAGAGTTTGGCATAGGCAAGTCAGCAATAGCACCAATTTTTTGTTATGAAAATATAAAAACTGAGCCTGTTTCATTTAGGGGCAAAAATAATATTATTTTTGTGGGAGGATTTTCACATACTCCTAACGTAGATGGTATCAAGTGGTTTGTTAATGATATTTGGAAAGATACAAAAAAAGGCTGTAAAAATGCAAAACTTGTTATTATTGGGTCCAATCCACCTCAAGAAATTATAAATTTAGCTTGCGATGATATTATTGTGACAGGATTTATTACAGACGAAGAGTTACAAGAACATTATGATTCTTGTCGCGTTTGTGTAGTTCCACTTCGATACGGTGCTGGAGTAAAAGGAAAAACCGTTGAAGCAATGAAAAATGCTGTGCCCATTGTTGCAACTTCTATAGGGATTGAAGGTTTGCTAGATATTGATGCATGCTTACATGGTTATGATTCGCCAACTTTATTTAGCAATCGTGTTATTGAGCTGTATAATGACGAAGAGCTTTCTATGAGTCTCGCACTAAACTGTAGAGAATATGTGCGCGCGCACTTTTCTTACGAGATAGCTGAAAGCAAATTAGAACACATTTTTTCTTTGTAGGAAAAATTATGAATATTCATATTATAGGTAGTAGTGGATATATAGGAAAAAAACTTATTGAAAAAATTCCAAAAAATTGCTCTGTATATACTTATTCTAGAAACAAAGAAGATATACATGTAGAGTTAACAGAGAAAGATACTTCTTACTTTAAACATATCGAAAAAGATGATTTTGTAATCTTTTTATCAGCAGTCTCATCTCCAGATGAATGTGATAAAAATTATGACTATGCGTATCAGGTGAATGTAATTGGTACAATTTGGTTTATAAGAAACTGCATTGATCGCGGTGCGAATGTATTGTTTTTATCGAGTGATGTTGTAAATGGTCCTTGTGAAGACCCCGCTTATGAAGATTTTGTAGTGAAGCCTTTTGGAAAGTATGCGCAAATGAAATTTGAAGTGGAAGATACGTTTAAAGATGAAAAATGTTTTAAAGTATTTCGTCTTTCATATGTCTTTTCGCGTGAAGATAAGTTTATGAAATATCTTGATGCTTGTGTTTCAAATGGTAAACAAGCAGATGTTTTTGACGCCCTCTTTAGAAGCGTGGTGTATGTCGAGGATATACTTGATGGAATCTTGGCATTAAAATCTAATTTTGCCATGTGCCCAACAAGTGTCTATAATTTTAGTGGTCCGCACCTTCTTTCAAGGGCAGATTTGGCTGCTTTGTATAAAAGAAATGTTAATTGCTTGCTAGAGTACACATTAAGTGTGCCTCCTCCTGAGTTTTTTGATGCACGACCAAATACAATTTATACAAAATCATATTTTTTGGAAATGTTACTTAACCGATTGCCTACTTCTATTGAAGAGGCAATGAAAAAAGAATTTGCATAAGAGGAAAAAATTGTGAAAATTAAAGCTTTAATTACAGGTGTTACAGGTATGGTTGGCTCTCATCTTGCTGACTATCTTTTAGCTGAAACAGACTGGGATATTTATGGTGTTTGCAGATGGCGAAGCCCCATGGACAATGTTGAGCATCTTCTTCCTCGTGTAAACAATAAAGATCGCATGTTTTTTGAATATGCTGATCTGAATGACCAAGTTTCTTTACTCACAGTGATTCGTAAAATTAAACCTCAATATTTTTTTCACTTAGCTGCTCAAAGCTATCCTATGACAAGTTTTACAGCGCCTATAGACACACTTAATACTAATATATTGGGAACATGCCGTCTTATGGAAGCTGTTAAAAGTGAAATGGATCTTGATGCGAATTATAAGCCTGTAATTCATGTTTGTGCATCGTCAGAAGTTTTCGGAAAAATACCTGAAGAGCAAAAACCTAGTGATGGTATTCATGAAGAGTGTCCTTTTCATCCAGCTTCACCTTATGCAATTTCTAAAGTTGGAACAGACTTACTTGGCAGATACTATGCAGAGGCTTTTGGAATGACAGTGATGACAACTCGTATGTTTACACATACAGGGGCTCGTCGTGGCGATGTGTTTCATGAATCGACCTTTGCTAAGCAGATTGCAATGATAGAAAGAGGGCTCATTCCTCCTGTTGTTAAGGTAGGTAATCTTAAATCCTTACGAACCTATGCTGATGTTAGAGATGCTGTATGTGCGTATTATATGTTAGTGACAAAAAATCCTACTGCAGGAGAATATTATAATATTGGTGGAACGTATACTTGCGAAGTCGGTGAGACTTTAAACACTTTGATTTCTTTGTCTACAATGAAGGATAAAATAAAAATAGAAGTTGACCCTGAGAGGTTGCGTCCTATAGATGCTGATTTGCAAATACCAAATTGTAATAAATTTAAAGATCATACAGGATGGGAACCTGAAATCTCTTTTGAGCAAACTATGGGGGACTTGCTCAACTATTGGAGAAGTAGGTTAGATAACGGAATGAATTTTTTGACGCGTTAATTGGAGAAACACGCTTCATGATAATACGATCAAAAGCTCCTTTGCGTATTGGGCTAGCTGGTGGCGGCACCGATATTTCAGCTTATAGTGATAAGTTTGGTGGTGCTGTTTTAAATGTAACCATTGATATGTATGCATATTGTACTATTGAGCCTTTAGATAGTAATGAAGTTATATTTTATGCCGCAGATTTAAAACAAAAATATACAACAACGTCTTCACAGGGTATATTGCCGTGCGAAGGGGAGCTTCTTCTTCACAAAGGAGTATATAATCGTATTAAGCGTGATTTTAGTGCAGATAAAAAGTTATCATTTAAAATGACAACTTACTGCGATGCTCCTGCAGGGAGTGGACTTGGTTCTTCATCAACCTTGGTTGTTGCCATGATTAAAGCGTATATGGAGTGGCTCAATTTGCCGCTAGGTGAATATGATATAGCGCAAATGGCCTACGAAATAGAGCGTGAAGAATTAGGCTTAGCTGGAGGCAAGCAAGATCAATATGCGGCCACTTTCGGCGGCTTTAACTTTATTGAATTTGCCGAAAGTGGCCATGTTATAGTTAATCCGCTTCGCATTAAGAATTGGATTTGTAATGAGCTTCAAAACTCTTTGATTCTTTATTATACTGGGGTGTCGCGAGAAAGCGCAAAAATTATTGATGATCAAATAAATCATGCAATAGTTCCAGAAAGTAAATCTTTAGAATCCATGCATGCCCTTAAACAATCTGCTTTTGCTATGAAAGCTTGTCTTCTTAAAGGTGAGTTTGAGAGTTTTGCTCAATGCTTGCGTAATTCTTGGGAAGCAAAGAAAAAAACATCAAAGGTTATTTCTAGTCCTGCCATCGAATCCATTTATGATTTCATTATGGCTCATGGCGGAAAAGCTGCTAAGATCAGCGGCGCAGGGGGAGGCGGTTTTACCATGATTGTTTGTGACCCTGTACGCAGATTCGAGCTTATGGAAGCTCTAAAAAAACATGATGCGGGGCGGGTATTCCCTGTGAGTTTTACTGATAAGGGAATGCAAGCTTGGACTTTATATTAAATGGTGCGATGTACTATGAAAGAGACAAGTTTAGCTATTTTTAATGATACTCTTGCCCGCTTTCCAGAGCTTGAGGTTTGTAAGGTAGATATTCTACGTGCTATAGATTGTTTTATGGCATGTTACAAGAGTAATAATAAGATTTTGGTGTGTGGCAATGGCGGCAGTGCTGCGGATGCAGAGCATATTGTCGGCGAGCTGATGAAGGGCTTTTTATTGCCTCGGAATGTGGACACACAATTTTCTCAAGACATACTGTCGCTATTTGGCAACGATGGTACATTTTTAAGCAAAACTTTGCAGCAACCTATACCAGCCATATCCCTTGTGAGTCAGTCTGCTTTAATGACAGCTTTTGGTAATGACAGGGCCAGCGAAGCAATTTTTGCACAGCAAGTATATGGCTATGGTTGTTCTGGTGATGTATTGCTTGCATTGAGTACTTCTGGTAACTCTCAGAATGTGAAATATGCCTGTCAGATTGCTAAATACAAGAATATGCCTCGAGTTTTATTGACAGGAAGGTCAGGGGGTATTTTAAAAAATCTTTGTGATGTGAGCATTTGTGTGCCCTCAGACGAAACCTATAAAATTCAAGAATTTCATTTGCCGGTGTATCATTGTATTTGTGCATACGTTGAAAATGAGCTTTTCGGGAGCTAATGATGGAAGCTGTGATTTTAGCTGGAGGCTTTGGTACTCGCCTTTCTCACATCGTTTCTGATGTGCCAAAACCTATGGCTCCGGTATGCAATAGGCCTTTTTTACGATTTATCCTCGATGATATAATTGAAAAAGGTGTTACACGCATTATATTAGCCGTGGGGTACAAGCAGGATACCATATCAGACTATTTTGGCATATCATATCGTGGCGTAGAACTCATCTATTCCGTTGAAGATACTCCCCTTGGGACGGGCGGCGCTTTAAAACAAGCCTTGAGTCTTTGTGATGATAAAAATGTCTTTGTACTTAATGGAGATACTTTTTTCGATGTTAATTTAAGTGAAATGTCAAAAAACAAAGATAAAATTGCTATTGCCACTAAGCGTATGTATAATTTTTCGCGCTATGGAACTGTGCAAATTTCTTCTAATAACATCATTAATAATTTTATAGAAAAAGCACCTACTCAGGCAGGCTTAATAAATGGTGGTGTTTATTATGTTCCTACGAATGTTTTACAGCATATCAATGAAAAAACATTTTCTTTTGAATCAGATTACTTAGAAAAGACTCTTGAAGACGAAGTTCTCATCTCTTTTGAAAGCGAAGGATATTTTATAGACATCGGGGTTCCAGAAGACTACAGTGCAGCTCAAAAAAGCATGCAGGTTTTTATTAAAAAACACAAAATTGCTTTTTTTGATAGGGATGGCACTATTAATGTAGATACAGGCTATGTACATAAAAAAGATGAAATGTTTTTTATAGATGGCATGCCAGCCTTTATTAAAAAATGGCAGGACTGGGACTATAAGGTTGTAGTGGTAACGAATCAAGCAGGTATAGCCAGAGGCTATTATAATGAACGCGACATGCACGCTTTGCACTCATTTATGAATGAAAAGCTTGCAGAGCATAATGCGCATATTGATGCATTTTATTTTTGCCCACATCATCCTGATTTTACAGGTGATTGCCATTGTCGAAAACCAAACCCCGGTATGATTGAAAGGGCGCTTTTTGAGTTTGATGCAGACCCAAAAGAGTGCATATTGTTTGGTGATAAAGAGTGGGATATTGAAGCTGGTAAGAAGTGTGGAGTGACTTTTTCGGTATTGGTTGGATAGGCTTACCCTTCTTGAACATAATGCGAAAAGCAGTAAGTTGTTGAATTTTTTATAAAACAAGATTTTTTTAATTTCGAGTAATTAGTTAGCTTAAATATAGTGAGGTATTGTAATGTCTGACTTGGAAACGTATAAAAACAGAATACAAAAAGAGATTGATATTTTTAACGACAACATAGATGTACATAATTTGCCAAATATTTTCCATTATTGGTCTAAAAAATATATCAAGCCAATATTTGAAGAATACGGTTTTTCATCATTTGCAGAATTTTTTGCTTTTAATATTTTAAAAAACTATGAAAAATTCGACAAAACTACAAGAAATTTTATTAGTATTGGAGCTGGAAATTGTAATCTTGAGGTAGAAATTGTAAAACTATTATTAGAAAAAGGGTTGACCAATTTTAAATTTGAATGTGTTGACATCAATGAAGCAATGCTTGAAAGAGGGCGAGCACTCGCTAGACACTTAAAAATTGAAGAATATATGACATTTACCAGTTTAGACTGTAATCAGTGGGTGTCAAATAAAAAATATACAGTGGTTATCGCAAACCAATCTTTGCATCATATTGAAAAATTAGAAACTTTATTTTCTGAAATAAAATCTAGTTTGGTAGATAATGGAAAATTTATTATAAATGATATGATAGGGAGAAATGGGCACCAAAGATGGCCAGAAGCTCTGACTCGTGTAAGGCAATTCTGGAGTCAGCTACCTGATCGTTATAAATATAACCACTTGCTAGGAAGAACTGAAGTTGAATATGTAAATTGGGACTGTTCAGGAGAAGGATTTGAAGGTATTAGAGCTCAAGACATTTTACCTCTTCTAATAAAAAATTTTCATTTTGAAATATTTATTGCCTATGGAAACATCATAGATATTTTTATTGATCGTTGCTTCGGACATAATTTTGATGTTGAAAATGATCAAGATATTAAATTTATAGATATGATTCACGAAACAGATGAAGCCTTGCTGCAAGCTGGAGCAATAAAACCTACGCACCTTGTTGCCGTATTGAGTAAAGAAAAGTGTGCCAATCCGATTTATAGTCGCGGATTAACACCAGAAAATTGTGTTCGAGAAGTCCCCAGTAATATTTTCAGCTTATTTATTGAAGAGTTCAAAGATAGAAAAGCTGGTTCTGACAAACTCACAGCCATATATAATCAAGGCGTTTATGAAGATTTGTGGGTTTCAAAAAAAGCCTTAATAAAAATTAAAAGTCTCAACAAAGGAACAATTCGATTTTGTGGGTATTTTCCAGAAAACATACATAGCCAGTTCCACATTAAAGTACAAACTAACGAAGGATTAAAAAAAGAAGTCAAAATTACTGAGAACTATTTTGAATTTGAAATAACGGCAACTCCATTAGCTGATAACTTTATAGAATTAAAAAGTAATTTTATTATTGAAAATCCTGGTTCCGACACGAGAGAGTTGTCTTTCCTCTTAGTTGATATAAAATGCGAATAAAATTAAAAGAGGAAAAATATATGATAACTCGTCCTTAAAAAGCATATATCAAACTGAAATATATTGAAAAGAATAAGAAGTTATTATAAACTTCTTAACCAGAAATAGACCTGTAATACAAAAAACTGGTTAAGAAGGGTTTGTAATGCAGTTGTTACTGGATACTTGTTTTAAAGCTATCAATCAAAATCGCGAAGATAAGAATAAAATCTATAGCTTACACGATATTGAAGCTGGTAAGAAGTGTGGCCTGATGGCGTCAATTTTAGTTGTGTAAACTACATAAAAACTTTATTTGACTATTTTTTTGTTTTATAAAATATTATGAAAATGAACAATTATTAACATAAAGGTTAATTAAAAATGGTTTTTAGTTCGATAGTCTTTCTTTGCTATTTTCTGCCAATAAGTCTTTTTCTATATTTTGTTGTCCCACAAAAATACAAAAATGCTGTGTTATTGTTTGTGAGTTTATTGTTTTACTCTTTTGGTGATTTGAGTGCATTGCCTATTTTATTACTTTCAATTGCCATAAATCATTTTTTTGCAAAGAAAATATGTACATCTGAGAAAAGCAAACGTTATCTTGTATGGGCAATTTTATTGAACGTATTAATCTTAATTTATGGTAAATACTTCTCTTTTATTGTACAAAACTTGAGTTATATTGATACAAGAATTTTAAAATTAGAAGAATTTTCAATTTTGCTACCTATAGGAATTTCTTTTTTTACTTTTCAAGGAATTTCTTATGTAATAGATGTATACAGAAAAGATGCAAAACCGTCGAAAAATTTTTGGGATACAGCACTTTATATTTCAATGTTTCCGCAATTAATTGCGGGGCCTATTGTACGATACAGTACTATTGTAGAGCAAATTGATAGTAGAGAGTTAAGTGTTCAAAACTTTTATACAGGCCTACAATTTTTTATTGCGGGATTAGCTCAAAAAGTTTTTTTAGCCAATAACATGGCCGTAGTAGCAGATTATATTTTTGCGAGTCCCTTGGATGACATTTCTACATCGGTAGCATGGGTAGGCGCTATTGCATATTCTCTTCAAATATTGTTTGATTTTTCTGGATATTCAATCATGGCTATTGGGCTAGGGTACATCTTTGGTTTTACATTTCCACCTAACTTTAATTATCCATATGTAAGCGCTAGTATAACAGAGTTTTGGCGACGGTGGCACATGTCGCTTTCTTCTTGGATAAGGGATTATCTCTATATTCCTTTGGGGGGGAGTAGAAAAGGGAGCGTGCGCACATATATGAATTTGATGATAGTTTTTTCTATTTGTGGAATATGGCACGGCGCAAGTTGGAATTTTTTGGTTTGGGGCTGGTTTCATGGAAGTTTGCTTGTCGTAGAGCGTTTGTTTTTACATAGAATGTTAAATAAAACTCCAAAAGTTTTGTGTCATGTGTATACATTATTAATGGTTTGCATTGGTTGGGTGCTATTCAGGTCAGATAGTCTCTCTGTTGCTATTGAGTACCTAAAAAGAATGTTTGGTTTTACTCATGCGATAAATGACTATAATGTCTTTTATTATATAGATAATGGGGCTGTATTCTTCGCTGGGATGGCTTGTTTATTTGCAGTGCCTTTGTGGAAAAAGCTCTTTCTAAGTTCTAAGAACCTTGTTGATTCACAACACCCTGAAAGCTATTTACTTATTTACAAATCATGTAAAGTTGAGATTGCAGCGCTTTCAATCTTGATATCTCTTCTTGTGTTGTCTATAATTTTTATTGGCGCTGGTTCTCATAATCCATTTATTTATTTTAGGTTTTGATCATGATAGCTAAAAAAAATCAAATTTTTTTTATTTTTGCTTGTTGTTTTTTGTTGTCGCTTCCTATGTTTGGTGCCTTTGTTACAACTTTAAATAGCGATGCACTACAAGAACACAGGGTTATGGCAAAGTTTGATTATGACTTTTCTATTGAATCAATGGTTAATTTTCCCAAAAATATCACGAAATGGATTGATGATAATTTTGGATTCAGATCTGAAATCATTTCAACTCATAACAATCTTTACTTTACTCTATTTAGAGATATACCTCGTTTTCAAAAACAGGTAACAGTTGGAAGTGATGGATACATTTTTCTTGGTTCACATAGCACTCGATTCCCAAATAGTTTGCTTAACATAGATTCTTTGCGTATATTCAATGATGCCTATTACAGTAAACTGATTACAATTGCAGAAAATGCTCATCCTAGCATTACGTTTTTAGCAGTGCCTACAAAACATATTCTTGATGTAGAGTACTACCCCTGGTGGTTTAAAGCGCATGGTGAAAGAAATAAATTGCGTTATTTAGATCGATTAGGTAAATTAGAGCAAAAATTGCCTAATTTTGTATCGTCTTATGCTGAAGCTAACAAAATACAAAAAAAATATCAGCTCATTCCTAAAACATTTTTTCATTGGGAACCCGGTGTATACACAGAACTGCTCGTTCGTTTGAGCGTTGAAAAAATGTTTGGTATAGATATTGTTCCTCCACAATTAACACTTTCAAAAGTGTTAAAAAAATCCGATATTACACATTTATACCCCGGGGTAAGTGCTTTAAAATCTTATGTTGAAATAGTGAATTACAGAAATCTTTCGAAAAATATTAATGTTAAAAGATATTTTCCGACTTGGGTTGCGGAAACTTCTGAATTAGAAGCTTTGTTAACTGAAACTTTATTAATTACGAATAATATCAAAAATGCTAATACTCGTATAGGTAAAAGGATTTTTCTTCTTACGGACTCTTTTGGATGGAATACAAGGTATGATTTATTAGTATATTTTGATGAAATTGTTTTAATGAATCAAGGAAGATTTAATGCACTACCAAAAATTGAGCGAGAAAAATATTTGAAAAAGGTATTAGATGCATTTAACCCTGAAAAAATTTTAGTATTAATGCATCTTGCGAATTTTGATCTCGAAACATTAAATTTTATTAACACGTATTATGCAGATAAATAATTTTTTTATTGTCCCCGTTTGGGAGGGTTAAAACCCCCAGCTTTAGCTGGCAGC